>CANQAD010000066.1 GCA_947588735.1 uncultured Akkermansia sp.
CAATCCCTTCCGGGCCGTAAATCACCACGCGTTGCGCGCGATTCACCTTCCCTCGTTTTATGTTTAGCGTTGTCATATTATTTCATTTGTTTGCGAGGTCTGCTTATTTCATAGAACTTTCCGTCCGGCCGACGGGCTCCTCTCCGTCAACGTATGAAACCCCGCGCGCGTCCTCGCAACTGCCACGCGCGGATAAAGAACCGTCCTCACCTTGAGAACCGGACGAAAAATCTTCCTGCGGCTCCTCCGCCGCTAATTCGGGAAACAACCTCTCAGCCCTCTCCAAAATCCCCCTCCGCAGCCTCACCACCCTCTCCTCCTCCCTCGCCAAAAGCGGAGCATATTTCTCGTGGAGCCGACAGCGAAATTCTCTAGCCCTATCAATAGAACCAAAACCTCCACTTGAGCATAAATGCCCTTCCTCCTCTCTCCTCTCCCTAATTCTATCGCACCTCTCCTCCACATCCCGCTCAATGAAAGGCACAAGCTTAATAAGCACCTCAATCTCCCGCCGCTCCAACTCCCCCGGATAATCCTCAAACGTCGTCACTGAATCGTTAAATTCCATATCGTTAGATAATGTTTACGCTGCAATGCTGTTGCTCATACTCAAGCACGATAGACTGCCCTACGTGTAACCGCATGAGGTCATTTATACCCTGTTTCTCCAGCTCTGAGGAAAAATCCAAAGCGGAAAGACAACCGTCCAAAAACCCGCTCAAGTAATACCCACGAACAAGATATTGCTCTTCGTACGGAGCTGGCATCGTGAAAAACTTGCTCCTTTGCTGTCCGGCTTTATCGTACGTCGATATTTCCACCTCTCGCACACCCTCGCCGTTCGGTGCTTTAATTAAAATTTTCAACCTCATCTCTCGCCTCCTTTCTTCGTCATATACTCCTTGTAGCACTCCATACCGCAAAACACCTTATTCAGCCTCAGGTGACGGAACCACCCCTTCTCAGCCGCCTCCCAGTACAGCTCCTCCTCATCCTCATACTGCTCCGTAAAATCGTGGCAGTTGTCACACGTCAGCCAGTACAACTGCTCACCATTCGTCCTGCAAAAGTGTATCATCGCTCCCCCCTTTCCCGCAAATACGCTTCCTGCGCCGCCCTGGTATCAGCCCATTGGTCGCACCAGCACGCCCACTCAACCCTCTCCAGCCTCTCCACTTCCGCAGCGTTCTTCCCATGCTTCACGCCCGCCTCAAACACCGTCCCCTCCACCAGCATCAGCACCAAAATAGCACCCGCCGCCATCACCGCAATCACCAACCATTCCAATATGTCATCGCGTATCATAAGCTTCGCTAATTCGTAATTCGTAATTCGTAATTCGTAACTCGTAATTCACCTAATGCTCGTTCTCACCGGCACGCAGTCCAACAGCGCCCTCCTGAAGTCCGCCACATTCACCCTTGTCGCCCTCGGCCCCAGCTCCAGCACCCGCACCTCGTGCGTCTCCTGCAGCCTCCCGATCAGCTCCACCATGCTCTTGTAGCTCACCTCATAATTCTTCGCCAACGTCCCAATGCTCGCATACTCATACCCCTTCAACTCCACCACCCGCATCAGCTCGTCCCCCCTCGCTGCTTTCGCTGTCATGCCTTTTCTCCTTTTAGTTGTTCCCTTCCAACTGCTCCTGCAACATAGCCCGCACTTGCCCTGCCACCGACCTGTTATTCTTCACCGCCAGCTCCTTCAACGCCTCAAACATTTTCACGGGGAAAATAACCGTCGTCGGCTTCACTTTCTTTTCTTTCTTCATTTTCGTAGCTTGTTATGGGTGTCTGACACCCGCTGGTCTTTTTATGGGTGTCTGACACCCGTAGCGTTATTTACTCGTTCCTTTCAGTCTATTTGCAAGCAATCTCTTCACCAGTTCATTTGCTGAAACCCCTGACCGTTTCGCTTCCTCCTCTATCCCTCGCCATATGTCTTCCTCTACGGTAAAAGTGAGGTTCTTCTTAAATGGGTGTCTGACACCCGCCGGACTTTTCCTGCTCGTTGCGTTAGTCATAATTATTTTTGAGTTTTAGTTTTCTTTTGCTGTTTCTGTTGCAAGTAATCGGTAAGGGTTTCACGGACTACCTCCAGCCTGTTCTTCCCTACCTTCTCACTCTCCACTTTCAACGCTTCCAAAAGGTCGTTTGGCAGAGTGATGGTAATTCTTCTCACGTCTTTCGCCCGCTGATTAGCCATGCGCCTATATTAGTGGGTGTCCGACACCTTGTCAAACATTTTTCTCCACTTTTTTGCACTTTTTTCTTACTTCCTCATTATCAATGCATATTTTTTTCTTCCCCCTTTCTTCGCCTCGTGCTACAATCTACCCATGGCGAAACTCCACCCCAAATACAAAAAAACACTAACCCTCGCCGCCCTGAAATACACCCTCATCATCATCTTCTACATCGGCTTCTCCTGCCACCTTTGCCACCTCCTCCCCAAAACACTCGCCGATTACTGCATCGGCCTCTGCTGTAGCATAACCTGCCCTCCTATCGGCTACTGGCTACTCCTCTTCAACATAGACAAACAAATGACCGCCTTCGTGCGAAAAACACGTGACCCCTACGAAAAACATTACATTGACCCAGAAGCCCCCTTTGAAGCCCAGCCCTACGTCCACGTAGCCACCATCATCTGCTTCCTCATCGTCCTCGCCGCCTTCTTCCTGCTCGGCGCCTTCTCCCTCATGCAAGATGCCTTCCCGGACGACTACGACCTCTAACACCCCAGGCGCCGCCGGGCGCGCTCCCTTCCCAACCAACCCATAATTCCCATGAAACTACCACACCCATACACCATCATCGCCTGCGCCATCCTCGCGCTCGCCTTCGCCCACATGCCCTACGGCTACTACAACTTCCTGCGCATAGCCGTCTGCCTCTACTCCATCTTCCTCGCCGTCTCCCTCTGGCGTCCGCAGCAGGTCAACTACCGCTCCCTCCTCGCCATCGCCTGCGCCATCCTCTACAACCCCCTCTGGCGCATCGCCCTCACCCGCGACTCCTGGCTCATCGCCAACGCCGTCACCATCGCCCTCTTCCTCCTCCTCCCCCTGCCCACCAAAACCGAACAGCAATAAAATGCCAAAAATCGTCAAGACAATCCTGGATACCCTCGGAGAAATCATCCTCTTCATCATCTCATTCATCATGCTATTCATAGCCTTCACCATCTCCCTCCCTTAACTCCCCAGCGCGCTAACTAAAAAAATCCCGCCGCCCGGCGGCGAGCGCAGGACGGCGGTTGTGTTATGACAACGCGAGGGAAAATTAGTCGCCCTTCGGCTTGTAGCCTTCGTCGCACAGCATCGTGATGCAGGACTCTTCGCGCTTGCGACCGGAGCCCATGGCGAAGGTGCAGCCGAGGTAGACGGTCTTCACGCGGTCCTGCGGCTGGCGTATGTGGAATTCCGCGTCGTCCCAGACGCCGAACACGAGGTCCTCCACGCACCATGTGGGGCAGGCGCGGACCCACTTGGGGGAGCCGCCGTCGCCGATGTTGACGAGAGGCAGGGTGTCGGTGACAAGGAACTTGATGCCGAAGAGCGAGTCCATGAGGCCTGTCTTGAGCACCTGGTTGCCGAAGAGCAGGTTCTGGAACTTTTCGTTGCGCAGAATTTCCGCAGCCTGGCGGTGAGTGATGGCGTGCACGATGGTGCCGCGCTTGTTCGCGTAGCGGGCTTGAAGCATTTCGTAGACGAGGATGAACTTGTCCACGGTCCAGCCGGAAGGCTCCGCGGTGCCGTCCGGCACGTAGTTGACGGGCACGACGTTGCTGCGCTTCATGTCGAGTGCGACGGACTCGTCATACTCGTCCCACTTGGTCACGAGGCCCGTGCCGTCCACGAAGGGCTGCATGGGCAGCTCAATGCGGGCGTCGCCGGTCTTTCCAGCGTAGGCGTCGCCGAAGTAGCCGGAGGTCGCGCCCATCTTCATGGGATTGCCGTCCTCGGCCCCATCGTCGTACGTGTTGTACTTGCGGACGATGACTTCGCCTTCGGTGGGAGACCCTTTCTTGGTGTCCACGATGGTGCCCATGAGGTTGAAGTCTTTAGCGCGTTCGAGGGCCGGGCGCAGCTCGTTCACCACGTTGGTCGTGGTGAGCGGGAAGTTGCGCATAAAGTTGGTTTTCTCCGGCAGGAACTTGTGCCAGCGTTCATACATGAGCGGCTTGATGCCGCGCACGTTGTAGGTCATTTCCTCCGCCTGAATGACTTCGTCGAAGTCCGTTCGTCCGACAAGCTCGGTGTTGGAGCCGAAGGTGAGTTTATGGTAATCCCCGGTGCAGTCCGGAAGGATGGTTGCGTAGCCTGCGAGGTCGCTCACTTCTTTTTGGAGCATGCGGTTGAGCATGTCGGTGCGCGACGCCTCAAACAGGACGGACGTTGGTTGGTCAATAGTGAATGCACTCATAGCATCGCCACTATCGCACGAAGACAGGCAGGAGTAAGACTCCAACCGCGTAACGTTACACCGTTAGGGGTATTACGAATTACGAATTACGAATTAAGTTTTCGAACGAGGCGAGCCCATTTGGCGAGGTCGTGCTTTTGGCAGGCTTGGGAGCCGCGTTTGAAGCCACGCGTCCAGATGACGTGGGTGATGGCGCAGTCGGCGGTTAAGTGGTCGGCAATTTCCGCGAGTTTCAGCGGGTCGCCGCCGCAGAAAAGAATCGTGGCCGTGTGGGCGTCATCGCCGTCCACGGGGTCGCAGCGTGCCCAGATGCAGACGACGTCGCGGCGGAGTATGGCTTCACCGCCGCCACGAATAGCGGAGGAGACGTGCATTTCCGGGAGCCAGTCTTCGCGGGAGTCCATGGCTGCCAGGGCTTGTTCTAATGCGTCGTTCATAGAATGAGAGAGTTTATCCTTGCAGGGCGAGAATTTCGCAATTTTCGTTGCCGTGAAAGCGCAGCCCGACGGTGTTTTCGTATTTCCAGGCGTTCTCCGGCAGCAGCTCGTTCCAGCCGATGGGAAGCCACGGCGCTTCTTTGGCTATTTGGGTCCAAGGCGTGCCTTCTACGGAGATTTCCAGAAAGTCGCGCTTGCAGAGGTCGCCGAATTTCACAACGACGGGGCGTTTTGGTTCTTTGCGCACGGGGCTTTCGAGGGGGTTGTTAAGAGCGGAGGTCACAAGCTCACTCGTAAAATCTCTTTCGCCGTTGTCGACGTAGTCGCTCTCTTCGTCCACCACTTCTATGTTGACGCCTTCGTTGCGCTCAACGACGAGGAAGAGCCGGTCGCTGCGCACGCCATCAGCCATGGCGCAAACGGAGGTTACTTTGCCGTCGGTCGTCCAGCGGTGCCAGGCGTTCACTTCGTGCTGAGAATTGTAGGTGCAGAGAGCGACTTGTCCATCGGCCAGAGCATAAACAGCCACTGTGTCCGGCTTGCGCAGCAGCGTTGCCTGCACCGCGCCGCCGTGGTCGCGCAGGATGTGAGGGGCGAACACCGTCACGTCTTTGGTTCGGTAGCCGTCCATTTCGAAGGAGTACCCGCATGCGAAGCATCGTCCGCTTCCGCGTTCGATAAAGAGCACCACTGTCTCGACCTGTAACGCAAGTTCGCCATTTTCACTTCCTGTGGCATTGTGCCGCGTCATGGGACAGGAGCTCGGTGTGAGCGCTGCGTTGCTGTTTCCAATTGCCCATTCAGCTTCCGCCGTCCCGCACAGCAGGCAATTGCGGTTTTCATACATCCAGCAAATGGGGTTCTGCGAGGTTGAGTACATGGTTTTGACAATCGCGCTGTCATCGCTATCGCCTGTCATGAAATTGCCAATGTCGTCCACCTGGCTCATCCAAATGGTTTGCGGCTGCGCGGCCGTGCCCGCGAAGCACAGCCTCTGCTGGCAAATCGCGGCGACCGTCGGGTAGCCGTAGCGTTGGCTCCAAGCCTGCCAGCTCCAGTTTTCAATCGTGCGCACGCCTTCCCAGTCCACCTTAACCTTGTTGACGTAATCGTAAATGGGGTCGTCGGTGTCCGCGTCAAGCTCGCGGAAACGCAGACGCATGTCATGCCGGTAGCCCGGGACAATGAGTCTGTTGCTGCAGGACTCCGGGGGGAAGCCCGCTTGCGCCCTCGCCTGGTCCATCCATCGGCTTTTGGTAATGAAGAGGCGAAGATAGCATTCGCGGTCTGCTTCATCGCCCGAGAGATTGTCGTTGGAGCCCGAGCCGAGCCGCGAGAAGGATATGCCGCAGGTTTCCCACTCGTCGCTCAGCTCCGTGCTTTCGTAGTTTTTGCGCACTTCGTAAGCGCCGTACCAGAGACCGGAGCAGTAAAAAGTCCACGAGCCTCGACAAGGCAGGGCTTTGCCAACTGCCAACCCTCGGATGAAGTAACCCGGGTAGTCGTCAAAATCGGTTGCTCCCGGCACTATATTGAGGGCCGTAAACTTTTTAATGCACGTATAGAACTCCCAATAGCCGCTGAGCATGCAAAACTTTTTATTGAGGGAGACGGTGCCGAGCTCTTTCACGCTGGTTATTTCCTGTGCGTCGAGGTAGGCGTTGGTGTTGTCGGCTTTCACGAAATTGTCCGGGTAGTTTTCCGGGTCGTCCAGGCCGTCACGGAAGAGGTCCGCGGGGAATTCTTTTTTGCAGATCCAGTAGGTTTTTGTGACTTCGCCTTTCATGGCTACCTTGTCACCCACATCGCAGGCGGTGAGAGAGGTCACAAGCCGCACATCGTCGAGCAGCTCCGAAGTCGTCGCCTTCGCCTCCTTCTGCTCCGTCCAGAACGACGCGCGCAACTCGTCGCCCTGTTGCCAGACATCAGCTTCATTTTCGTCTTCGTGCTCGGAAAATTCAACGTAGCAGCCTTTGTCTTTTTTCGTTACCTCAATTTTGTTGTCGCGCTTTTCATTGTCGTAGCGCCAGGCAGGTTCGTCAATAGGAAATTCGTGGTAACTCCACTCCAAGTCGCTGCTGACTTCCAGAGCCATCGGCGGCTTGCCGGAGCTTGTAAGCAGCAGGAGAGCGTTGATTTGCAGAGCATGCGTATCGGCTGCATCGAGTTCGCTTTCGAAACTCGCCAACTCTTCTCCCTGCATGTCCAGCACGCGCAGATTCCTGCTTCCCAGCACAACGATAAAACGGTTTCCCTGGCCACTGTACGAGTAGACAAAAGGTATCAATCGGGCGCCGGGTTCGCAGGTTGCAAACTGCCTCATGCCGCGCCGCCGTTTGACGCCGCCCATCTGCGAAAGCTCCCAGTTTTCCAATGTTTGGCAGCCGCGCATGTACACGTCGAGATCTGCCCGTGCGCTGAGTTCCGGACTCAATTCTCCGCCGTTGAAACATGTTCTCGTCTGCATTGCTTTCTCTTAAACTTGTTTGATGACCACGCCAACGACGTTCAGGCTCCACTCCTTCGTAAACGCCGGATAAATCGGGTAGCAACGCGCCAGCTGCGCATTGTACGAACTCTCTAAATCGATTTTATATTGATAATCGCCTGTGGGCCAAGCGTTGTTCGCAACATCGACATGACCGTCCACGACCCGACTGCCCTGCACAGGTTTTATCGTAACGGAGCAATTATGCGGGTGCGCGTGTCCGTTTTTTTGACCATGCCCTTTCATGTACACTTGCCCGCTCGGGACGCCGGCTATTGTAAAGTTCTCATGAGCTGTGTCTTTTTTTCCCGGTTTCTGCCAGGCCAAATGAAACGCTGTGTCCTTAATAAGCGGCAAGTTATATATGCGCGAGGCGCTGCCGTTTTTTTGCAGGTTTTCAAGAGTCTCCTCCTCCATCTCCCTTTCAGGGATGCTCGCTTTCAGTTTCACCTTCGCCCCCGCTTGCAAGGAAGAGATTTCGGGAAGCTGGTCTTTGACCAAAAAGCCGATGAACCCCGTGTTGTGGTTAAAGAGGAAATCTGTGCCTTCGTGGTACGTTTTCCCGTCGATGACGAGGTCGAAGAGCGTTCGCTGTCCGTAAATGGGCGCTTGACCGTACACCTTGACATGGTAAGAGCGAAAAAGACGAAGTCCGTTCCAAGTTTTAAAACTCAAAGTGTCGCTTACCTTATAATTTTTCTCTTTATACTCTTCTTCCATGGTGCGAATTTCAATGCCTCTTTTGATTCCAGCAAACAAAATGGTCTCTTTTTCGTAACCGATGACAGGTCGAGGCATTTTCTCGTGCCAATCCAGCGCGTGAAGCCAATAGGGGAGCTCTCCCCCTACCTTGCCGAGAGTCACGTCGAGGATAAGTTCAGTGGCTGCATTGCCTTCGATGGGGTAAAGTTTCTCGCCTCTCAGCCAAATTTCCGCGACCGGAGCGCCATTCCACCAGGCGCCAGCCACAATTTCTTTCACGTGACCTTTGTATGAAATTTCCATAGATGAAGCCTTAAATGACTTTTTTCTGCGATTTTATATACAGCTTGTCCGGGTTTTGAGTGCTCAGAGCCGACGGGTCATCGCCGTCTTTGTACAAGCCGATACGCAGTATGCCGTCTTCCCCGCGCACAAAACGAGCGTCGGACTCTTTTTTCGTGTAGTATCTTTTGAGAGCATTGTTCACCCAAGCCTGAGTCGCGTAAGGCAGGAGCGTTTGCTCAACATAGTGATGCATGTCCTCCGTGTTGGTGTACTCGCTGAATTTGCTCGCGTTGGCATTGATGCGTTCGCTCAGGGCTCGTTCTTTTTCGTCCGCTTGCGTCTTTGTGTAGCATTCGTCGTGAACCCAGTCACGCACCGTTTTTGACGTCGGCACGGCATCCTCGCGGTTTTCCGAGGGGATGTCAATGGCGATATAGACGCCTGCTTTGAGCGTGGTTGTAGCGCTCAACAGCTCCAGGCCATTGTTTGCGGACTGTGTGAATTGCAGGCTGGAATGCAGCCCGGAGTAATACATGTCGCCGAAGAAGTTAGGATTTTCGTCAATGAGGGCGTCGAGCCAGGGTAAGGCGAGGGCGCGCCACCCGCGCGGTTCCATGTGCTTGTAAGCGCCGCCGAAGATTAAGTTGTTGGACAAATTATGCTCTTGCGTCGCGCCTATGCCCACTTGGTAAGGTATGGGGTTGCTTTGAGCGAAACGCGAGCCGAGTTTGATGACGCCGGCCTGGTTAAGCGTCGCGAAGGGCACGCGCAGAGAGCCTTGCTCATCGATGCCGACGACGGGGGCCGTTTCCAAGCTCCCGGTGTAGCTTGGTTTTGAGACTCCATAGGTCGAAGCGCTTGCGCGCCGCGCCCATATCTTACCCGATTCGTCCACGCCGATGCCTCCGACGCCATCTTCCAAACGCCCGGCCACGGAGAGCTGCACGGTTCCCTGTTGCGTCACGTCCGCGGCGGGCACGCGCATGGCCCCCCTGGCGTCTGTTCCGACGGGGGCGCCGCGTTCAATGGTTGCGCCGGTGCCGAGTTTGGTGAGTCCGTAAAGCTCCGCCGTCGCCAGGTCATTTGCCTCGCCAACTCGCACCCAGTTGGCGCTGCCGTCCTTCTCGCACCAGGCGAAGACGTCGTAGCCGTCGCGCTTCATGCGGACGTGCAGCGTCAGTTGCCACTCGTCTTCCGGGAGGTTTTGCACCTGCCAATAAGGGACGTCAGCAATAAGAATGACAGCGTTGTTTTCCGGGTCGAGCTCCACTACGGCCTCCGGGAAAACAGCGCGCAAACTCTCGGCAAACGCCTCCGCCGCCTCTGCTGCACCCAGCTCGGTTGACGGCAGCTCCACTGTTCGGCGGTTTACCATGACGGCGCCTCTCGTTGTTCTTTCTTCGCTCGGTGAAAAAATGGCGACAGGCGGGGCATCTCGGAGGGGGATGTAGTAGTAGCAGCCCCCGTTGCAGGTTTCTCCTTCGCGCGGCAAGTCCTCTTCGCCTTGCACAATAATGCGCCGGACCTGCGTGCCGTCCAGACCGTCCTGACCGTACATTTTATCGGGGCTCGTGCGCACTTCTCCCGTCAGCGGGTCGCGGTACACCAGGTACCCTTCGGCGTTCACGTAGGGGGAGAATCCTGCTTCGCCGCGCGCCGGGCCTCCGTTCATCCACTGCTTTGTCTCATCGTCCCAGTACTGCCAATCTCCGTTTTTGTCAACATAGGGGCTTTTTCCTGGCTCGCCCGTCACTTTGCAAAGTGTGTCCACGCCGCCGATGATGAGGTGCTCCGTCTCCGGGTCCACGTAGATGACGCTGCGCACGTTGTCGGTGAATTCGACCATGAAGACCTGCAACTTTTTAACGGTGGCTTCCGCGTCGCGGTTCAGTCTTTCGGTGTCGGTTTTTAAATCCTCTAACGATTTTTTTAGTTCCGCAGTCGCGTCCTCGGCAATTTGTTTAGCATTTTCGGCAGCCGTCGCAACCTTGGCGGCATCGGCAGCCGCCGAAGCGGCGCTGTCGGCAGCTTGCTGCGCGGCCGCTTTGGCCGCGGCTTCACTGAGACTCGCCCGTTCGGCTGCGGCTGAGGCTCGCGAGCTGGCTCGCCACACCATCATCGCGTGAGCCTTGGCTTTGCCCGGCAGGTGCACCTCCAAATTTTTCACTTCCGTGGAGTTGTAGGCGTCGGGCTCCAGCTCAAGACTCGTCGGCAGAACGCCAATTTTTCCGTGAGCAATGCGAAGTTTCTCGCCTTCGTCACTCACGGCGCGCAGCTCCCACGGGTAGGAGTTAACCTCGGAAAGAGAGGGGAAAACAAGGTGAAGCATCGACGTGTCAGAGAAATCCTGCGCAACGTCTATCATTTCCGTGCTTTCATCGGTTAAGGTCACGACCCCGTCGAACGTCACGTCGCTTAAATCCACGGGCTCGCCGTCGTCCCCGATAAAACGAACATCGTATTCCGGCTGACTCCCTGCCAGCACGCTCAGGTTTTGCTCTGCTCCGAGAAAGTTCAGTTCCATGCCCTCCATTTTGCCATATTTTTTTTCAGAGCAAGACTCCAACGGTGTAACCTAAGCGATTTTTTTTGAGGCGTAAAAAAATTTCTTTCGCACCCGATTGATGTTCTGCGTTTAAGAATTTTTGCAACCTTACGTTACACCGTTGGAGTCTTCTTTTTTGAAATTTTCTGCCATACTGCTTGTAAACACACCTGCCATGACTATAAAAACGATACCCGGAGTTGTTTACGTCCTCAGTTCCTCCAGCGCTTGCACCGTGACCGCCACCACGGAAAACGGGACGCAGTTCGTTCTTTGTGCGCTGGATGCGAACGGCGGACAAAAATCTTTCCAGGCTATTGCTCGCGAAGTTGAAGTTTCTGACCAAACTGCCGCGGTTGTCCCTTTCGATAAAGCCCCCGTGCCGCTGGGGATGGACGGGGGCGCAAGTGCGGAGCAGGTGACGCGGATGGTGGAGGAGGCGCTTACGGACCCGGTGGAGGCGAGTTTGGAGACGCCGGAGGGGACGAGCAACTACGAGTGCTTTGGTGTGTTTTTGGCGCCGAAGTATGTGCCGGTGGGCAATTTGCGAAAGGTGTCGATGCCGACGCGCAAGACGCGGCCGTCGTCTAGTGATTGGCCGGGTCAGGCTTATCTGCTCATTCAGGAGGCGACGGAGGATGGGGAGGATTGGGTGACGGTGGCGGTGTCGCAGAATGCGGTGGCGCAGGTGTGGGGGCAAGTGTGCGAGTGGGTGTTTGACGGGGAGACGTTGCACGGGCGCAAACTGCGCATGCGGCTTGTGACTGATCCTGAGAATCGGGTTTGGGATATGGAGCATGAGACGGAGTATTGGCGATGGGGGTTGCAGGTTTTCGAGCGTGAGGAGGGGGATGAGGTGAGCGGTATATTCTTATATCCACAGCATCCGGAAAGAAACACGGCTTATGTGCCGCATATTGAATGGAGTTATGAGGCGCGGGTGGCGAAGTTTACGCCGCTGGAGCATGCGAGCGATGAGGAGTTGCATTTGCGCGATGGGGAGAGGGCTAAGTGGAACAAGGCGGCGGAGGATTTGGCGGCGCATGAGGGGGATGCGTCTCTGCACCTTGGGGAGGAGCAGCGCGGGGCGTTGGAGTTTGTTTTGTCGAATAAGGAGGCTATTCAAGCGTTGCTGGATGCGGCGGCGCAGGCGGAGTAAAAAAATCTAACCTAATTATACAATACTATGGCAGACGATAATAAACAAGAGAAGCATGAAGCAGTAGAGAAGGCGGCCGGTTGG
>CANQAD010000067.1 GCA_947588735.1 uncultured Akkermansia sp.
CGGCCCGGCTTCGGATGGATTCGGCACTTCAATTACCTTGGTCGTCTTCATGATCTGCTTCTGCCCGTTTTGCGCCCGCGCAACGTCGCGCTCATTGTACTCTCGCCCTCCTACAATTTCAAGCCTAAAGTGCATTATCAGGATGTGTTGAGTGAAAAAACTCTTGTGGATAAGAACAATTTGTCCGGCATGTGCTTTGTGGGGGCAGACAGAGACATGCACGTGCTGCATTTGGGCTTGCGAATGGGTGAGTAGTATGCTAGGATGAGCGGCGTGAAGGTTATTGTTATCACCGGAGGAATTGCGTCCGGGAAGAGTACCGTTGTGGAGATGCTGCAGGAAATGTGCGGGCAGGGCATGGCGTTGTTTGATTGCGACCGCGCAGTGGCAGAGCTGTATGAGAGTGGCAAATTGGCTCGCGATCTTGTTTCAGCCTTCGGACCAAGGGCACTAGATGAGCAGGGGGCTGTCAACAAGAATTTTTTACGTGACGTCGTCACTTCTGATCCAAAGGGACGTACAAAGCTCGAAGAGCTGATCCACCCGAAGCTGGCGCAGATGTGTACGCAAGCGCAAGCCGATGCGAGGCAGAGCGGGAGGGTGCACACATTTATCGCAGACATCCCTCTTTACTTTGAGAGCAAGAGCGGAGTGAATGTGGTGGCGGACAGGGTGTGTACGGTAGCGCTCACTCCGGAAACCCAGCTGAGGAGACTTATGGAGCGCAACGGCTTTTCACGCGAGATATGCCAAGGCATGGTGGGTGCTCAAATATCCACAGATGAGAAAATTGCCGGTGCAGATTGCGTGTTCTGGAATGAAGGCTCCATCGACCAACTTCGCGAACAGGTGCTTCTCTTCTACCGCCAGGAAATTGAGAAGGATGCCAAGGCCTGCATCGCTGCTATGGTGGAGGTGGATCTCAATGCGCTGCAGACACTTTGTTTCCCGGAATTGCAAAAAAAGGCTGAAGAGCTTTCCG
Organism: uncultured Akkermansia sp.; assembly: GCA_947588735.1. Taxonomy (GTDB): domain Bacteria; phylum Verrucomicrobiota; class Verrucomicrobiia; order Verrucomicrobiales; family Akkermansiaceae; genus Akkermansia. Next base: position 983 of record CANQAD010000067.1, read on the forward strand.
CCCGCTGGCTCACAGGGGATCACACCCGCCGCCAACTTGTTTCAGGACTGGCGCGCACGTACTCTACGGAAGGTAACCAGGTGTACGCTACGGGGATGATCGACCGAGGTCGTTTCCCCAAGCAGGGCATGCTGCGCTACCCCTCATGCAGCTTCCGCCCGGGAGAGGATGATGTCCTTATTTCCTCGGAACTCATGGCGCGCTATGGCTTACGCTACGGTAATCAGGTCAAGGTAAAGCTGCGTGGTCAGCAGCGCTGGGACCACCCGCTCCAAGCTACGGAAATTGTGGAAATCGAGGGAATGTCGGCGGCGGATTACGTGCAACAACCTGATTTTGAGCAACTGACTGCACTCATCCCCACACGCAGACTTATTTTGGAGAATATCGACAACCCTTCGCCCGCCATGCGCTTGCTGGATTTGGTGGCTCCTCTTGGCATGGGGCAACGCGCATTGGTGGTGGCTCCGCCGCGCGGTGGCAAGACGATTCTACTCAAATCGATGGCTCGCTCACTTCGGGCAAATTATCCGGAAGCTGAGCTGCTAATTTTGCTGCTTGATGAGCGTCCGGAAGAAGTGACGGATTTTGAGGAGACAGTGGATGCGCCTGTGTATGCTTCCACATTTGATGAAAACTCGTACCGCCACGAACAATTGAGCGATATGGTGCTGGAGCGCGCGCGACGCCTGGTGGAACAGGGAAAGGATGTGATTATCCTGTTGGACTCACTCACCCGTCTCGCCCGTGGTTACAATGCGCATGCTACCGGTGGGCGCACCATGTCCGGCGGTCTGGATTCTCACGCCTTGGAAAAACCGCGTAAGTTTTTCGGCGCTGCGCGCAATGTAGAAGAGGGGGGTAGCCTCACCATCATCGCCACTTGCCTCGTGGACACCGAATCCCGGATGGATGAAATCATCTTTGAAGAATTCAAGGGAACCGGCAACATGGAGATCCGGCTGGACCGTGAGCTTGCAGAGCGCCGCATCTTCCCCGCTATCTCCCTGCCGCAGAGCGGTACCCGTAATGATGACCGGCTCTACCATCCGGACGAGCTTGCCCGCGTATTGCAGTTGCGTCGCCAGCTCGCCACTCACCCGGGGTGGGAAGCCTTGGAACTCTTGCTGACCAACATCCGCAAAACACAGAACAACGCAGAACTTTTGCTGCGCGGTCTCGTTATTTAAGCGCCCAGTTTGTCGCGCCAATAGGCAATGCGCTCGGCAGTGCGTTGCATATTTGGCGAACCGGGATTGGTCCGCGACGTGAAGGCGCGGTCAAGGTTGAAGACGGCACATGGATCATCCCCAAAGTCTGGAGAGATGCTGTGAAATTGCTCGATGCTGAGCTGCGAGAGCAGCACGCCCTCTTTTTCCGCTAACCTCACAGCCTTGCCCACCAATTCGTGCGCACAGCGGAACGGCACCCCGCGGCGGACTAGGTAATCAGCCAGATCTGTGGCGAGCAGCAGCGGATCTGCCACAGCTGCTGCACAGCGTGCCTCATTGATGCGCACCGCTGCAATCATTTCTGCATTCACAGCGAGAGCGTGCAACACAGTATCAAAAGAATCGAAGAGCGGCTCTTTATCTTCCTGCAAATCGCGATTGTATGTGAGCGGCAGTCCCTTGAGCGCCACCAGTATGGCCGTCAAGTTGCCGTACAATCGTCCCGTTTTTCCTCGCGTGAGTTCGCACACATCCGGATTTTTTTTCTGGGGCATCAGGCTAGAGCCTGTGGTATGCGCATCCGACAACGTGCAGAAGCCGAATTCAGTGCTGCTCCACAATACCAGATCTTCGCTCAGACGACTGAGGTGTGCCCCAATGAGCGCAAGACAAAAGAGAGACTCTGCCATATAATCGCGGTCGGCAATGGCATCCATGGAGTTTTGCGTCACACCGTCGAAGCCTAATTCTGCGGCAATTGCCGAACGATCCAAATTGATGGTAGACCCCGCAATCGCCCCGGAACCCAACGGGCAGACATTCACCCGCTTCCGGCAATCCGACAGTCGCTCCACATCCCGCTGCAGCATCTCCACGTAGGCCAGCAAATGGTGCGCCACGGTCACCGGCTGCGCGCGTTGCAAATGCGTGTAACCCGGAATGCGTACAGAGGCATACTGCTCAGCCTTTTGAACCAGAACACGCTGCAAATCCGCGAGGGCGTGCAGGGCATCATCTATCATCCCGCGGCAGTAGAGGCGCGAGTCAGTGGCCACTTGATCATTGCGAGACCGAGCGGTGTGCAGCTTGGCGCCGACGGGGCCAATACGCCGTGTCAATTCGCTCTCGATGTTCATGTGCACATCTTCCAGCTTCGTGTTCCACTGGAACTTTCCCGCCTCAATATCTGACAAAATCTCTTTCAACCCGGTCTCAATAGCCGCAAACTCATCTGGCGTGAGCAATCCAGCTCTCATCTGCGCACGCGCGTGCGCAATCGATCCGGCTATGTCATACCGGTACAGCCTCCAATCGTACGACACGGACTCGCTGTACTTGAGCACGAGATCTGCTGTTGCTTGGGAAAATCTGCCTGTCCACATGACTCACGCAGGTTACACCATTTTAGGCCCCCGAGCAAGCGGAATTTGCTATAGCATGAGCGTTCTATCAGGTCAGGCGCATCAAAATGAGGTCAGAAATAGAAAAAGTACTTCGGTCCGTTGCTTCAGCAAACTTTGGGACATTTAAACAACATAGATAACGTCCGCTTCTATGATGAAAAAGGAAGTTGGTTCCCTCCCCATCTCACGAACAGTGCATGATTTGAGAAGAAATAGCTTTGTGCTCGTCGTGCTAAAGGACGGCCAAATGCCAATGGTAACACCCCCTTCACCCCCTTCTTATAAAGGACTTGTCCTAGACACTCAGACACGGCAAACCGTTAGGGAATGCATTTGTCATGACAACGATACACACTGCAGTCAGCCAAATCAGCAAACTGAAAAGTTACCTCTGTTTTTCACAGAGACTCGCCCTCTTTCCGTTTGAGCTCATGCAGCAATTCGAGAATACGACGATCATTTGCGCGCAGCCGCTGCATGCTCACGAGCAGAAGGAGGGAGACAAGCACCAAATAGGCAATGATTGCCCAGCAAAACACTTGCAGAATTGTGATAGCAGATTGTACGCGCGGACTGCGTACAATGCGTTCGACAAGCATATCACCGAGTTCCCGTGTATAGGCGCGACCTTCCTCCTTGTACTGCTCTTTGAAGCCACTGACACTTTTCTCCAGGGAATCAATAAGTACGCGGCTGAGAACGTCGGAGGGATCAACAGGAGCAGCATTCGCATCCGAAGTCGCAGGACTCTTCTGCTCCTGTTGGAGCGTCGTTTGTACAACCTGCACTCCAGCGCGGAAAAGGTCGTTTAGTATCCGCTTACCGTCGGCATCTGCTCGTACAGGCATACACAGCAGCGCCATGCACAGGATGAGAAGAATGCGTTTCATGGTTCGCAGCTGAGTTAATAGTGACCGCCGCGAGGGCCATTGGTCCAGCGCCAAGCTGTTTCCACAATCTGCTCGGCATTTGTGTAACGCGGTTTCCAGCCGAGTATTTCCTGAGCCTTGCGAGAATCAGCAATAAGGTAGGGCGGGTCGCCTTCGCGGCGGGCACCATAGGTCACCGGTGCCTTCTTGCCAGTTACCTTTTCTGCGGCATCGATAATTTCTTTCACCGAGAGACCCTTGCCGGTGCCCAAATTAAAGCTGTTTGTATCGCCGCCTTTCATCAGGTAATCCAGTGCACGCAGATGGGCATCTGCCAAGTCATCTACATGCACATAATCACGTACACAGGTACCATCCGGCGTGTCGTAATCCGTACCGAATACGGTGATGCCATCGCACTCACCCTTTATGGCCATCAGGATGCGAGGGATAAGATGCGTTTCAGGCTCGTGATCTTCCCCGATAGTGGCATCTTCGGAAGCGCCGGAGGCGTTAAAATAGCGCAGAAACACCGCTTTAAGTCCATATGCCTGCTCGCAATCGCGGCACACACGTTCCAACATGAGCTTGGAAGCGCCGTAGGGATTGATGGGGGCTTTGGCTGCGGTCTCGGGAATGGGCATTTCCTCTGGTATGCCGAATACAGCCGCGGTGGAGGAAAATACAAAACGTTTGGTGCCCGCCTGGATCATGGCGCGCAGCAGGGTGAGCGGTTTGGAAATGTTGTTTTCGTAGTACTTGAGCGGGTTCTTCACGGACTCTCCCACTTGGATGAAAGCCGCGAAGTGTACTACAGCATCAAAATGCCCCTCGGCTAGGAGCGGATACACCACTGACGCATCGCCCAAATCCCCTTTCACAAGCTTCACACTCGGATCCACCAAAGCTGCCGGGTGGCCATAAATCATGCTATCGAGCACAGTCACATCCGCCCCGGAGCGTACAAGCTGGCGCACGGTATGGGATCCAATATATCCGGCTCCGCCGGTCACTAATACGTTCATTGTTGTTGAGGTTAGTTTATATGAAATTTGTTTACGCCTCCGCATGCATCTCGAGCAGCATATCTTCCAGCCTGCGAATATCCGCCGAGAATCGACGTATGCCTTCGGCAGTCTTTTCTGTGGCCATGGCATCCTCATTCATCAGGAAACGGAAGCTTTTCTCATCTGAGGGGACACGTGGGATATCCATTGTGGCCGAGACCGTGGGTGTGAGTTCGCAGTTCACTGTCCCTTGCCCGGTGGATAACTCCCCAAGGAGGACCGGCGAGATCGTCAGTAGATCACAACCTGCCAGGGCTAATATCTCCCCGGTGTTGCGGAAGGACGCACCCATGATTTGCACCGGGTAGCCGTACTTCTTGTAGTAATGGTAAATGGAGCGCACGGAAAGCACGCCGGGATCTGTCTCGGAGGTGTAGCTTTCGCCTGTGTTCTTGCTGTACCAGTCCAAAATGCGGCCTACAAAAGGGGAAATCAGCCGTACTCCCGCCTCTGCGCATGCTACTGCTTGCACCAGGCTGAAAAGCAGTGTGAGATTGCAATGTATCCCCTCTTTCTCCAGCTCCCGCGCGGCACAAATGCCCTCCCAAGTAGAAGCAATTTTGATGAGCACGCGCTCACGCTCTACCCCGGCTTGCTCGTAAAGGTGGATAATCTCGTGGGCCTTGCCAATGGTGGCCTGCGTGTCGAAGGAGAGGCGAGCATCCACCTCACTTGAGACGCGACCAGGTACACGCTTGAGGATTTCAAGCCCGAAAGCAACAATCACGCGGTTCATGAGCTCTCCAGCCAGAATAGAGCCGCTCAGAGGAACATCTTTCATATCAAGCACGACTTTCTCCAAAATCGGGCGGTATTCAGGGACCTTGGCAGCAGACAAGATAAGTGATGGGTTGGTGGTTGCATCCTGTGGGGCATACTCTTCCATTTGCCGGAAATCACCGGTGTCTGCCACCACTGTCGTGTACTGCTTGAGCTGGTCAAGGAGAGCTTTCATAGGAACACCGCCTATCATAGTACATGCCATGTTCATGTCAAGCCCATTTGCTTGTTGTACTGTGTCGCTTTTTTTGCGAGACGGCGTACTGATTCATCCACCGGAGATGCGGGCGAGAGGAGCTCTGTGTGAGTGAACCATCTCAGAGCGCAGGATTCAGGGCTGATGCAAAAACGTTCATGCGGGGCGCGCAGAAGGTAGCGCACATCATAATGCCAATGCTCAGCCTCGTTGGTCTGCGGGTGTATTGGAATGCGATGAATATCCACATCAAAAATTTCCGTGCTCACGGGAACAATGCCGGAGATGCCACTTTCTTCCTGTGCCTCGCGCATGGCTGAGTGTAAGGTGTCAGTATCACCATCAGTATGTCCGCCTAGCTGCAGCCACTTGCCGAGCTTTCGGTGTAGCGTAAGCAGAGCCCTGTTGCTATCCGGACTCAACAGCCATGCGGAGCTTGTGATATGTCCGGAAGCGTGGGAGCGGGAAAAGCAGTTGGGCGTGTCAGCCACGAAATGCATCACGCGATGGGTACGGGCCGCCTGTTTCGGATGCAGTCGAGCATAGTTAAGCAGCTCGTCGTATAATTTTTTGCGCTTGTCTCTCGGGTCTGTCATGGAACTGCCGCTGGTCTTGTATTATCTGCGGTCAGATCTCCCGGGAACGCGTTCGATCTGTTCTCTCCCACGGCTGCGAAGACGCTGTGGACTTGCGGATTTGAGGCGCAAGGAGCGCAGCCCCAAACGGGTGTTCATACGAATAGTGCGGAAGGTGTCATCTGGTAAATCATGACCTCGCCCAGCGGGAGAGGCTGTTTTCACCGTTTCAACTGGCACAGCAATCTTCTCTACCATTTTAGCAAATTCGCTTCTCTCAGCATCTATGGTATCTTCCTTCTGCTGTTCACTACCTTCCTTGATTTGCCCCGTAGCCTTTTCGGTCTCCTGATCCTGCGGCAGATCCATTTGGGGGTCTGTTTCTTTCAATCGTTGTGCTTCTTCATCCGGTTTTACCGTGCTTACCAGGTCCGCACCAGGGTGCTGGGAGTTGTCCTTATTGGTGCGCAGGAATTTCTCAAACTCTTCATCCGGCATTGCTCCGCCATGTACGGCACGGTCATAAGAACGAGCCGCTTCTGGTACATGACCTGTTTCTGCGTATAAACGGGCCATGTTGTAATGTGCATCAGCTAGTTCAGGGTTGATTTTCACAGCGGCGGCGTAGTGTTTGAGCGCGCGATCGTATGCACCACTGATCCCCTCGATATTTGCCAAGTAAAAAAAAGCCTCCGCGTTACCGGGGTCAAGCTGCACAGCTCGCGAGAACATGCGCCTCGCCTCATTCAGGCGTTCGATGCGGTAGAAAGCGATACCGCTCAGATAATATCCTATGGACATGTTAGGTGCCAGACGGGTAGCGCGGGTGAGATAGTTGAGTGCGATGCTGTTTTTGTTATTGTAAAGCAGAATGGTACCCAAGTTAATTAGCCCTGGCAGGTGGTCCGGCTGCAGGTCGTAAAGAGTCAGGTACATCTGTTCCGCCGATACGTAGCGACCCTTAGAAAAGGCCTTGTTTGCGAGATCTATAAGCGTTTGTATTTCCAAATTTACACGCACAGCGTCGCCTTGGCCGTCGACACCTGCAGCGATTTTCTGCTGTACGAGTTCGAGAAGTTGTTTTTCGTTTTCAGTCAATTCTGGAGAACTCTCCTCCTGCAATTTATCCAACGCCGCCGCGACCTGAGGATCGTTATTGCTCAGCTTGCGGTAGGTTTCAATAAGGAAGCGGCGGCTTTCCTCTTGCATTGCTAAGGTTTTGCGCTGTTTATCAATAACATCGCGTAGCAATTTATTCTCCTCCAGCATAGCAGGGTCTGCCACGGGCTGTTTCTCACGAGCCGTCAAATCTGCTTCCAAATTATTGAGCTGCTCGGTAAGCTCAGAAATACGGCGGCGATAGCCCATGTTTTCATCGTATATGTTATTGAGTTCTTCACGCAGGCGCGATGCCTCGGCGCGTGCCTCTTCCAGCTGACGTGAGAGCACTTCATTTTGATCGCTCGCACCAGTCTGCATGGCTTCCAGTTTGCTGATTTTCTCTTGTGCGGCCTTCAGTTTCTCGGCCAGAGTGAGATTTTGGTCGAGCAGGGCCTTCGTCTTATCTGGGCTATTCAGTTCCACGACGGCACGCAATTGCTCATTCTCGCGGGAGAGGGTGTCGCGCTCACGGGTGACTCGTTCTAAATTTTGCAGGGTCTCGGCTAGCCGATTTTCCAAGTCACTGGAACGTTCCTCGGCGTCTTTCAATGCAGCCTGAGAGTTCCTGTATTTACTCTCCACATCAGTGAGCTGGCGAGAAAGAGAATCAACCACGCCATTGCCTGCGGCGCGTTCAGTAGTTACTTGTGCTAACAATTTTTCGTAGCGCTCCTTGTATAGATTTTGCTCATTTTGAGCTGATACCAGCTTCTTTTGCACATCTTGGAAGCGAGAGTTGAGATTTGTGTAAGCGCGTGCGATACGGCGGCACTCCTCCTGCGCGCGCATGAGAGCTTGGTAAAGCTTACGTTCTTCGTGGTTGTAGCTCGGTGGTTCTGTAGGTTCGTAGTGTTCCGTAGCGGCATTTATAGACATTTGACGCTGAGGAAGCTCAACGGTGTACGGTTTTACCTGTCCCTCCATCGGCAGAGATTCTTGCGCTCGTTTGCGGTACACTCGCATATTCTCGGCCAGCAAACGGCGACGCGTGCTCACTAGGTTTGGCTTCCAGTTTGGGAAATCACGTACGATGGCAGCCAGCATACGCTCGGCCTGTTGTCCCTTACGCATGGCAGCATTGTAGCTCTGCTTTTCCGCTAGCATTTCAGACTCCCTGCATAGACGGTATGCATTCAAATACGCCTCTCCAGGGTCAGGCATGGCAGAGGATACGGCGCCAAGCCGGTGCACCCTCGCATGTTGGGCCGCTGCCGGTATGGCACACAGTGCAAGCACACCTGCTGCTGGCAAGCAGCAGCCCAGAACACAACATGTTTGAAGCGCGTAGTTCAACTTGCACAGAAAGTGAAAAATCCCGAGGCAGGGGCAGCCCTGCGCTCGGGAGATATAATCGTTGCGTCCCTTGCGCGCTTTTCTCAGGCCTGGGGGGCAGTGCTCTGATCCTCGACCGTATTTTCAGCGGGCACTTGTACCAGCCTCAGTGGCGTGCGCGACAGTAGCTCTCCATCCAGTGTCACATCCACAGAGTATGTGCCCGTCTTCATGAAGCGAAGCCCTTGGAAGTTCATCACAAGGTTACGAGTCAGGAAGGAGGCTCCCTCCGGCAGCCCAACGCGAAGGTCAGCCATGATGGGCATGCGTTCCTTGTCCAGAGGCACTCCATCCTCATCCACTATTGTTATGCCCAGTTTATGCTCACCAGCATCCTCTGGCACTAGGCAGAAGCGTAGTGCCAGCGAACATGCAGGGTGTACCACCGGAAACTGGCGCGCGAACAGCGTATCAAACGCTCCCTGTACGCATAATTTACCCTGATAATCGGCTGCGTAATCGCAAAGAACAGAAACTTGTGTGTCCATATTGATGATGATTGCGTTGAGTTTACCAACTTCCCCATCTTTTCCGTCGTGGGGCACGTTGCTCACTCCTTTCTACCATAAATGTACTCCATTTCAAGCACAAAGTGCTCCATGATGCCAATTTTGTTCCGCCTTCACACTCGCTTCCTCCTGCTCCTGCCACACCCTCTTCCCTTGAATGATAACCTCCTCAAACCGCGCGTACGCCTGCTGGCACTCCGAAAAATCCTTATACCTCCACGCCCCGAACGTCTGCAACGCGTGCAAATACTCCCGCGCCGCATCCTTTTGCTCAATCGTCTTATTCGGATCATCCAGTATATCCTGCTGCCGGTCTATCTCCTCGCTCAAATTATTCACCTCCTCCTCCCGCAACTCCGCAAGCGCCCGCTCATACCTCTCCCTCTGCTCCGGCGTAAGATCTCCCCGGCGCAACTTCTTCTCCAACCTCTGCACCGCCTCCTGATGCACCGGGTCATTCGCCAGCCAATCCCCCCGCATCATCAACGCCCGCTTCACATACTCCGCATACCGGTACGTCGCCGTCGTCGCCTTCCCCCGCTTAATGTGCGTCCCCGCCTCCATCTTCGGGTACAGCGCCTGCACCGTCTCCAGCATATCCTGCCGCATATTCTCCTTCACATACTGCTCAATCTGCCGCCGCATCCTCTTCGCCAAATTCAGCAACATCCCATCCAGCCGCTCCCCCGCGTGCTTTTTCAGCCACGCCTCAGCCTCAGCCTCCGTATAGCTGTTCCGGCGCATCTCGTCCGCCTTCTTCATGCTCTCCAGCGCCTTCTCGTATATCGCGCCTTTCAGCGTGTCGGTACGCGTCACTTGCCCGTTGCTCGCCATTTCGGCATACCACTTAGCCCACGCCAGCGTCTGCGCCACGCCACGCGCATTCGCCCACTGGTCAGGTAACACCTTGCGCGTCGCGGCAATAAGCGCCAGCATCCTCCCTATCAACTCCGCACCATCTGCCAACCTCTCCTTGCCGTCTCCCTTCGCTGCTATCTTGAGGCTCACCACCTGCGCCAACTTCGCCCACTCCTTCGCCACCTGCTCCCCCTCCGCATCCCCATACCTCCCCGTCATTATATCCCACACACGCTGCTTCACATCCGCATTCGCCACATACGCGCTAAAATCCCCCTTGACATCCGCCCCGCCACGTGCTTGAATACTACCAGACGCCGGTAGTAAGGAGAGATTGGATTCCCCATCCGCTCTCCTGGTTACTATCGGCGTTTGCTTTTGCACATCCACCGCCAAAACCCAAGCCGTAGGCTTCTTGCCCTCTTCGCGGTGTATCATCACCTCAATATCCGCCGTGTAAACACCACCGGCATCCGGCATCTCAAAATCCGCATATAAATGCAAAAATCCCCTCCTTGTTTCCTTCTTCTTATACGCCCTCTCAAACTTCCATCTCCTTGCCCCTGCAAACAACTCCGCTATATTCCCAACCGCTGTGTGATGAAGCGTCAAAATATACTCGCGCTCATACCCCTCCGGCTCCAAATTAGCAAACGTCTTCTTCATCGAATTCGGTGAATAAAACTCCCCCAAACTCTTCGCATTGAAAACAGCGCCAAAATCAAAATAATCATTCCTCAACTCCAGCGGTGCCCCACTCCTTCCCAACGCCCTCGCCGCCTCCCGCCGCGTCCGGCACACCCGCTCCGGCGCAATCCGCATACTCGCACTCACATCCCCTCCATCCCCGCGCGAAGCGCGCTCACTTCCAAATCGTAAATCGTCAATCGTAAATCGTAAATCAGTTGGCGCGCCAGCGTCAACAATCGCCTCCCCCGGGTACTCCAGCGTCTCATTAAACGCCCTCTCCAGCCTCTCCCGCGCCGTCATATCCGCACGCGCTTCCACATTCCTCGCCTCAATCTCCCCGCCGCTCCGTAGATAATTCTCAAACCCTCCCGCCTTGCGCGTATTACTCCCGCGCGCAAACCCCTCAATCCCCTGAATC
>CANQAD010000068.1 GCA_947588735.1 uncultured Akkermansia sp.
GTCACTATTTTACCCCTCTCTTCGCATGACCTCAACTCTTTCTGTCATATGTTGCATTTGTTCTTGCAATTCACAGCGCCAACAGAGAAACCACAGGAGAAACAAGTCTATTTCCCTCAATCGCACACTCTGCTAACACACCGCCGCTGCCCGGCTATTTAACGTGCCCGTTTTTATATCGTCAATGGCAAACGGATTTCAAAGGAGTCGAGTAACGGAGAAAATGTCCGAAGAGTTTGACAGGGCTCGTTTATGTGCCAAAAAAATCATGATAAGGAACGCTCCCATGCCGAGAATTGAGTTGACTTTTTTCTCGTCCTTGCAGGTTTTGACGATCCGAAGAAAACCTGCGCAACGTACACGTTATCAATAAATCGTCATTCATCCGTCGAAAATCGTAACCAGCAAACGCATATTCTCATGCGTTTGCCTTGGAAAGTTCCTGCGCGCGTCTTGCCAAAGAAGGGGAGCGATGATATGATGGACTTATGTACCGCATCTGCAAGAGAATTGAGCTGGAGAGCGGGCATTTGCTCTCCAAGCACCCGGGCAATTGCCAATTCCCACATGGGCACACGCGCAGCGTGGAAATCATCTACGCGGCAGATACGCTCGATACCAACGACATGGTCATGGATTTCAAAGCAGTGCGCGAAATGATGGAAACGTTTTTGGAGCAATTTGACCACGCCCTGTGTATGAATACAGACGACCCGCACTTTGCCGACTTCCGCGCGGTATATGGTCAGCGCATCATTCCCTTTGAACATCGCGACCCCACCAGCGAAGTCATGGCCGAAACCGTCTATCATCACGCTCAAACGGCGTTGACACGGGCTTTGGAAAGCGGAAGCATCTCATCTCCGGTACGCAGCTGTGTGCGACTTGAGCGTGTGCGCGTGTGGGAAACGAGTTCTACTTGGGCTGAGTACAGTGAACAATGAATTGGGAAGAACAACTGGCTGCACAGAAAAGTCAATGGGAGGCATGTGGGCGCGGACGCTCGCTCTGCACACTCAGGCAGGATGGGCTTTACCTGTGTTGCGGGAGTAGGCGATACCTCAATCTCTCCGGCAACGATTACTTAGGTTTAAGTGTGCTGCATTATGACGGGCTGGATTTGCCTGCGTACTACAGGAGAGAGTTCGGAGGACAAAGCCTGTCGGCTTTTCCGCATGGAAGTCCGGCATCACGGCTGATGACCGGCAACTGCCCGGAGTATGACGTTTTGGAAGGGGAATTGGCGGCGCTTTTCCACGGTAAACAAGCGCTTGTGCTCAGCAGCGGGTACATGGTGAACAGCGGGCTGCTGCCGGCATTAGCGCAGAAGGATGATGTTGTGCTTGCCGATCGTTTGGTGCATGCCAGCATCGTCGAGGGCATGCGCGCATTGCCCTTTCGGCGGTTTCGGCATAACGATATGCAGCATCTGCAGGATTTGCTGAGCCGCATGATGCACCCGGAAAAGGCGTGGGTTGTCGTCGAATCTATTTACAGCATGGATGGGGACAGAGCCGATTTGCGTGAGCTGGTAAAATTACGCCGGAAGTACGGGTTTCGTCTGTATGTAGATGAAGCTCACAGTTTCGGCGTGTATGGGCCGCACGGGTCAGGTCTCTGTACGGAAGAAGGTATTGTCGATGAGGTGGACATACTTGTGTGCACCTTTGGAAAGGCATTGGCAGGGGCTGGGGCATGCGTGCTGTGTGCGCCGACAGTGCGGCAGTACTTGGTCAATACGCTGCGACCGCTCATTTACTCGACAGCTCTGCCCCCATGTACGCTGCAATGGGTGGGCATGGTTGTACACGAGATGCGCGGACGTACGGCGGCTGAGGGTGTGCCGGATATGGCTGTGCAGCGTGCTAAATTGGCCAAGCTTATTCAGCAAGCTTCTGACATCACCAGGCGGACAAACGGAACACAAATCATCCCTGTTGTGGTGGGGAGCGACGCGCGCGCGCTCGATGCTGCGCAAGCTGGGCGCGATGCCGGGATATGGCTGACAGCTATACGACCGCCTACGGTCCCTGAGGGCAGTGCACGCATTCGAATTTCCTTGCACGCAGAACTGAATACCGAACAACTCCACCAAGTTTTTATCATATGCAACAAAGTTGGTTAAAGCACGGGCATCAGCGCGACCTTGTCCTCTATATGCTGGGTTGGGCATCTAACCCGAATGCCGTGGTGCATATTGACCCACCCGGATGCGATGTGTTGGCCGTGTATGACTACCGGGAAGCGCAGATACTACGACCAGGGGATCTTGCGGAGTATCGACGTATTTATCTGTTCGCATGGTCGTTTGGGGTGTGGGTGGCGGAGCAGTATTGCAAGCAATTGCCGTTTTATCGCGCCATCGCGTTGAATGGAACGCCTTACCCGGTATCGGATGAATACGGTATGCGCTTGCGTGTGGTGTTGCGCACAATGCGAGGACTGGCGCGCGTAGGAATGACTCCTTTTAATGAGAAGGCCTACGGGGAAGGGCGATCCGTACCGTCAGGTCCCTATCCGGATCGCAGCATTGATGAAAAAATTGATGAGCTGACGAAGCTGGCAGAATGGAGCCGTGAGACGTCATCTTCCAACATCCATTGGAATAAGGCATACATAGGTGATAAGGACGAGATTTTTCCACCGGCAAAGATGGAAGCGTATTGGGCAAAAGTAGGGCTGGGAACACGCTTCACCTCCTATCACTATCCCTTTGCCGACCCGCGAATCGTGCTGGACAACATTGATGCACCCTAGGCAGAATAAGCAGCGCATTGCCATGAGCTTTGCTCGCCACTTTTGTGAGTACGATACGCACGCTCATGTGCAGATGAACATGGCGCAGAGGCTGGCAAAAGCATTGCTGACTGAAGTTTCCCGTTTTTCGCCGATGCGAGCGATGGAGATCGGAGTGGGCACCGGACTCCTCACACGTGAACTCATCCGGCTGTACCCCGAAGCGCAGTGGTGGTTCAATGATCTTACCCAAGCAGCCATGGCGTATATACCTGAGACGCCAAGTTCCGTGTTTTTGTCCGGCGATGCGGAAGAAATAGATCTACCGATGGAGATGGATCTCATCGCGACTTCTGCGGTATTACAATGGATGAACGATTTGCCACGGTTCGTGTCGCGGATGGCACAAAATCTCGCTCCTGAAGGCATATTGGCCGTGGGCGCTTTTGCACGGCATAATCTGCATGAGTTGGGACAGATCACGGGCACGGGGTTACGATACCTCGACGCCCAAGCATGGGCGGATTTGCTGTGCTCCGCCAATTTGCAACTTGTTTACATGCACGACTGGGAAGAAACTCTCTACTTTTCCGATATGCGCGCACTTCTCGGGCACATGCATTCCACCGGCGTGAACGTAGCGTCTCCCACACTACTGTCACGCGGTGAGCTACGGGCTCTCTGCGAGGTTTATCGCGATCACTTTGCGGATCATTCAGGCAGGCTTCCGCTTACTTATCACCCCATCATTTTGTTTGCCAGAAGGAGCGCAAGACAGGGGAACACAGCATAAAGGCGTAAAAAAAGGTTGCCAAACATCTGATTTCGGAGTACCCTAATGGCGCAAAGGTTGATATGGATGAGAGTACAAAAGAAGGAGCTGTTGCCTTTGATTTGTCGGAGTTGACGGATTTCCAATTCGGGCCAGACTGGGCGCGCTCGCAAGAGAGTCCTTCGTATACACAGTTCTCGGCATCTGCAGAACGCCGACCACATCGCTCAGGTGAGCGAGGCGTTCCACGGCGCAGGAGAGATGATCGCTGTGATAGTCGTCTCCCTCGCGGTGAACATCGCGAACGTTCTGAGCACGGATCGCGACCACGATTTCGCCGGACAGAGACTTCCCAGCGCCAACTTCCCCAACCGGCAGAAGGGTTGCGGGTCGAAGTACGCCCGAGTGATCCGATACTTACTATTTTTGCTACGGAGATTCAGCGTCAGAAGCGTGCCCATTCATTGCTGGACTTGGCACGAGTAGTGATGGCTAAGAACGATCGCTACGATCTTGTCTTTATGAAGCAAGATGGGGGAACAATGCTTATTCACTCCAAACGCGAGGATAGCTCCTGTTGGCTTACACAGGCAGAAGCGTTAGCCTATCTGCGTCAAGCCCCATGGTTCAGTGAATTTTATGCCACTGAACAGATACAGGTGGAACCGCCAAGGGGGCCCTTCACTGGCATCGCTGTGTGCTCGCTTGGCAAAGAGGTCATCGGCCCTGTCAATTGGCACGGGTACCAACCTGCCATTACCCAGCTATACAAAGCTAAGTACGCGGCTATGCCCATGGGCGCGTTTCGTGCCACCATCACCGTAAACAAAGATGATGAAGCGGTGAAACAGTGGATTGACCAAGCTTCTGTGCGTACCGTATGGCATCCCACGCGCGAAGGCGAGCAAGGAAGGCAGCTCGACACCATGACAGACGTAGAAAATGATTTTTTGGAGCACCATTTTTCGGACATATACGAGACGGTCGAGAAGGTGTTCATCAACGGCTCTGTGCCGCTCAAACGCCTTTCGCCCGGCCTTGCGGCGTACATGTCGATACTCTCCGGCAAGCATCGCCGTAACCCGCAAATACTCATACCGAACCTGTGCCATGGGTTGGCGCGCCATCATATGCCCATCTACAAGTGGCATGATCGCCACTACACTGGACCAAGCCGCATACGCGCGGTACCCGAGGGCACGGTGCTGGCGGATCGTATGCAAGAGATACTCAATTGGAGCAAGCAGAACTCCGGCAAAAAAGTCGATGCCATGTTTGCTGAGCTCAGTGGAGTACCAGCTGGCACTGATGAAGCCAGCAAACGGGCCGCAGCAGATGTTTATGCGCCTTATACGGCTGATATGATATGGCTCATGGAGCAGGGCTTTATCCTGGTGACGAACGATAATTCTGTATGGTACCCGAAAGGGGAGGCCGCCCCTAAAGCGTGAACTGCGTTAATCTGCCCATTGCCACTTAATGAGCTTGGGGATATCCGGATGGATAGATTGTCCGACCGGGCAGGATGCCACGGCGGCCTGAATAATCGCGCGCTGCTGGGGTGAAGTTGTGAAAGGGATCGATATGCAAAAATGCAGCTCACCCACGCCTTGCGTTCCCTCAGCAATATCGGCCGAGACGGTGATACCCTTGGTGGGGAAGTTTTTTTGCTCACCGGTGTAGGCAACATTGCTGAGCATGCAGGAAGCAACGGTTGCGGCGAGTAATTCTCCCGGAGAAGGATGCTCGCCAAGTCCTCCTAGTTTTTTGGGGACATCGGTACAAATTTTCGGGTGCGAGGGCAGGTTAAAAACGGTGCAGCAGTGCATGTGCTCACCAAGGATAGTGTGAGATGTTTCGTTTTGCATGTGCACCATTGTAGCAGTGGTTTTTCACAAGGTAAATCCAACATTCTACCTGTGAGTTACAGTGCATCTCTCCATAAATAATGACAGGATTTTTATTTTTTCTGCGATTTTGGACTTGACAGCCTATAAAAGCAAGCTAGAATGCGGCGCCGCCGCGTGATAACGGCGTGATAACTTCTAATAAACAACATGAAAACGCTCGTCATCATCCTAAGCTTAGCAGTCTGCACAGTCGCGGGCAATTTTCTTCCGCCCACGCCAGAAGCGCCAATAATGATTCAGGACTGAGGAGAGAATACGAGAAACGACAAGTACTCTGAAACTATGGCTGGATGCACGGAATGTCCCATGCATCCACTTTTTTTGCATAATGCAAGGAATGGAAAGTAAGTCAAGCTAACTCTTCTTGCAAGCGGTCGGGAAATATGGCAATGTGATGGGCGCTATGCCCAACTTGCTTATGATTACATTTCGGTGTAGGCCGGATCTATTTGCCCGCTTGGAGAAGTTTGCGATTGAACGTAACATCGACCGCACTTCTGCCATTAAGCTCGCTCTTCATTTTTATTTGAATCAAAGAGCTCATTCTCGAATTCGTCCAGTGGAGACAGAAGAAATAAAATGAGCTCCCAACAAGCGTACAACAAATGACGCAAATCCGGTGTTGCTGAGGGGCTCCAGTTCGTGGTTAAGTCTGACATGGTTCGGGATGGTTTCAGGGATACAGCGACGTTCTGAACTTCCGGTTATGCTTATTGCGTACGGTTTTTGGGAACAATGCAGGGGCAGTCTATGTTTTGGCGAGTGTTGCAAAAACAACGGACATTCCCTTCTTTTGCCAAGGCTTTCTTGTCCACGGTAAATTCATTCTGGAAGCATCTGTATAATTCGTTGGCTCATCCCAAACGATCGACAAAATCGTGGTAGGAAAAACTGCGCACAACGCGTACAGATCCATCCGGCAGCAGCAAAGCTATAGAAGGGTGGGCGACTCCGTTGAAGTGGGTGGTCTTCACGATAGTGTATTGTGCCATATCATCCAAGATAATCGCATCACCAATATCAAGGGGGCGTGGGAAGGAAAAATCACCCAACACATCTCCCGCCAGACACGTGGGCGCGCCCAAGCAGTAGGTGTACGGCAACTCATTGTTGGCGCCGGCAGCAGCGTAGTGTTCCCCGGGCAAGCAGACTGCGGGCTGCTGCTCGCGCATAGCGTTGCTAACGCCGGGTGGAACTAAACAGAATATGCGCGGTCGGTAGGGCATTTCAAGCACATCTGGCATGTGAGCGGACACGCTCACATCGAGAATAGCGTGGTGATGTCCAAGAGATTCAAAAATATCAAGCACGTGGGCGCGCAGTACTCCGGAGTGAATGCACCACGCCTCGCCAGGTTCCAGAAAAACTTGCAAATTGTACCTTTGCTGCAAGCGCGTGATAAGTTCTTCGAGAGCCGTACGGTTGTAGTCCGCTTTGGTGATCCAATGCCCACCGCCAATGTTGAGGTAGCGGATAGCGGAGGAAGCAAGCAAGGGAGCCGCCTGTTTCTCCAGCGCTGCAATGGTGGAAATGAGATCATCAGTATATTGCTCGCAGAGAGTGTGCAGATGAAGCCCGGTGATTCCGGTGAGATCTGCATCATGTAGATCGCACAGCGGGACACCGAGGCGTGAACCCGGAGCGCAGGGATCGTAGAGCGGTGTATGACCGGTAGAATGACAGGGATTGACGCGCAGACCAAATTGCAGTTCACCATTCAGAGTACGCGGGTGCTGGAGGCAGAGGTCACGAAAGCGCATCCACTGCGGCAAACTATTAAAATCAATGTGGTGCGCAAAATCCAGCAAGTGCGACAGATCGTCCTGCGTGTATGCTGGGGAATACACGGCAATATATCCGCCCAAGTATTCTGCCGCCAACTGTGCCTCATACAGGCCTGACGCACATGCTCCATCTGCATATGGGCGCAAGTAATGCAAAGCAGAAGTTGTAGCAAAAGCCTTCAGTGCGATGAGTACCTTTGCCCCACTGGCATCCGCCACACGTCGCAGGACACGGGCGTTGCCCTCCAAGGCCGACACCGATAGAAGGAACTCCGCCATGCAGGACGTATGCCGAGGAGAAAAATTCCGTCGCAAAAGAGACTATTGCTCGGGATTGTCTTGGGAAGGCTGCTGACTTTGCAGCTGACTCTGCACTGTTTTGAGCTTGCGGATCAGCTGAATAGCCTGAGCCTGCTCAGCCGGGGAAGATGAACCGATGCGCAGCTGCTCCGCGATGTAGGCCGCTTGCCTCCAAGCCTCAAGAGCCTTGCGGGGCTGTCCGACACGGCTTTCCAGATTTCCGAGCGTGGAGAGTAAATGGATAAACTCAAAGGAAATCTTTGTTGAGAGATTTCGCATATCTGTCGCTAATTTTCGTCCGGTCTGGAGCGTCTCACGCGCCTGCTCCGGGTCGTCTGCAAAAAGCTGGCATTCTGCCAAGCAGCGGTATGAACTCAGCAAGTCTTTTGCAGCGTTCTCCAACTCCGGGCTCAAATGGTCGGCAGTGGGCAGAGGTTTGCCCTCTCCTGGGGAAACGCTGTTGTAGCGTGCCTGGTCAAGTTTGAGCGCCTCTTCGTAGTAGGGGAGAGCCTCGGTCATTTTGCGCTGCTGCATGAGGCAAGAGCCAAGACCGTTGAGCAAAAAACTGCGCAGCCTTTGCCCGTTGATCCCGTCGCGTATCTCCTCGGGCAGAGCCTCCCAGTCCTTGAGGGTAGCTGTGTAGATATCCGCCGCTTTTGGGAAAGCAGAGAGATCGCGCGCGCCATCAGCTAAAAAGAGGCCGATACGCACCAAACGCTCCGGATCTTTATTCGTGGTACGCAGCGCGTTGTAATAAGCTTCCACCTGATTTCGCATGTCGCGTACTAACTCGCGCCACATCGGCTGGCCGGCTTCGCGGCGCAGCGCATCGCCCACGTTGAAAATCATGAAGTCAAGCAGTTGCTTAGTTTGGGCATCAGCTTGGTCGTCAGTTTGGATAGGAGTGGTGGATGCGGCTACCTTTTCCACAGGTGCTGGCTTCTCGGTTCCCTTATCTTTACATGAGTTGAGAAGGGCAGCACAGCAGAGTACAAGCGGGAAAGCAGCAGCAGCCTGAATAAGAGTTGAAATATGCTTTTTTTGCATGGTGCTATTCTACGGGCTAATCTTCAGCGCGTCAAGCTCATTTGTTTTTCCTGCACCCTACGCAGGCAGATTTGGCGCGTTTTTTTTATTCGTGAAGCAGCTTTTCCAGCAATTTCTGAGAACTATTGGCCAAGGTCGAGGGATCATCGAGCATACCAGCCAGCAAAAGAGACGTATTAACCACTTGATCCGCCAGTAATTTGGCGAGTTCTGGGTTTTCTGTCTGCAAGACAGCCAGTTTCTGGATGATGGAATTGGATGGATTAAGAACGAGCTCGGGATGGCTCTCTGGTACAGCTTGCCCCATCGCTTTCAGGTAGGCCTTGACCTCCGGGGCAACATCGTTTTGCCCTTGCAAAGCGATGGCCGGGGCAGAAGATGTGCGATCGCCAGTGGACACGCGAGACAGCTTATCCTTGAAGGCCTCCGCGAGCCAGTCGGTGAGGGACTTGGCTTGTTCTGCATCCAGGGAGAGGGAGTCGGGCTGGTCGTCCAGCGGCGGCAGGTCAAGATTGGCGCGGCTGATGTTTTGAAGTTCCTTGTCATCCACCTTGATGAGACTATCAACGACAAATTGGTCGCCGCCTTCGGTAAAGAATGCAACCTCGAAACCGCGTTGCTTGAGGGCATCCAGGTAGGGAGAGTTTTCCAGCTGTGCACGAGAGGCGCCGAAGAGCACGTAGATGGCTTTCTGGTTTTCTTTCATGCGGCTGATGTAGTCGGCAAAGGAGGTAAGCTTGCCTGGTTCCGTGAAGGTGGATTCAAAGCGCAGCAGCTTACCGAGAGCCTCCTTATGCTCCCAGCTGGTCACAACGCCCTCTTTGATGAAGCGTGAGAACTGCCGCCAGAAGGATTCGTACTTGTCGGCGTCGGCCTTGGCAAACTCCTCCAGATGTTTGATGAAGCGCTTGGTGATGATGCCGGAAATTTTGCGCAGCAGGGAGCTGTCTTGCAGCATTTCGCGCGAGATATTGAGGGGAAGATCATCGCTATCCACTACGCCAACCAGAAAGCGCAGCCACTCTGG
The DNA here is from genome assembly GCA_947588735.1 of uncultured Akkermansia sp. GTDB lineage: Bacteria > Verrucomicrobiota > Verrucomicrobiia > Verrucomicrobiales > Akkermansiaceae > Akkermansia. The sequence continues at coordinate 9,577 of CANQAD010000068.1, forward strand.
CAGAAGATTCTCCGGCTTACTGTCAATGAGAACCTTGTGGCAGTAAAGCGACACCTGTGGCTCACAGCGACCAAAACCCATGGATTCGGGATTTTCTGCGGGTACAAAGAGTACGGAGTTGAGGACGATGGGAGCGTCGGCGCTGAAGTGCATGTAGCTCATCGGGTCCGTATCGGTGTGGGCGATGAAGTGGTAGAAAGAGTTGTACTCTTCGACCGTTACGTCCTTCTTGTTCTTCATCCAGATTGCCTGTACTGTGTTGAGGTGCTCGCCATCAAAATCAATGGGAAAACTGACAAAGTTACTGTACTTTTCCACAATGTAGCGTACGCGGTTTTTCTTAGCGAAATCAGCGGCATCCTCCTTCAAATGGATGAGAATGGTGGTGCCGCGCGGGGTGTCCTCCGGCGCCTCCTCCAGCGTGTAGCCATCCTGTCCATCGCTCACCCAACGCACCGGAGCCGCTTCCGGCTGCCACGAGCGCGAGCACACTTCCACTGTATCCGCCGCCATGAAGACGCTGTAGAAGCCCACGCCAAACTGGCCAATGAGGTCTTGGGAACCTCCCTGCCCTTCCTTGGCCATTTCTAAAAACTTTTTCGTGCCAGAATGCGCAATGGTGCCCAAGTATTCCACGATTTCCTCGCGGGTCATTCCAATGCCGGAATCCGCAATGGTCAGCGTGCGTTTTTCCTCATCCGTCGTGATACTCAGCCGTAACTCGCGTTCCGGCTGGTAAATGGCAGACTCCGTGAGCTGTTTGAGACGCAGCTTTTCACACGCATCGGAGGCATTACTCACAAGCTCACGCACGAAGACTTCGCGGTCGCTGTAAAAAGCATGAATCACAATATCCAATAGTTGCCGTACTTCTGTTTGAAACGCTTGCTTTTCCATAGCTGTGTTTACTTGCTCTCCATTGTATGCGCCCACCTCGAAACGTCAAGGGAGAAGTCCCACGCTGACGCATTTGGAGAAATGCTGGAAGACTTGTTGAAGCTGCATCGTGCAGACCCCACGATCCCAGACTTCTGGATCATATAGTGAAAGAAGAGGTGGGTACTCAGGAATTAAAATAAATGTCTAGTTTATCTCATCATGCATGCCTCAAAGGAACCTGCGCATGTCCTGCCAGCTTCAAAACATGATCTGTTTCCTCAATATTGTCAACGCCTCCCACACACAATAAATCCGAGGTGGTATAATCTGGAGAGTTGAGAGGAAAATCCTCAACGGAACTTTGAGTGCTATGTGGTGGGGCGTTGCGCCGTGTCATGGCTAAAGCGTTTTTTCATACCCGAAACGAGCTAAACGAGAGCCATTGGCGCGCCTGATTGGTAGCAAATCACATAGAAAGCCTATCTCTTTATGAAAGAGATATACGCGATAATTATTATATTACATTGTTTATAAAACAGTTAAAGAAATCACTATGTCTGAACAATCCGTATAGACGCCTGAAAGAGATCCACTGGATAGACGTTGCTAAAATCCCAAAAAGAAAGGCTAAAGAAAAATTGGGCTGTACATCTCTTTCATAAAACGATATACTGCCCCCCGCATGTGCGTCCGGTTTGTAGTTCGTGATCTAGTTGTTAGCTCACTCTGACGCCGGATATGCCTGTGTTCTCAACCCATTCAGAAAACCAGTCAAGCTTCCACGATCTTTTTCAATTTGGTGAGTCATGTTATTTTCGTCCACGACATTCCTGTTTTTGTTCCTGCCGATCGTGTGTGCCCTGTACCTTTTGGTGAGGAAAGAGCTGAAGGACTACGTCCTGCTGTTGGCCAGCATTTTCTTCTACGCCTGGGGCGAGCCGCGATATGTGGCGGTGATGCTGCTCACCATCATCATCAACTACGTGGGCGCTATTCTTGTCTCAAAGTACAAGTATAAGAAGACTCTGCTTCTGCTCACCATCCTGGGAGACTTGAGCTTTCTGTTCTATTTCAAGTACTTCAACTTCTTTGTCGAGAACGTCAACGAGCTTTTCGGCGGGCATATCGACTTCATCAAGGTCATCATGCCCATCGGCATCTCTTTCTACACCTTCCAGGCCATCAGCTATGTTGTGGACGTCTATCGGGAGGAAGTTGAGCCGCAGAAAAACATCTACAAGCTCGCGCTCTACATCACGCTCTTCCCGCAGTTGGTGGCAGGCCCTATCGTCAAATACCATGATGTAGCCGACCAAATTGAGCATCGCACCGTGGACTTCGGGAAGGTAGCCTACGGCGTGAAGCGCTTCATCGTGGGACTCGCCAAGAAAGTTCTCATCGCCAATACGCTGGGAGCTGTGGCGGATAAAGTTTTTACGCAACCGATTGACCAACTGGACTGTGTGACCACCTGGCTGGGAGCGATCTGCTATACCTTCCAGATCTACTATGACTTCAGCGGGTACTCGGACATGGCGATC
>CANQAD010000069.1 GCA_947588735.1 uncultured Akkermansia sp.
GATGCTTCTACCCCCCCTTCCGCAACTGCGTCTATTCTACCGCAGTCCCCCTCATTTTAGCGAATCAAATTAACCGAGTTAACCATGATTGGAGGGATTTTGAATCAATTCCCCATTCTCCAGCTATTTTTTTGCGAATATCTTTCGAAGAGTGCTCATAAAAGTGGGTAATGTCTCCGAAATCCAGAACGCTCACGGCCATCCAAAGCGGCATATACTTGTGAGAATCCCCATATTTTTTGGCAAAATGATCGACAAACTCAATTCCTGCTAAGTTGGATGGTGCAATGTCCTTTCCTCGATCTTTGGAGGCAGGGATGCGTACTTTCTCCAGAGTCCTCTCATAATGAGCCCATTTAGGAAAATAGGAAGAGCAGGCATAAGCAAAAGGGGAAGTCCCTTCCGTGTGGTAATAGGCGATCAAACAACGGAACGCGACTTCTATCCGCTCAATAGCATCCAAAAGCGAGAGGCGTAGCCTTCTATCGAACAGGTAGGTGTCCCACACTTTTTCGAGAGTGATTCCCTTTTGATAATTGTCCGTCAAAGAACCGTCAGAATTTCGGAGTCTGTGTGGATGGAGGTATGCCGTAAAACGATAGTATCCCACGGCCTTGAGCCTTTCAATCAACAGCTGCTTGTCTGCAACCAAACCTCGTTGAATAAGCCTTTTAGCTTGTTCCTCGAAAGAAAGATGTTGCTTGCAGTATTGCATGATTCAGGCAAAAAAAACCTCCCCATGTGCGCGGTTCTCATATCCGCCAGAAGGCAAAATATGATCCTAAGCGGGGGAGGTTATCTGACCCCATTATAGCGAACCAAGCAGAGGAGTCAAGAAAAATAGCTGCATTATTTTCAAATAATCGTATAAAGAGAAATGTATGGCACAGTCATGTTGAACGTGAGCGGGTTGCCTCACTCTTGCGGGCTGTCAGCGGCGATGAATTGCTGGTGGCAGCTGCGGGGTTTGCTGGGGAGGGTCATGCGGATGGCGCCGGAGCGGACGAGCGGCTCCAAGTAGCGCTGAAGAGCATACTGAGCTGAGGGAATGCCCAGATAGGCTCGGATTTCAGCGCGTGTGCGAGGGCTGCGACAGAAATCAACCAAGTTTTTTGCGTTGGCGGCGGCGGGAAGTTGCTTCTTTGCTTGGGAAAGGGAAGGGGGCGCGGTTACCGGAGCGTTTGAGAGGATGACCATGAACTCTCCTGACGAATTGCGGAACGTGGGCTCAGGTAGATGGTGCTCCGCCATGGCACGCCGTATCGTGGGGATGCCGGAGTAGCGATTCTCTGTGAGGTGGAGCGTTTCCATGGCCGTCACCAGCACCGGGTTGCGCGTGTCCGGCTGGCTGTGCCCGAGTTGGTCAAGCGTGAGCCGACCGTACAAGCCGCCTGGATTGACGATTTCCAGTCGATCCTCGTACATGTCCAGTTGAATGGGCATATTCTCGGTGTGAACGCTGTAGTCGCGGTGGACCAGGGCGTTCAAGACGGCTTCGCGGACGGCTTCCATCGGATACTGCGGTTGGTCGATGCGTTTGCCGGTTTGGGGATTGATTTTTGTAGCCGTGCGCATATTGTGGCGCACGAAGTCCAAGGCCTTGGTCAACATCTCCGGGAGGGTTCCCTCAAGGCGCTTCGTGTCGGTGAAGCGATTGCCTGCGGCATCCACCGCTCCCTTGTCCGTGCCGGGAACGCAGGTGGCGGAGATGCAGAGACGGGGATAAAACGCCTGCGGGACCAAGCCGAAGAGCAGCAAGGCGGTCATGGTGATGCGTCCCTCCCGAACAATGCCGTTGAGCTCGTACTGCTGAGCCTCGGAGATATGCGCGAGGTTAGGTCTTTCTGATCGCATGAGCGCCATGTATTCATCAAGCTTGTTTTGATCCAGCGCATCCAACGAAGCGCCCTCGACCGGACGAAGATCATCGCGGACTTTCTGTCGAAACGCCTCATAGCTGTACACCTCATACTCCGTCATGTGCTTGTCCGCTTCGCCGACACGCGAAAACGACCCTTTGAGGCGCCCGGAAGCTGTACGAAAGCAGGGCCGCTCCGCAACGTCCACAGGCGGTATTTCGGCGGAGACGAAGGTCTTGCCTCCTTCGTCATATACCGTGAAGATCGGGCGCACGACGGGCGTCATCTGCTCCCCATACTCCGCTACTTTTTTCTGCAAATCCTGAGCATTGTACACACCTACCTTCGCAAAATGAGCCTTTTCATCGAGTCCGAAGAGCAGAACGCCGCCGTCATTCTGGTTCGCAAAAGCGGACAGGGTATCATAGAGTTTCGCCGGACACCCTTCATGAGCGGACTTGATTTCCAGGGTCTGCCCCTCGCATCCCCGACGCTGGACTTTTTCGATTAACTCACGCAGCTCGTCTTCAATCATGACCCGAATCTTATGTTTTACACCGCGAATTCTATAAGAAATTGACAAAAAGTAAAGAAAAAACATAAGAAAAAGTCAAATTTTACTTGATCTTCATAAGAAATTTGTCAAATTTCATAAGATTTGCTTCAAAAAACATAAGAGATTTGACAAATTGATGGGAAATTTCATAAGGAAAGTCCATCGTTTTTGGATATGGGGCGTATTAGAGATGAAAGGAGTCAGAATGGAGAAATAAATGCTCGTAAGACAGAAGATTATACTTGTCGACATGGGGGAAAAGTGGTACAAGAGAGTCACAGAGCGGAGGAAAAGACTTCGCAAATGGGTCAGGTGACGCCGTAAGGTCACCCCGGAAGCCGCGCGTGCGGCGGATGGGCAAATAATGTGACGGCATAGGTCAATCCTTCGGCGGGAACGCTGATTGTAGAGAACGAGATGCCGTGGCAATCACCCTGAGAGCGGGTGGAAGCTGCGGTTTTTTGTATCTGCGGGCTTGTGCTGTCGGTCGTTCAACCAATTAAGCACAACTCAAAGATATGTTAAAACTGGATAGATTACCCTCAAGCCGGGCGCCCCAAAGCGCGGAGCAGAAGATTGAAAACAAGTGGCAGGATTATCAGCCGCAGACATCACAGGAGTGGGACGATTTTCTGGCACAGCCGGTAGAACTTTGCCACCGCCGACCGGTGCCACAAGGAAGCGCGCTGGAGCTGTTGTCGGACAACATTGACCTGTTGCTGGAGAATACGGAGCAAATCGTCCAAGCGCCGGAGATGGCAGAATGCCGGGAGGTAGAGGGAGGAGCTGCGCTGACGACGCTTGATTTGGGCGATCTCCTTTGGGCGTGGAAAAGGGGAAAAGCCGGCTGGAAGCGGACCTCTGTCGAAGGGCATCCCCTGTATGCGCTCAACATTAATGGCTCTGTTCTCAGCGGCTCATGCTATATGTACAAATTGCTTGATCCCGTTGCCAAGGAATTGGGCACCACGCTGTCCTGGTGGCGTCCGAGTCTCAGCAAGGCTCGTCGGGTTCTTTGCGATATCCAACGAGCCCCGAAACGTCCATGGAAGAAAATTCCCCCGCTTCACGCTCCTGTACACTGCGGCGAGACGTTTGCCGACTGGGAACGGCGGACGCAGCAATATATGCCCACCATTGAAGAGGTGGAGCCGCACTACCTGATTCCCCCGACGCTCACCCTGGCTGAAATCATCGACAAACTGAAAGCGGATCAGGTCAAGTGAGCGTACTCCGGATCTCAGCGACGGAGGGGATGACTCAATAACAGCAATTCGGTCGAGGTTGGGGAGATGCGCAAGGGAACCCGCGAGCTCTCCTTTTTCAGGCCGAGGCGAGCGCGGCGTACAACTTGAGCAACCGCATTTGAAAGAAGTTCATCAACGGAAAAAATGGCCTTGTTGGCTGATATTATCGTTGATATGAATCAAAAATGATGACAACAAGCAGTCATCATGATGATGGCTCTCAAGAACTCTCCTGCCTACGTTCATGATTCGAAAAAAACTGCGCAACGCGCACATGATCAATAAATCGTAATTCGTAACTCGTCAATCGTCAATAGCAACCGCATTTCCTAATGCGTTTGCCCCGCGGCGTACAAGGCGTGGCTTGACATGCGGGAAGTGGGCAGGTACAATGCGCGCGATGTTTGTGGAGGCAATAGACGGACTGCTGGCGCAGGTGAGCGGTTGGCTGTGGGGCTACGTGTTGCTTTTTGGGCTGTTGGGAACGCATCTTTACCTGACGATTTTGTTGCGTTTTCCGCAGAGGCACCTCTTCACGGCCTTGCGTTACTATTTTGCGGGGCGCGATGGGGAGGGCAGTATCTCGCACTTTAGTTCACTGATGGTATCGCTGGCGGCCAATGTTGGCACCGGGAATATCGTTGGAGTGGCAACGGCTGTGGCCATGGGCGGGCCGGGAGCCGTGTTTTGGTGCATGCTGACGGGCTTCCTTGGGATGTCCACGCGCTATGCAGAGAGTTTGCTGGCCATCCGCTACCGCGTGCGCAATGGGCGGGGGCATATTGTGGGCGGCCCCATGTATGCCATAGAACGCGGGATGGGGTGTAGGTGGCTCGCTGCGCTGTTTGCAATTTTTACGGCGCTGGCAGCTTTCGGCATAGGAAATGTCACCCAAGCGAATGCGGTGGCAGGAGTCTTGCGTGAATGTCCATTACACATTGCTCCGTGGCAAACAGGTCTTGCCTTGGCCGCACTGGTAGCGGTGGTGTTGCTATTTGGATTGAAAGGGATATCCCATGTGTGCACAGCGTGTGTGCCGGGCATGGCGCTCATCTACATGGCGGGTTGCGGGGCGCTCATTGGTTCCCATCTTGAACTCGTGTGGCCGGCGGTGCAACTCATTTGTTCTTCGGCATTCCATCAGGAGGCTGCCGCTGGCGGATTCATCGGTTCTACCATCATGCTTGCCATGCAAACAGGTGTACGTCGGGGCTTATTCTCCAACGAGGCGGGCATGGGCTCCTCTCCCATTGTGTCTGCATCGGCGCGCACGCCCAACGCGGTACAGCAGGCGCTTGTCTCCTCCACAGGCCCGTTCTGGGACACCGTGGTAATATGCTCACTTACGGGGTTGACACTCACCATCTGTTTGTTGGCTTATCCCGCTATTGCAAGTGGAGAAGGGAGTATGCTCACCTATCGCGCCTTTGCGAGCGCGGGGAGTATATGTTCGTGGTTACTTACGATCAGCTTGGCTACATTCGTGATATCCACCTTGCTGGGATGGTCCTACTTTGGGGAGCAGGCCCTGGCCTACTTGGGAGGGGAAAGGTTGATTCTGCCCTATCGCATGGTATGGGTGCTGGTGGTGTTTTTAGGCTGTGTGGTGCCCAGAAGTACCATTGTATGGAACTTTGCGGACTGTGCGAACGGTCTTATGGCACTCCCGAATCTTGTGTGCATGATTGCGCTGTCGGGGGTGTTGCTGTCCCAAACGCGCTATTATTTGTGGGGGAAGCGGCTTGATGAGGTCGATGCTGCGGTGAGCGCTACTGAGGAGTGAGAGAACGCGTGAGCTCATTCTCTTCCTATAGCGCTTTGCGCGAATGCGTACGAGAAAGCTCTGAGAAAAGTTCAACGCAAAGCCTCCTTGGGGTGTCTCACCTGTAGCGGGTCTCCCAGCGAGCCATGAAGGAGAGAGCGTGGCGCGCTATTTCAGGGGAGCCCCGGGTTTCATAGGTAGTAAGTTGGAACGCCCGCGGGAGAAATCCTGCGGGCGTTTTTCATCTCTCCGCGTCCGACATTCCAAGAATCATGCCGGGTATGATTTTGTGTCCTGCGAAAAAACTCTCCACATTCATCTTGCGGGCGCCCGGCGGCTGCAGAGTGGAGATGCGGATGGCGCCGCCGTGTACGCCGCCGCAGGAGACGATAAGCCCCTCAGACCCGGCTTCCAGCACCATGCCAGGGGTAGCATCCAGAGGTTTCACCATGTTGGCAAACACGTCCACCGGGGGAAAGATCTTGAGCGGTTTGTCCGAACCGCTTTTCACGGACGGATAAAAAGTGTAGGAACCGGGCCAGGAGTGGTAGGCCCGGATTTTGCGAGCTACCTGAAAGGCGGGTTGCGACCAATCAATGCAGCCATTGGCGCGTGTAAGTTTGGGCGCGTACGTCATCAGGTTTTCGTCCTGTTCGGTGCGCCCTGCCTCGCCACATGCCAAGCCATGTATTGCCTGGAGCAGGGGGGCGGGGGCGAGCTCAGCGAGGGCATCGTGCAAGTCCTCGGCAGTTTCGGTGCCGCGCAGGGGGATGCGGGCACAGCAGATTATGTCCCCCGCATCCAATTTTTTTACCACATGAATGATGGAGATGCCGGTTTCATCGTCCCCTGCTTCAATGGCAGCCTGGATGCAGGCAGCGCCACGGTGGCGCGGGAGCAGGGAGGCGTGCGCGTTAATGCAGGCAATGCGCGGTACATCAATAACCTCCTGCGAGAGGAGCTGCCCGTAGGCCATCACCACCACAATATCCGGCTCCAACTCTTGTAGCGCTTTAAGCGCCTCCGGACTGCGTACACTTTCCGGCTGCAATACGGGCAAACCTAACCTGATCGCCCGCTGCTTGACACGCGGCGCCGTGAGTTCCTGGTGGCGCCCAACGGGGCGGTCGGGCTGGGTGATGAGCGCTACCAGCTGCCCCGTGTCCTGCAAGGCCTGCAAAGAGGGAAGGGCGATATCGCCGGTGGCCATCATTACAATGCGCATGCCCTCTTTTAGGTGGAAAGCTTCCACTTGTCAAGTCAGAATGCTGTACTGTCAGGGAAACAGCGCAGGAAAAAGGGCAAATCGAGAGAGGGAAAAGGCAGGGCAACCGCATTAGGAAATGCGGTTGCCCTGGGACACGTGTGTCTTGCGCGCACATTTGTCCCAAGAAAAAACGATCCCCAATAAGTTGTTAACGGCACATCATAGAGCGTAAGCTATTGGTAATTTTCGATTTAAGATTTGCGAATGACGATTTGGAAAGATAGCGAGCCGGGGGCTCGGGAAATGCGGAGCGTGGGCGAAGGGAAAGGGCAGAACCATGCGCAGATTGGTTAGAAAGCGAAGCGGAATTTTCGAAGTCGAGATACGATGATCAAGAGAAAGCATCCGGAGTGATGCCATGCCGGGTTGACCGCCTTGACTCGCAGGCACCCCCTTCAGGGCAACCGCATTAGGAAATGCGGTTGCTATTGACGATTGACGATTGACGAGTCACGAATTACGATTTATTGATCATGTGCGCGTTGCGCAGGTTTTTCGAATCATGAACGTAGGCAGGAGAGTTCTTGAGAGCCATCATCACGATGACTGCTTGTTGTCATTTTATGATGCGTATCAACGATGATATCAGCCAACAAGGCCATTTTCTCCGTTGATGAACTTCTTTCAAATGCGTTTGCCCTGGGCACCCCTTTGCCTGCTCGCCCTGCGGGCAACGCCCACGCGTTGTCCAATCGGTTTTACCGCCCGCTTCGCGTGCGCCCTACCCGAGGCCGTCGACCGCTTTGCTGAAACGTCCATGGTTTGCCGTCTTGCTGGCTTGCCTTTTTCGTCCCCAGAAGACGCGTGGGAAATGGATTCAATGAGCCCGGAGAATGTTTTATTGGGACACGTGTGTCTTGCGCGAGTCAGGTTTGAATATTTGCTTGACATGCAGTGAAAGGATGGTACACTGTGCACCCGAGCTGCGATGGAAACGCAGCATACCATGTTATGAAAAAAGATCTGCATCCCGATTATCATCCTGTTGTGTTCGTGGACATTTCCACCGGGCGTCGCTTTGTCACCCGCTCTACCGTAAAGTCAGCTAAGACGGAAGAAATTGACGGCGTGGAGCACTATGTGGTGTCTTGCGGCATCACATCTGATTCTCACCCTTTCTTTACAGGGCGCAACCAGTTTGTGGACACGGAGGGACGCATTGATAAGTTCCAAAAGCGTTTTGGTGCAGTGCGTCGTGTTAAGAAGCCCTCTAAGGCATCTTAAGAAATCACGTGAACGTTATATCGGCCCGGGTTGTCTCGTACTGCCCGGGTCTCTTTATCAAAGAGCAACACCAATACCGAAGATATGAACCATGTCCTTATCGTGAGCGGGCACACGGATCTCGCGCATGATTCTGTGGCGAACAAGACGATCATTGAAACGTTGCAGATGCTCATCCCCGGCGTGCAAGTTGACAGGCTGGACACCCTGTACCCGGATTACAAAATTGACGTGAGAGCGGAACAGGCTAAGCTGCAAGCTGCGGAGGTTATTGTGCTTCAATTTCCCGTATTTTGGTATCACATGCCATCGCTCATGGAACGGTGGATGGAGTGTAGCTTTGTACATGGCTTTTCGCACGGTGCCAGCGGTGACAAATTGAAGGGCAAGAAAGTGGTGCTTTCCTTTACCACCGGCGCACCTGAGCAGTCATACCAGCGTAGTTTGTCTTCAGGGGTGGAGATAGAGGACATCATCATTCCTGCTGTTAAAGCCATGTGTCGGCTTACGCAGATGGATTTTGCGGGTTATGTGTTCACGGGCGGCGTATCGTACGGCGATCGCCAGGAGCATAGCGAGCAAATTATTGAAAAAGCCAGGCAGCACGCACAGCGGGTGGCAAAGCTTATCGGCGGTCTGTAAAGTCAGGCAATGACGCAACCGCGCAACTCTGCAACACGGCGGATAACGCCCTCGATGATATTGGCGGGGCAGGAAGCGCCAGCCGTGATACCGATGCGCCATGTGCTCTGCAGGTTTGCGGCTATGGTCGGCAGCGGGGTTCTTTCCTCCCTCCGCGATTCGGCATTATACGCCATCACGTAGTTAAGATCCGGGAAGCAGTCGCTGTCACGTACAAAGTAGGTGGGCAAACGCTTAGCAGATATTTGAGCCAAGTGAGAAGTGTTGGAGCTGTTGTAGCCGCCGATTATAAACATGGAGTCCGGTGCAGTGTCAAGCAGATCCAACAGGGCCTGCTGGCGGTCCTGCGTAGCGCCGCAGATAGTGTCGAACGCGTGGAAATGCCCATCATGACCATCGCGCTGCCGCACGGCTTGTCGCAACATGTGCTGGAAGAGCGCCGTTTCTTCCTTGAGCATCGTTGTCTGATTGGCCATGCCGATCTCGCGCAAGTCGGTGTCGGGGTCGAAACCAGGAGAGTGACAGCCCTCAAAATGCGCCAGGAAGGCGGACTTATCCCCGCCGCGTACAATGTAATCGGCCAGTATTTGTGCGTCCAGTGGGCTGTAGATGATAAGAAAACGACCAGACTGGTCTTCACCACGGGAGTGGGAGGCTGTGGCCATGCTTTCCTCATGTCGAGCCTTGCCATGGATGATGCTGGTAATACCACGCTGGGCATAAGAACGTACGCGTTGCCATACTTTGATGACATTGCCGCATGTGCTGTCGATGAGCTGCACTCCACGTTTTTCCAGCATGTGGCGCAACTTCACAGATACCCCGAAAGCGGGGATAATCACTGCATCATCTGGTCCTAAATGATCGTATCCTTCGCCATCAATATTCCACGGCAGATGCAACAACCCCATGGAATCCAGACTCGCGTTGACATCGGGGTTATGGATAATCTCGCCGATAAGCCAGATGCGTTTTCCCTTGAACACATGGCAGGCAGCATAGGCGATCTCGATGGCGCGCTGCACGCCATCACAGAAGCCGAAAGCGCTCGCCAAACGAATCTCCAGACCCGGCAAAGTCAGCCAATTTCCGTTCGTACGTATACGTTCTATCAAATCGCTTTGGTACTTCTTGACCTCTGCACGTACCTTCGGCAGAACATCTGGCAGTCGTACATTGATGCTTTTAGCCATGGCAAACCCAGCCCAACGCTGTCGGCTGAGAGAAGAGCCGGTTTGAAGATAAGGGGGTTAAGTTAAGTCGTAAGAGTTTCGTAAGATTCGCAAGGGGTTGCGGAAGAATTGGTTGGAAGGCCTCATGGGCGCATGGTAGCACAGGAGGTGAGGGGTGGAAAATGAAAATTCGTGTCATAATGGGCTGATGGGATTGAAGGAACTCATATTTCTATGGTTTATTTGCTGGGTTATAAATGTTCACGTTGGTTGCTGAAAAAAAGATGTTTTTATCCGACTTTACTGCTTGTCCGAGGTCCTTGCTTTGATAAAAATAAGTTTGATAATCAGTGAGTAACAGAAAAAATATAAAAAAATACAAAAAAATATTGACAGGTTGGACACACCTATGTTAAGTTGTGGGTATGCCAAATCAACGAGCAGCAAACAAAAGACAGTTCGGGATAACCTTGACGAAAGAAGAAGTTGCTAAAATTGACGCAGCGGCAAAAAAGGCAGGAGTTACTCGGACTGAGTTTATACGTCGCAGCGTTGGTAAGGCGCTCAAGGAGCAGTCTCCTGAAAAGACGAAACAAAAATAAATCCATTATGCAGACGCAAGCAAAAACGAAACAGGTTGGACACACCCAAGCAAAAAGAACGACGGTGCATGTTTATTTTACCCGCGATGTATTTGACAAGATAAAAAGCATAGCAGGGAAGAGTGGTCTGACCGCGAGCGCGTGGGTGCGCATGCAAGCCCTCATTGAGGCCGAGAAAAATTAAAGCACCTGGTTGGACACACCTTTCTCTTTTTTGGATAAGGTTGGACACACCTAAAAAAGATTGGACGAGTATGGGTACAGGTATTTTGGAGACGGTGGGGGAGACTCTGGCAAGGCTGGAGAGGAAGGTGGATAGGCTTTGCGAGGAGCAAAGGGGGAGGGGCGAGGTGGATAAGGCGAGTATTGCGGATTTGGCGGTGCGGTATAGCTGCGCGAAGAGTACGGTGCGGGGGATGCTGAACCAGATGGCGGCGGCGGGGCTGCGGGTGCGGACGTTTAAGCAGGGGAGTGAGTGGCGGGTGAGTGTTCAGGATTTTGATGAGGCGTATGAGAAGCTGTTTTCACAGGAGTTTTCAAGGTTATAAATCCCGCAGCCGGGTTTGGGGGTTGGGGGTGGGGAAAGGGCGAAACAATATGAAAAACGACAAAGCTATGAAAAACGACAAAGCTATGAAAAAGGATGAGACAACGGAGCAGACGGTGTGTCGGCTGGCGGAAAATTGCCGACGTGCGATTGACCGGCTGTTCGATAGGGTGGCGAATAAGCCCGCGGGGTTCAAATACTTGCGCGACGCGGTGAATGCTGTGCAGGAATTGGCGCAGATGGCTGTGGAGACGCGAGACGCTGCGGGGTTGCATGACGTTTCGGAGCAAGGCAGAGGGAAAGGAGGGAGTTTATGAGGCTGCGCGATGATGTTTTAGAATGGGCTCTGATTGCGGTGCTGGCTGCGGCGGCGGCGCTGGTGGCTGTGCTGGTGGTGGGGACGATTTATGACGCCGGTGCGAAGTATGGGAAAAGCGCGGCGGAGGCGGAGAGGCGGGAGAGGGTGGAGTGGGCGTGTTGGTGCGACCAATGGGCTGATGCCAGGGCGGCGCAGGAGGCGTATTTGCGGGAAAGGGGGGAGCGATGATACACTTTTGCAGGACGAATGGTGAGCAGTTGTACTGGCTGACGTGTGACAACTGCCACGATTTTACGGAGCAGTATGAGGATGAGGAGGAGCTGCGGCTTGAGTCGCAGGGTAAAGGCTGGCAGTATAACACGACTCTGCACAAACATTTTTGCACGCTGGCTTGCGAGCTGGAGTTTCTGGCAAGACTGGCGAAGGTAGTTTTTCGTCCGGTTCCCGATGGTGGGGACGGTTCTTTACCCGGGCGCGGTGGTGAAGACGCGCGCGGGGTTTCATGCGTCGACGGAGTTGTACACCGTCAGTCGGGCGAATGCCTTATGAAATGAGTTTTTTCACCAATCAATGAAATAAGACTATGACAACGCTAAACATAAAACGAGGGAAGGTGAATCGCGCGCAACGCGTGGTGATTTACGGCCCGGAAGGGATTG
>CANQAD010000070.1 GCA_947588735.1 uncultured Akkermansia sp.
CCAGATGGATCGCCCGATCAGGGGAGAAACGCCGAGACGTATCGCATCGGTGTCGATGTCGAAATAGCCGTGCCAGTTGTAATCGGCCTTCACCAGCATGCGAGGGACGGATGGCGACGGGTCGCACAGGGCCCTGCTGCGCTCGTAGAGAAGCATCACATCGAAGTGGATAACCGCGGCCACCAGCAGCGCCAGCACGGTGGAAACAATGATTCTGGGGGCAAGATCGGTCATGGCACGCACAATCGTTACATAGGGAGTATAACACGGGGCCGCGTCTGCCCCAAGAAAAATCGGTCGCTGAAATTAAGGAGCGTGAGCGACTGCTTATCTCCACAATTTCATTCGGCAATTTCGCGCGCCTGAAGCGCGAAATCCTCAGATGCACAGTAACAGACAGAACCTCTTTGCCTGCTGTTCTACTTTATCCAACGGTTGCCGCGAGGCCGCGCGTTGGCCTTGATTATCCGGCGCAAGAATGCTATCATGCTCGGGATGAAGACGCTGTACATCCTGGACGGCATGGCTTTGCTCTACCGCGCATTTTATGCGTTGTTCAACGCGCCCATGCGCACAGCAAGCGGGCTAAACACGTCTGCAGTGTTCGGATTTACCAACACACTACTGGCATTGCTGGACAAAGGAGCGCCAAGTCACATTGTCGTGTGTCTGGATCCGAGTGGGCCGACGTTCCGGCATGAGAAGTATGCGGCCTACAAGGCAAATCGGCAGGCGATGCCGCAGGAGCTGCGCGACTCCATCCCACTGCTCTTGGAGTTGTTGGAAGCTATGCGAATCCCGGTGGCACGTGTAGCGGGATATGAGGCGGATGATTTGATTGGCACGTTCACGCGGCAGGTGGACGAAAGGAATGGGGACATGCGAGCCTTCATGGTATCGGCCGACAAGGACTTGGGGCAGCTCATATCCTCTCACTGCTCGCTGCTCAAACCCGGAAAGAAGGGGAATGAGTTTGAAACCCTCGACAGCACGGCATT
This sequence comes from uncultured Akkermansia sp., assembly GCA_947588735.1. GTDB lineage: Bacteria > Verrucomicrobiota > Verrucomicrobiia > Verrucomicrobiales > Akkermansiaceae > Akkermansia. The sequence continues at coordinate 999 of CANQAD010000070.1, forward strand.
TTGCGAGGAGTGGGGAATCTCAACACCGACGCAAATTATCGATATACTCGCGTTGATGGGTGATGCGTCCGACAACATACCGGGAGTACCGGGGGTGGGAGCCGTGACGGCACGCAAGCTTATCGCCCAGTTTGGGAGCGTCGAAAATCTGCTTGCGCGTACGGCAGAAATCAAGGGGAAATTACGTGAAAAAATCGAACAGAATGCCGACTCAGCTCGCCTATCGTACGATCTGGCAACCATACGACGGGATGCACCCCTGCCCTGTACGCTTGAGGAATGCGAGCGCCGAGAAATCGACCGAGCGGCCCTGCGCACGCTCTTCGATAAGCTCGAATTTCGCGGACTCATCAAGAGGCTGAAGCTTTTGGATACGGATTCCCCGCCAGATCCGCCTCAACAAGCAGCCGATGAAGACGCCCTGTTGCAACCGGATCTCTTCTCAACGCCACAGCTCAGCAACATAGGCACGATTCCACATACATACCACACCCTCACCACAGCGCAACAACGTCGATCTTTGGCAGAACAACTGGCTGCCGCTCCCCGCTGGGCTTTTGATACCGAGACTACGGGATTGGATCCACTGAAAGATCGCCTTATTGGCATATCATTCTGCATCACCCCACATGAAGCCTATTACGCAAGCATCGCCACCCCGCAGGACGTCCAGGACTTTGCTGCGGCCTTTGCCAGCGAGGCGCTCAAGGTAGGACTGAATCTCAAGTTCGACCTGAGCGTCCTGTGGCACGCCGGGATGCAAGTGCGAGGGCCTTTTTTTGATGCCATGCTGGCGCATAGCGCGTTGTACCCGCAACTGCGGCACAACATGGACGATATGGCCGCCACTCTGCTCGGGTACCGCACGATACGACTTGAGGAAATAGCTGGGGAGAACTGTGATACAAGCTCTGTTCCCCTGTCCAAGATCGCCGAATACGGAGCGGAGGACGCGGATGTGACGTTGCGCCTGGCAGACGTCCTGTCGTCGGATTTAGCACAGCATGGACTCACGGAACTTATGGAGCGCGTGGAGTTTCCGCTCATTCCAGTTCTGGCGGACATTGAGCTTGAGGGTATGCGCTTGGAACCCTCCTTGCTGCAACAAAGCGCAGATGAAATGGCTGCTCGCATCAGCGATATTTGCCTGCGCGTGGACTCCATCGTTGGGCGGCCCATCAACTTGAACTCCCCTCAGCAAGTGGGCGATCTTCTCTTCAACGACATGAAATTGCTGGCTAAGCCCAAGAAGACTCGAACGGGTCAATATGTAACGGATGAGGAGACCCTGCGTCGTCTGGAACCCCTCTCGCCTATCGTGGGTGACATTTTGGAATTTCGTGAACTCTCTAAATTGAAGAGCACCTACATTGACGCCTTGCCACGCTTCATCTCTCCCGTTGATGGACGCATTCACTCCAACCTCCTGCAAATGGTGACCGCCACTGGTCGACTTGCATCCCAATCCCCGAATTTGCAGAATATCCCCGTGCGCTCTGACTCCGGCCGATTCATCCGGCGAGCTTTTGTGGCTCGCGGCGAGGGGTGGAGCATCCTCTCTGCCGATTACTCGCAAGTGGAATTGCGCATCATGGCAGCTCTCTCCGGTGATCCGGCGCTCGTCTCCGCATTCACCCACGGACGAGACATCCATGCTGAAACCGCAGCTCGCATTTACGGCGTGCCACGCGAGGACGTGACCGCCGACATGCGCCGCAAAGCCAAAACCGTCAACTTTGGCATTATCTACGGCATCTCCGCCTTTGGACTCGCCCAGCGACTCAACTGCGCGCGTACCGAAGCCGCTGAACTCATCAACAGCTATTTCACCCAATTTCCACGGGTAAAAACCTGCATGGAGGAACTCACGGAACAAGCCCGAAAGAATGGCTACGCTGAAACGCTATGTGGTCGCCGCCGCTACTTGCCGGATCTCGCTGCAAGCAACTTTAACCTGCGAACTGCTGCAGAGCGCAATGCCATCAATACGCCTATTCAAGGCACCGCGGCGGATATGATCAAGTTGGCCATGATTCGTGTGGCGGAGCTGTTACGTTCCTACCGGACGCGCATGATCATGCAGATCCACGATGAACTTCTCTTCGACCTCTGCGATGATGAAGCAGAAGAACTCGCCCCAGCCATTGTCAACGCCATGCAGACGGCTCTTCCCTTGCCCGGAGGAGTGCCTCTCCTCGTGGAAACCGGTCGCGCTTCCAACTGGCTGGATGCCCACTAAACCTCACCTGACCTCACACACCATGATACCTCTTGTCGGATTCGGTTACGATATTCACCGCTTCTCCACAGCTCCACGTCCGCTCGTGCTCGGGGGCGTGCGCGTGCACGATACCCGCGGGCTGGATGGCCACAGCGATGCCGATGTGCTCTGCCACGCGCTGGCGGACGCCATACTCGGCTCCATCGGCGAACCGGACATCGGCCACTGGTTCCCGCCCACCGACCCGGCATGCGCTGGCATCTGCTCACTGCGCATCGTGGAAAAAGCCGTAGAATTGCTGCGCGCAAAGGGAGGAAAAGTTGGAAACGCCGACTGCACGCTCATTGCCGAAGCGCCGCGCATCCTGCCTCACGTACCCGCCATGAAAAACGCGCTTTCACATGTACTCGGTATTGTACCGGAGCGCATCGGCATCAAGGCGACCACCAATGAAAGGCTGGGGAGCATCGGACGCGGTGAAGGCATTGCCGCCCTTGCCACCGTCTGCGTATTGCTGCCGGCGTAATCCAAGCTCTCTCCACTGTCATGTCTGCCCAGCCCATAGCCGAGAAACTTGTGAAAGCGCTCACGCAACAATCACTTACCATCGCCACGGCGGAGAGCTGCACGGGAGGTCTCATTGCTGCTGCCATCACCGACATCCCCGGCGCCTCGCAGGCCTTTCGCTACGGCTGGGTCACTTACTGCAACGAAGCCAAACAACGCCTGCTCAATGTGCCTGCGGCACTCATTACCCAACACAGTGTGGTGAGTGAGCCCGTGGTGCTTTCCATGGCGGACGGGGCGCGCAAGCTGGCACAGGCCGACCTGGCAATTGCCGTCTCTGGCAACGCTGGGCCCACGGCTGCGCCGGATGAACCGCCTGTGGGCACCGTATGCATTGCCGTGAAAGCGCGGGAGAAAGCGCAGGCTGTCACTTTGTCACTCCCCGGACTCAGCCGTGAGGAGTTTCGGAGAGTCGTTACTGTCCATGCGCTTGAACTGGCCCTGCGTAGCATCACCTGTTAATTCGTACTTGCAAAAGATACAGGGATGCATACAATAGACGCAGCGAAAACAAAGTATGGAAGACATTCGAGAAAAGCTTTTCGATGAAATTCTTGAGGCTCGGGAGCGCATATATGCCGTAGGGGAGCCAACGCCTCTGCAGAAGCTTAATTTGCCCGGCATTGATGCTGTAGTGTATGCCAAACGCGAAGATTTGGGACCTATCAAAGCCTACAAATGGCGTGGCGCATACAACTGCATGGCCAAGCTTGCCCCGGAGCAACGCGCCGGGGGAGTGGTGGCGGCCAGTGCCGGCAATCATGGACAAGGTGTAGCATTGGCTGCCTCCAAACTGGGCTGTATGGCGCATATTTTCATGCCCCGCTCTACGCCCATCGTCAAGCAAAGTGCTGTGCGCATGCATGGCGGCGAGCACGCTCAAATTATCCTGACCGGTGATTCTTACGACGCGGCCTCGGCTGCTGCTCACAAGTTTGCCGAGGAAAAAGGTCTAACTTTTGTCCACCCGTACGATGACCTGACGACCATGGGCGGTCAAGGTACGCTGGCGGATGAAGTGGTAATGAGTGGCGCGGGATCGTTCGACCGCGTGTATCTGCAAATTGGCGGCGGCGGGCTTGCCTCGGCATGCGCCTGCTGGTTCAAAAAATTCTGGCCAAAGTGTCGCTGCATCGGTGTGGAAGGCGTTGACCAAGCTTCCATGAAGTTGGCGGTGGAAAGTGGCGAACGTCGCGAACTCAGCTACGTGGATGTGTTCTGCGATGGTACGGCCGTGCGCATTGCTGGAGAAAATACGTATCAGCTTTGTAGTCAATTGTTGGATGAGTATGTGACGGTAACTAATGACGAGGTTTGTCAGGCCATCCGCGCCGTATGGAACAGTTTGCGTGTGGCGCCTGAACCCTCCGGTGCTATGGGTCTCGCCGCCTTGATGCAAGATTGGGATAAAGGCCGCATCCGCCCCGGTGAAAAGTGCCTCGTCATTATCTCCGGTGCGAATATGGATTTCTCTCAGCTCGGCGTGGTAGCGGGACGAGCCGGCGTGCGCGAAAGCAATCGTAAACTGCGCTATTTGCGTATTCCAATGGAAACAAGGAGGGGACAAATCTTGCGCTATTTGGAAAATATACCGGAGGGGGTGCAGCTCATGGATGTGCAATTTGGACGCATCAATTCAGAACTGCAATACCCGGTGTTCGGAGTGCTGGGTACCAAGCAACAGTTCGAAGACATCCAGCGCCGCTTGAGCGAGCATGGTATGCAAGCGCAGGATGTGACAAATGACGAAGACGTTGTCTTTCGCATGATATCCTACGATCGCGTGCACCTGAGTCATCCCGTCTTTTTTGTCATCGAGTTCCCGGAACGTCCGGGAGCCTTCCTGGAGTTCATGCGCGCCATGGGCGAATATGCTAATCTATGCTACTTTAACTACCACTACTCCGGTGAGTCTGTAGGACGCGCCCTCGTGGGCTTGGAGTTCGCTACGCGTGAAGACCGTGATATTTGCAGAAACCTCGCGGAACAGATGAAAGGTACGACGATTCAGCGCATCCACGAACTGAGTGATGACGTGCGTCGCCGCGTACTCGGACGCATGAGTCCGGAAAAGGGGGATGCATGCTAATTCTGGCATCCCAATCCCCGCGTCGACGGGATTTACTACTACGCGAAGGACTTAACTTTTGTGTGATCTCTCGTTTTGCAAAGGAGCAGAATGACGCTGCCCTGCCCGCAGAGCAACTTTGCACACAGAACGCCTCTGCCAAAGCGGAAGCTGTGGCATCCGATTACCCGGCTCATATCGTCATCGGAGCAGACACTCTCGTGTTCTTGGACGGAAAACCGTTGGGCAAGCCAACAGACTTGGCAGACGCGCACCGTATGCTCTCAGAGCTGCAGGGGCGCACCCATTGCGTGTGCACAGCTGTGGCAATCATATTTCCTGATGGTAAGAGGAGCAATTTCGCCGTGACCAGCTACGTTACTTTCCGCCCAATGAGCAGCGCTGATATCGACATCTATCTTGCAGAAGTGCCCGTGCTGGATAAAGCGGGCGCCTACGCCATGCAGGAAAAAAGCGAATTAATTGTGTCCGACGTACAGGGCGACATTGACAACGTGATCGGACTGCCGGTCACACGGCTGCTGCAAGAACTCACGCGGTGAGTTTACACACATTTACGGCGCTCGCGCACTCCCTTGGCGAGTGTGTCAAGGATCTCTACCGTTCCGTCCCACCCCACGCAAGCATCCGTGATGCTCACGCCGTATTGCAACGAAGATTTCCCATCACACGACTGATTGCCGGGCAGCAAATTACTCTCCACCATCACCGCTCCGATGTGCTGTTCTCCAGCACCAAGTTGTGCCGCAACATCCCGGGCTACCGTGAGCTGTTCCTGCCATCTTTTGTGGCTGTTGCCGTGCGAGCAGTCAATCATGATGCGGTTAGAAATACCAACCTTCTGCTGAGTCGCCCATACTTTGGCGACATGGTCCCTACCGTAGTTGGGGCCCTGAGTCGAACCGCGCAGTATAACATGGCAATAGGGGTTGCCCATGGTAGATACGATGGCCGAAAGCCCCTGTTTAGTGACTGAGAGGAAGCAGTGCGGGTGCGCGGCAGAAACCATGCCGTCCACTGCAATTTGAACACTACCGGTGGTGCCGTTTTTGAAACCGATGGGCATGGAGAGACCGCTGGCCAACTCTCGGTGCACCTGACTTTCTGTGGTTCGAGCGCCGATTGCTCCCCAGGCAATCAGATCACTAATATACTGGGGAGTAATTACATCCAAAAATTCTGTAGCGGCTGGCACCTTCATCTCTGCCATGCGCAAAAGCAAGCCACGTGCCATACGCAGCCCGCTGTTCACATTGTAGGAGCCATCCATGAATGGATCATTGATAAGCCCCTTCCATCCCACGGTTGTGCGCGGTTTTTCAAAATAAACGCGCATGATAAGTTGCAGATCATCAGAGTATTGAGGTATTACCTCCGCCAGATGTTCAGCATAGTCAAGCGCAGCGGCCGTATCATGTATTGAGCATGGTCCCACTATGACCGACAGTCGGTCATCCTTCCCCTGCAGGATGCGTCCGTAATCTTCGCGTGCATCGTACACGACGCGCGCCGCATCGGGCCCTGTTGGGAAATCCTGGATCAGTATTGCAGGCGGTATGAGAGGGCGAGTTTCTGTAATGCGAACATCATCGGTGATGACTTGATGCGTCATTTTTTCGCGGCTTTCTTCCATGAGTAGATATTGTCAAGAACAGCGTCGTTGAGAGCATCTTGGGCATCTTGCTGGGCTTTCCTCACCTCTGCCTTGCTCATCTTTTTTCCACGTTTTTGCCCGGCGGAGACACCGGAAGACACGCGCTTCTTACCAGAGTGGGCCACAGCTACGCCATCAGAGTCTGGTCCCAATCCGTACACCAAGCAGCTCTCGCGACCTACACGGCGGTTGGTGAATGGATCAATGCAGCCCTCCGTCATCTCACACATCACGACATAATAAGGCTTTCCCCAAGGATCGTAAAGTCCCAGTTGACTTGCACTTTCGCCAAAAAGCCCATCGCGAGCGCTCTCGGCACGCGTAGGCTTCATGTAGGGCTCATTATTAGTGTTAAGCTTCATATCCGAGTCTTCGTAGCCAGTGAGAATGCCCAAAAGACCAGCATCCTTGCCAGGCAACGTCGTCAGATAGATCTGGTCATTCTTATCAGGTTTTGCCTTGTTGGGGTAATAGGGCATAATGCCGTTGTGATCCTGCTTAAAGTTGGAAACGCCGGCCACCACATCTGCACAGACCTTGGAGGAAGCAGCGATGCGAGCATTTTCTTGCACACCCATAATTGCCGGGTATGCTATACCCATAAGCGTACCAAGAATCGCAATGACAACGATAAGCTCCAAGAGCGTGAAGCCGCGCATGTGTTGGTTGCTGGTAGCAGTCTTCATGCCCTCATGCTAGCATAAATATACACACGGAGCAAGCAATTTTTAGGAATCAGGAACGTGAAAAAGACAGCCGCTGCAACTGTCGATCAACGGGACATATTCGCCTTGTTGAAGCGTACTACTTCCCGACGTGCTTCCAACATCTCGGCGCGTGCTTTCAAATCATACCGACGGTCACGATGCGTCTTACCTCGCCCCAAACCAAGTTCTGCCTTCACTTTTCCGTTCTTCCAATACAAACGCAGCAGAGGCAAGGCAAAGCCGCGTTGCGTGGTTCGCAGCTCCATTTTCAGGATCTCTCTTTTGTGGGCGAGCAGACGTCGTGGACGGCGAGTTTCATGCTGAAACCAGATGCCAGCCGTTTCCCATGGCTGAATATCGCAGCCATACAAGAAAAGCTCTCCCTTTTCAATACGGGCAAAGGCATCCGCCACATTCACTCTACCGGCACGAATTGACTTGACCTCCGTACCACGCAGTTCCACTCCACACTCGTAGCGTTCCGCGATCTCATAATCGCGACCAGCCTTTTTGTTGGCAGCGATTATCTTCGTATCCGATTGAGCTTTCTTGGACTCAGGCATGATCTTGATTAAATAAAAACGGAGAGTTCAAGCCACGCGCCGTCACCGGGCGACTCAAGCCTTTGGCTCCTCGCTGCTCAGCTCATCAAAGGGATCGCTCGCCGTGGACGTCTCACTTTCCTCACGCCACTGCAACTTACCCTCAATAATTTCCGTAAGCGCGATATCACCAGATCCCATCTCCGGCGTGGTGGGCACGTAAGGATCCGCCCCGTGGTTGATTTGCTGCACTCGCTTTGAAACAATGTTGACGAACAGCTGATTATCACCAACTATGCGGCTTGCTTTCTCAATAAGTTCTGTTTTCATGCGTATGTTAACTCCGGTTGCCCCACGGGAAGCGCCGGACAGGGTAGCATACTTCGTTCTGCTTTGCAAGTGCAATTTTTGCCATCCAAATATCAAAATAAGACCAAAGACTCGCGGTGTCTGCTACTTTTTCTCCGTACTCAAACTGGTGTGTGGTATCGTATAGGCGTCCAATTCTTGTAAACCATGCAGCCACTTACAACTTCTGCTTCCGCGCGACAGTGCGGGAATGCGAAGCGTGAGCCAAGGAGGGAGGGGAAACCACGGCGGAGTCATACAATGTTCCCTGGTGTCAGATATGCGCTCCATCTCATTCGGCCGACATGTGTTGCAAGACTTCGGGCAAGCATTCCATCATGTAGAGCGGCAAGCTGAGCAGCTTCTCCTGTTTGCCGTACCGCGCAAGAGAAGTACGAATGGCCAGTTGTGGCGCATATTTCTCGCAGTACACGCGCAAACTTTTGGATTGCGTGTTGGTAGCGGCTTTCACCTCGATGGGAATGATGCCTCCGGCGTGTTGGATCAAAAAATCCACCTCAGCGCTCCCTGTCGGATTCATCCAATAGGCAAGTGGAGCATTCGGCAACGCTGCCGTGAGCATTTGGCAAACATATTGCTCGGTGATGGCTCCCTTGAACTCTGCGTACCTCGAGCGAGCGAGAAAAGAATCGGTCAACTCCGGGTCAACCATGGCATTCATCAACCCCGTGTCACATAAAAAGAGTTTGAAAGCATCCGCTTGCGCGTAGTGCGGCAGTGGATACTCCGGTTTGCTGACCCGACTCACGCGGCGCACAAGTCCACAGAGTTCGAGCCAAGTGATAGCGCTCTCGTAATCGCGACCACGTGCACCAGGTTTGACTTTGCCGTATGAGAATTTACCGTTTTGGTAGGCGAGTTGACCGGGTATGCTCCGCCACACTTCTGCAATACGCACTACTTGCGTCGTAGAAGCATACTTGGAAAAATCCCTTGAGTAGGCATTCAAAATTTGCAGCTGCAGATCCCGGACTGTCTGCCCCGACCGCTGGTCCGCATAAGCCTGCACCACCTCAGGCATGCCACCCACCATCATATATTCTTCCAGCAAAGAGCATAGACCGTCGTGCAGCAAGTTCACCATTCTCTCGTCTCCCTCTCGCAGAACCTGAACATCGCCCTCCCTCCCCATGGCTCCCATGAATTCATAGAAACTCAGCGGATGGAGCTGCACGGCCTCCACGTTTCCCACAGGATAGCTCATGTGCTCATGCCTCATCGCCACACCAAGCAAACTTCCGGCAGCCATCACATGATACTCCGGCAATCTCTCGCGGAAAAATTTAAGAGCATTCAGAGCACGCTCGCTCTCCTGAATCTCATCCAAAATAATAAGCGTTTCCCCGGGAACAACATCCGCCGCGCTGAGGTGGCTGATTGCTCTCATGATCGTTGCCGGATCAAATCCTCCCTCAAATATCTCCCCTGCTTCCGGCATCTCACTCAAGTTGAGATATGCCGTCTGTTGAAATTCCCTCCTGCCAAATTCTCGCATCAACCACGTCTTCCCCACCTGACGCGCCCCTTCCAGAACAAGCGGCTTCCTTCCCTTGCTCGTCTTCCATTCCTTCAGCTTTTGCATCATGTCGCGTTCCATACCCCTTTTCTACTGCGTATTTTCCCATCTGTCAATGAAAAACTGCACAAAAGTCCTGCGACTTTCTGCCAGAATTGTACAAAAGTCCTACGACTTTTTGCCAGAATTGCGCAAAAATCCCTAGGAGTTTGTCCTATCCTCTCCCGTCTGCAGACGGCTTAATGACGGTAACCCATGAAGGAGAAGACCGTCCAACTCATGCCTGTGAATGGAGGAACTCAATCACTTCGTCAACGTGACCCTTCACCTTTACTTTGCGCCACTCTTTGACGATGTTCAGGTGCTCGTCCAACACAAAGGTTGAACGTTCGATGCCCATGTATTTGCGTCCATACAGCGATTTTTCGACCCATACACCAAAGGCGTCGGCAAGAGCGTGCTCAACATCGGACAGCAAGATAAAATTAAGGTTTTGCTTTTCCTTGAATTTCAAGTGACTCTTCACACTGTCCGGACTCACCCCGATGACGGTTGCATATTGGGTCAGTCTGTTGAGATTATCCCTGAAGTCGCACGCCTCCTGCGTGCAGCCGGAGGTGTTATCCTTGGGGTAAAAGTAAAGAATCACCTTCTGCCCTCGAAAGTCATTCAACGAGAATTCCTTCTCCTTGCCGTCTTGATCAACGCCTTGTAATCGGAGGTCTTTCATATTGCTTCAAGTCTGCTCCCGCAGGTCCGGAGCCACTTTAACACAGAAGGCGCCCACCGCGCAAGTCTCGTGAGTGGTCAAACTCCGAAAAGATACGCCTTAAAAAGCGGATGTGCTTAAAATCTATTTTTCTATTTTAAGTTGTTTTCTAT
>CANQAD010000071.1 GCA_947588735.1 uncultured Akkermansia sp.
TTCTGAGGAAACAAATCAACCTTCCTTTTTTTGTCTTCTCTTACCCTCTCTCTTAATTTTCTTGGGACGGATGTGCGCTCAAGTTGTACGAAGTGCGCGAGTCTGCACACATCAGGCAGGTAATGTAAGCTGCTCTTGGTATGGTTAATGCTCCCACTCCCCTGCAATTGAGGGCCCGACCGAGGCAAAAGCATTCTCTCACGATTTACCACAGAAGGCCTGAATTCCGCGTCAGGGCAAACGCATTTGAAAGAAGTTCATCAACGAAGGAAGTGTTCTTGTTGGCTATATTATCGTTGATGCGCATCAAAAATTATGACAACAAGCAGTTATCATGATGATGGCTCTCAAGAACTCTCCTGCCTACGTTCATGATTTATAAAAAATGAGCGACACACATTATCAATAAATTGTAATCTTCAAACCGTCAATCGTAAATAGCAACTGCATTTCCTGATGCGATTGTCCTGACTTCCGCGTTGACAAAGTTGGAGCAAACGGATAGAATACACACCGTGCGGCGCTCTGCTATCTGGAAACCGCCTGCACTCACACATACAACAAACGACAAAAACCATGAAATACAGATGTAAAGTATGCGGAGCCATCATTGAGAGCGATGGTATTCCTGAGTCCTGCCCGGTCTGTCACGTAAAGGGCGCCGATAAGTTTGAACTCATTGAAGAGGGCAAAGAAAAAGTTTACGCCGACGAACATCGCATCGGTGTGGCTAAAGGACTTGACGCCGAGGTAGTGCAAGGGCTGCGCGACCACTTCAATGGCGAGTGCTGCGAAGTAGGCATGTACTTGGCCATGAGCCGTCAGGCCGAACGCGATGGCTACCCGGAGGTGGCGGACGCTTTTAAGCGCTACGCTTTCGAGGAAGCGGAACACGCTGCTAAGTTTGCGGAACTACTCGGCGAGGTCGTAACCCCGGATACCAAGAAAAACTTGGAGCTTCGGGCCGAAGCTGAGTTTGGCGCCTGCGCCGGGAAATTAGCCATTGCCAAACGTGCCAAAGAGCTCGGTTATGACGCCATCCATGACACTGTGCACGAAATGTGCAAGGACGAAGCGCGTCATGGCAAGGGCTTTGATGGCCTGCTGAAGCGTTATTTCGGTAAATAAGTGATTGCCAAAGGCACGAATTTGTCAAGGGGTTGGCAAACTGCCAGCCCCCTTTTTTTGTGGCATACGCGGCCGCATGTCTCGCTTCCCTCTTTTCACAAGGAATAAGACATGATAGGATAGCAAGCGCAAATACTATGGAAATGCCTAGCAACAACTACTACATACCTACGGTCATTGAGAAAACAAGCCAAGGGGAAAGAGCCTACGATATCTACTCGCGTCTGCTTATCGACCGCGTGATTTTTATCGGCACGGAAATCGATGATACGGTGGCAAATTCTGTAATAGCGCAGCTACTGTTCCTGCAAATGACGGAACCAAAGAAGGATATTCACCTCTACATCAATTCCCCCGGGGGCTCGGTCACGGCTGGATTGGCTATTTACGATACCATGCAATTTGTCTCGTGCGATATCAACACGTATTGTATAGGGATCGCCGCTTCCATGGCATCAGTACTTCTGGCTGCGGGCACAAAAGGAAAGAGATTTTGCCTGCCTAACTCGCATGTGATGATTCATCAAGTGCGCGGTGGTGCGCAAGGAACAGCTTCGGATGTGGAGCGCACTATCAATTTTATGCTCAGCTTGGATAAACGGCTTACTGGCATCCTGGCTCACCATACTGGCAAGGATGCGAAAACAGTTCGTAAAGATCAGGATCGCGATAACTATATGACTGCTGAAGAATCCATGGCCTACGGACTGGTGGATCGTATCCTCGCCCACAAACCTGAAAACAAGTAAACCATGGCTCAGAGTGCCAAAAGAACCTGCATCTTCTGCGGTGAGCAGGAAAGCGAGGGCCGTCCCATGCTTCAGCTGCAAGATAATTTTCATGTATGCTTTCCCTGCATGGAAGGGCTTAATCAGATTATGTTCAAAACGGTGCCGAAGGGAGATATCGCAGCAAAACGCATCTTGAATCTCATCAGCAAAACGCACCCGGAAATTCTCCCTCAGGAGGAACCGGACAATACGCCGCTGGAAGTGCTCACGCGCAAACAGGATGAACTTCCGACTCCCGCCGAGCTGCACAAAATGCTGGATGCCTACGTCATCGGCCAGGAACATGCAAAAAAGACACTTTGTGTAGCGGTGTACAACCACTACCTGCGCCTGCGCCAGAAAGAAAGTAATGACGGCACCGAAATAGAAAAAAGCAATATCCTGATGGCGGGCACGACCGGCTCCGGGAAAACCCTGCTGGCGCGCACACTCGCAAAAATTTTAGATGTGCCGTTCTGCATTGTGGATGCCACTACGCTGACAGAAGCGGGCTACGTGGGTGAGGACGTAGAGAATATTGTGCTGCGCTTGTTGCAATCAGCAGACATGAACGTTGCGAAGGCTGAACGCGGCATCATCTATGTGGATGAAATCGATAAGATAGGTCGCAAGACGCAAAATGTGAGCATCACGCGCGATGTGAGCGGCGAGGGCGTCCAACAAGCTCTGCTCAAAATCGTGGAAGGCACGGAATGCAACATCCCGCCCAAAGGAGGACGGAAGCATCCGAACGAAAACTATATCCGCGTCAATACAGAGAATATCCTCTTCATCTGCGGCGGCGCCTTTGTGGGGCTCGAGGACATCATCCGCAAGCGCTTGGGAGCTTCCACGCTCGGGTTTGCCTCCATTGAAGAAGGACGTGATACCAAGGAATACACAGAGGAAGAAGTACTGTCCAAAACGCTGCCGGAAGATCTGTTTCTCTTCGGCATGATACCGGAATTGGTGGGGCGCCTGCCTATTTTTGCACCGCTGACCACCCTCACCGAGGAGGAACTAGTTGCCCTGCTCACCAAGCCAAAAAATGCGCTCGTGAAGCAGTACGCGAAGCTGCTGGCAATGAGCGGCGTAAAACTCACTGTTGAGAAGGGCGCATTGCATGCGATGGCCAAGCAGGCCATTGAGCGCGGCACGGGCGCACGCGCCCTGCGCAGCATCTTTGAAGCCCTCATGCTTGACATCATGTACAAGGCTCCCAGCGATAAAAGCATCACCGAGGTCATTCTCACCGAGGACGCCGTGCTGGGCAAGGGAGAACCCAAATTGCGCCGCGACAAAAAAGCAAGCTAGTCATGCGAGTGCTCGGTATTGAGTCGAGCTGTGACGAGACAGCTGTAGCCTTGGTTGAGGACTCCCCCACCGGAGAAGTTCGCTTGCTCTGCTCGATCGTCTCCACGCAAATACCGCTCCACCGCCAGTACGGCGGAGTCATTCCGGAACTCGCCTCGCGCAATCATAGCGGGCGCCTGCCGTACCTGCTCCGCGAGGCGCTGGAAAGCTCCTCCTGCACCATAGCCCAGGTGGACGCCTTTGCTGCCACAGGCGGGCCGGGACTGGTAGCCGCACTGCTCGTGGGCCACACGGCTGCCAAAGCCATGGCACTGGCGGCGGGCAAACCTTTCATCTCGGTGAACCACCTGGAGGGTCACCTGCTCTCCCCCTTTTTACAGGGTAGGCGCAGTCGCGCTGCCGCTGATGCTCCGGAACCGCATGTGGCGTTGGTTGTATCGGGCGGGCACAGCCTGTTGCTGCATGTGCGCGGACTGGGACAGTACGAGCTGATGGGACGCTCGCAGGACGACGCTGCCGGAGAAGCGTACGACAAAGTGGCTAAGATGATGGATTTGCCCTACCCAGGCGGTCCCGAAATTGACAAGCTGGCAGAACGTGGGGACGCCTCGCGCTTCGACCTGCCCCGCCCCATGCTGCACGAGCCGAACTTCGACTTCTCCTTCTCCGGTCTTAAAACGGCGGCTCTCTACCTGCTGCCCAAGCTTACTCCCACCGGCGACCCGCACGAGTTGGATGAACAAACGCTCTGCGATCTGTGCGCGAGCGTCCGAGCGGCCATCACCGAGGTGCTGGTGCGCAAGGCTCGGCGCGCTCTGCGCCACACCGGGCTGCGCCTCCTGGCCGTGTCCGGCGGCGTCTCCTGTAATTCCGCCTTGCGACGTGAGCTGGCCGCCATGTGCGCCAACGAAGGGGCAGAGCTCCTCCTGCCGTCGGCCGAACTCACCACGGACAACGCCGCCATGATTGCCTACGCAGGTCTGCTGCATGCCCGTGTTGGAGAGCACAGTGAACTCACGACCCCCGTCGATCCCAACCCCACGCTCGCCGGTTACACCGTGCGTCAATAATCCTCCTGCCATCTGATGAACTTGCACGATCAACTCAAGGAGATTCTCCCCGCCGTCCTTCCGCGCCGGGAGGAAGACGCCATCAAAGGCACGGAGCTCATCGCGCGCGTGCGCAAGGCGCTGGGGAAAGAACAATACTCGGACGGCACGCTCCGCACGCAATTTTCTCTCCTCGCCTTGGAAGAGGATACCTGTCTGGCGCGTGTGCCGGGAGGACAGGGATACTACATGCGGCGTGATGGCGAGCCCTTGCAGGGTTTGCATGAGCTCATGCGCGACACCTCGGCGGAAACTCCGCTGCACCGTGCTATTGCCGTTGCTATTCGACTTTACGACACCACCGGCCAGAGCGTGTTTGCCTACCCCATTGCCGAGGAAAGTTGGGGCCACCCCGACCTCGTGGCAGTGCACTGGCCGACCGGGTGCTGGAGTGAGGATGGCTGCTACCACATGACCCCGCGCAGCAAGAAGCAGAGCGCTGCCTACCGGGCGGTTTGCGTGAGTTTGCTCGATGATGAATATGGCGTGCGCCGAGACTTTTTCCGCGCGCTCTCTTGCGGGGAGTGGGCGGAGGAATCGGAGCTGCTCATGGTTGGCAATGGCCCAAAAGTTGCTCCCTATGCTGCCAAATTGGGCACGCGCTACGGTGTTGGCGTGCGCATGATCTGCACGGACCCGGCAACTCTGCCGCCTGCGGATGAATTGCTGCGCATGGACACAACTGAGGCGCAAGCGCTCCTGGCGCGACTGCCGCAGAGTACGTTCGCCTCCCCGGAGCACCGTACGCACCCTTTGCTGAGCGAGGAAGAGCTGCCGGATGTGCAGCCGGTGCTGCAATGGGCGCAGCAATGCGTGCAACGCGGTCGTGTAGAGGCCTATGAGCGCCGCGTAGCTGTCAACTAAACGAGCCGTTATCCCATGTTTCGCAAGCTTTTTACAATCGCACTCCTGCTCATGGGTCTCTATGCCGCGGGTTCCGCCCTGTGGCAACTGGGGAACACGGTCATCTTTGTGTGCAAAGCGCAGAAGGTGCCGGCCATTGTCGTGGATGCAACCGAGCGCCCCTTTGAAAGCATCTTCGAAATGCTCGAACACGGCAATATGCCTTGGGAGGGGCAAACAGCCTATCACCCGCACCTGCGCTACAACCTCTTCGACCGTCCCATCACGGACACCACTCTGCCCGACCTCGACAACCGCGATTATGCCAACGGGCAACAGGTGGAGCTGCTGGTGCATCCTCAAAACACCCACATGCGTCACATCAACGAGGCCAAGTTCCTGTGGTTGGGCAACCTGACATTGCTGGGCTGTGGCGTCCTCATGCTGTGGTTGGGCTGGCGTGTGCTGCGCCGCAGAGGGAAAACGGGGGTCCAACGCCCTGCAAAAGACTCCGGGCAAGCTCCGTGTCAACAGCCGTCTGCTCCGCCGACATCCGCGCCACCTCGTAAGCGCCAAAAGAAGACCAGCTCATCTGGAAAAACGCGCGGCAAAGCCAAACGCAACGCTCCTTCAAAGAAGCGTTGTGTCTCGTCCAAATCCTGACCCGCCGCTTGTGGCGTCATCCCGTTACCCTCTGCAAGCGAATAAAACCGCCGCAGCCAAGGAGAAACAGATGCAAAAAGGGGGCCGCCGCCGGGGCTGAGCAGAAAGGGTCCCATGCCGTCAAGGCTGCGGTCAAATCCTTGAAAAAACAGGAACTGACGCAAAGATTTCGCAAAAGTCGTAAATTCGTCTTGCGTTTTCTGCATGATGGGTGTATAACGCGGCGTCCTTACTTCCGCGGTGGAAGTTTATTTTAACTTTTTTCACTTCACAGCACTATGTCGAAACACTCCTCTTTGAAAGCCTCCGGCTCCGTTGGCGGAAAGCGTTCCGTCCTTAAGCGCTTTGAGCGTGTCAAGCTCCTCAAAGAGCGCGGTCAGTGGAAGCAGGGGCAGAGTCCCATCGGTCTTCCCAAGACCAAGTTCGAAGCCTGATAGGGTAGAAAACCGGGCGCACCGCCGGTAATGGCATGAAACTTTAACCCGGCCCCGCACTTGCCTCAGCAGTTGCGGGGTTCTTTTTATCTCAAACAGAAACATGAGCGAACCAAATCAAAAGGATGACATCGCAGGCATCCGCATCAATAAGTATCTGGTGAACTGTGGGTACGAATCTCGCCGCAAAGCTGATTTGCTGGTGGCTGAGGGACTCGTTGAAATCAACGGCCAGCGTGCGGAAGCCGGCGCTCGCGTGGAAGAGGGCGATTTTGTGAAGGTCAACGGCAAACAGGTCAAGCCCAAGGCAGAAGTCACGCTCCTGCTCAATAAGCCGCGTGGCGTCGTGTGCAGCCGTGATCCACAGGGATCCGAAGGAACCGTGTACGACCTGCTGCCGCCCAAGTACAAACACGTGAATTACGTGGGACGCCTAGATGCGGACAGCGAGGGACTGCTTCTGCTCACCAGTCAAGGAGGTTTCAACGAGCGTATCACCCAGCCTAAATCTCATGTCGAAAAGGAGTATTGGGTAACGCTCGATCAGCCGTACGACAATGCCGCCCTGCTGCAGCTGCTCAAAGGGCTTCGCCTGCCGGAGGGACAAGCGCGAGTGAAATACGTCGCACGCCTCTCGCCTCGGCGTGCATGCGTGGTGCTGGAGCAAGGGTTGAAGCGCCAGATACGGCAAATGTTTGCCTGCCTGGGTCTGCGTGTGCGCAAGCTGGTGCGCGTGCGCATCGGCTCCCTCTGGGGTGGGGATTTATTGCCCGGGCATGTAGCCGTGATGACTCCGGAGCAAATGGAACTCGCCCTCATGAATCCCAAGCGCCGCAAGGGGCTGATCGGCGCCAACCAGGTTTTCTCAAGCCCCAATAAATTGACAGCCGAGCAGTTGGATGAAAAGCTCGACATGCAAGCCGCCCGTGCCGCCCTGCTGGAGGAGGCCGATTACCAATTCAACCCGGATGACTTCGAAACGGAGGATGAAGCCGCCAACTCTGCCTTTGGGAGGAATGATGAAGAAGACTTCCCGGAACTGCGTCCCCTGTTGCAGAAAAAGGCGAGCCATGCCCACAGTCGCACACGCGAGGATCAGCCGCGGCGCGGTGGGAGATACGATGCGCCGCATGGCAGGAAACGCCCCTTCGGAAAATACGCGCAAGATGCCGGGAAGAAGCGCTCGCGCCGCTCTGAAGAACGGCAGGATGGAGAGCGTCCCGAACGTCCCGCGCACGGCGGTTTCAGACGTGACAAAGATGATGATAAACGCTCATTTCGTCGCGGCAAACCTCCCTACGGCCACGGCGCCACGCGCCCAGAGAGCCGAGTGAAAAGTCGCACAGGCAGCCCGCGGAAGTACGAAAATAGAGGCTCCTTCCCGGGAGAGAACCGGCGCCGAGGCAGCTTTTCCCGTTCCACTCGACGCTTCAACAGTCCCGGCCATCGCAAACGCACCTGACTCCCACATTTATCCTAACAAAATTTCTCCATGCCCATCCAACACTTCTTCCATGCATTTACGGAAGATATTCCCGCGCCTCCGGCGCGCCATAATCTAGATGTAAGTGCGCAGCCTCCCCACCTTCCTCCCGCTACCTTCTAACCACCCCCGCGCATGGTTCCATCACATCTCCCTCGCCCCTGCTCCGCTTCCTGCCCCTTTCCAACTACCCCCGTGCATTGTTTTACCCACCACCTCCGCTCCCGCTCCGCAAATTCCGCGCCTCCGGCGCGCTCACTTCTCAAATCGTAAATCGTAAATCGTAAATCGTAAATCGTAAATCGTAAATCGTAAATCGTAAATGAATCGTTTTTTTCCTAGGACGGTTGTTCCTGACTCCATGTCTCGCTCCTTCTCCTCTCTCGTCCTGTCCTGCCTGCTCCTGGTTGCACCGGGAGCCCGGGCGGATGATGCACCGAGCCTCAGCAGCGACAATCAGGCGCTCGAGCAACGTCTGCTTCCCCTGAAGCAGCAGGCGGACGCGGGCGACCTGCACGCCGCGCAGCAGGTGTACATGCGTTACGGCGTGGCAGGACATCCCGAACAGGCGCGCGCGTGGGCGGAACGTTACAACGAGTTGCTCCGTGAACGCGCGGACAAGGGCGATACGGATGCCATGCTCCAGCTGGGCGCTCGCTATCTTCGTGGCGGAGACTACACCCCGCGCGATCTCCCGAAAGCCACTGAATTATTCTCCCGTGCCGGGGAAGCCGGCGACCCCACCGGTCTCTACATGCTCGGTGAACTCTTTTCCGGAGCCGGCAACGCAGCGCAAGCGCAGCAATCTTACGCCCGTGCATACGACATCTACGCCAAGCGCGCCGAGGGCGACAAAGACGTCCAAGCTCTCTACTGGATCGGGTTCATGGAGCAAAACGGCATCGGCACGGCAAAAAAACCCGAGCAAGGCATCGCCCACCTGCAGCAGGCAGCTCGCCTCGGCTCCGCTTGGGCTCAGGCGCAACTCTTCAAAACCTTCTACAAGGGCATTGGCACCCCGCGCGATCCCGCCAAAGCCATCTCCTATGCCCGTCTCCTTGCCGATGAGCACAAGGACGCGCTCATGGCGTACGTGGTGGCATGCGCCTACTTGTACGGGCGAGATGTGCCGCAGGACGCCTCCATCGGCGATGCGTACTTGGATCGTGCGGTAGCGGGCAACATTCCCGATGCCATTTACTTGAAATCCGACCGTCTGGAGCAGGCGGGGAAAAAGGAGGAGGCCCTGCCTCTGCTCCGCCAGGCTGCCAGCATGAAGCAGAAGGAAGCCATGGAACGACTTGGTACTCGCATGCTGCGCGGTGAGTCGGGCGTCACTCAGGATGTCGAGCGCGGCCTCTTCATGCTCGAAAACGCAGCCACGGCCCAGGCAGCCATGCATCTTGCGCTCTACTATGAGGAAGTTGGCGAGCAGGACATTGCCGACTCCTGGTACGTGACCGCCTCCGACCGCGGCATGCCGCAAGCCATGGCGCGGCGCGGTCTGTTGCACCTCATCCCCGGCAGTTGCGTGACCTGGGATCCCACGCGCTGCTACCAATGGTGGCGCGTTGGCTCCGACCGAGGAGACTCCGCCTGCAAGCTCTACCTGCGCCTCTTTCTGTACGTCTTCACTCCCCTGCTCCTCCTTCTTGTCTTTGGCCTGCCGATGTACGTGGGATTACGCGCACGGCGTGACAAGAGTTTGCCTTAACACGGCAAGGCTCTCATCATGACACCACACGTTCATGGCGCCTTGGGGGTGTGATTCGGGATTTCATTTGCTACCGGTGCGCCAACCGTATGAACCTGCCCAACAAACCCCGGGGCAGCCGCCAGCAATTCATCGTCTTCGACAGCTCGCAGAAGTGAGATACCTCGCTTGCCGACTCGCGGAGCGTCACATGCGGAGCTTGGCTTCAGGGATATATGCTCTTGAGCAAGCGAAAACTGGGAATCTCATAGATACGAACCACCGTACGCCCCTTTTCCAATACGGTCACGGTAAGCCTGTTGCCGCTCAACACAGTCTGGCAGACAATTCGCTTTACTGAAAGGAAGGTGAATAATGAGGCAGAAGGACCAGAAACGACGGGGATGAAGTTCCACCCCCGCCGCCTTGATGGTTAGACTTCTCTGTTTAGTCAATCTGTTTTGATTTTGCTCCCGGGAGGTATTGCACCAGATCACCGCTTGCCTTGATGTCCGGACGACTCCAAAGCACGTATTAGTTAGCGCTGCGTTCAACGGCACGGTTGGCAAAGTAGGCGCTTTCTCCCTCAATTTTGGCACCGCGTTCCCTCGCATTATCATACATTTTCTTTACAGCCATAGTCTCAGATGGTTGCTTGAACGGTATCACGCCAAGCAGACTGAACCCCTTGGATTCGCCTATCGCCTGGGCGCAAATCACGCGGCAATCATTCCGATCTATGCTGAGCCCGCCCGTGGTTGCTATAAAGCCCTTCGGGGCTGAAGGATTGGCTACCTGCGAAACAAAACTACAACTGCTCAGCGCCAGCGTTGCAAGGAGAGCTGAAACTAGGATTGTATTTTTCATGGTGTATGTATCGGTTTTTATTTTGTGTTTGAATTATCCCCCTGACATGAGAGGGCCACAGCAATTGTACCGAATTCATAATCCGCACCTCTTCTGATTCATTTTGTTGATTATTAGCTAGTTTAATTTTGGCAATCAGAGTAAAATTTCGGTGTTTTTGGAGTATTCATTCAGGTGAACGTAGCGCCTTCGTCTTGCAAAATTTTTGTTGGACTGTCATATTTTTCTTGCATACGGATTATGAATACGTACCGACATAAAGACAATATCAGATAGACAGATGTGGCTGGCGGATGAGGAGTAAAAATTGCGACACCGCGAAAAGACGGTCACCTCTACACGCGCAGTGGAAGAGGCATTGGAGGCGAGGAAGGACCGTTTACTGCGGCACGGCGCAAACGCCGCGCCTCCCAACAACGCCCACCTCTCCTCCAAGCGCTTTTTCCGAATCGAACGGCACGCAGCTGCGCCATTTTCATCGCAATAGAATGCCGACAAGCAATGTTGCCACCGCCGCACGCCATTGCCCCGGAGGACTTAACCGTTCATATTTGGTCAGTCTTCTTATCATATGTTTTACATTTATGAGTGGGTTCGTTGATTGTTTTGTGTAGGAAAGGTTACGCCACACCAGGATCTCAGCCGTATTCCACATAGCGCAAGCGATCCCGCAGCAGCTCGTGGTCTTTCTTCCCCTGCGGCGTAAGTTCTCCTGCGTGTTTCCGCAGCGCTGTCTCCGCGTGCATCATTGCGCCGCATGCTGCATAATACGTGCGTGGAGCTGACACCTGACGCGCCGTGAGAGTCTGCGCACACGTACGCAGCCACGGTTGCAGTTCGTAACCTTCCCCCAC
>CANQAD010000072.1 GCA_947588735.1 uncultured Akkermansia sp.
TATTCGGCTAAGTTCTACCTGCGTCCGCACTTCCAGTTGGAAGGTCTGACAGCTTCCCTGCGCTTGGTGACCAAGTTACCCAGCGAGAGAAAATAACAACATTCAATTCTCACCCTAAATATTACTCAAATTATGGCATTCAATTCCTACGTACAAATTGACGGTATCGAGGGGCAATCCACCGATACAGTTCACGCCAATTGGATCGATGTGATCTCGTTCTCTCATGGTTCGAGTCAGGAGACCCAATTTGCCAACCAGACCAATGCTGCCGGACGCGGCGTACTGGCTCCGCTCGTTTTTGTTCATCTGCTGGACAAAGCGACCCCCAACCTGCAGAAAGCTTGCATGAGCGGACAAAACATCGCGAGCGTCAAGCTGGAGGTTTGCGCACAGATCGGCGGAGCCAAGCAGAAGCTTTATGAGGTAGAGCTGACCAACGCTCGCGTCACCGAGGCGAAGGTCGTAACGGTGGACGCCCCTGTGTGCACCGATACTCAACTGGCCGGAGTGGGACGTGATGCTGCTGCCCTGCGCCTTGTCGAACAAGTGAGCATTGTGGCCGAACAGTATAAGTGGACGACTCATACCTTCAAGACGACCGGAGAACTCGGTGGTGATGTGGCTGCCGGCTGGAACGTCGCAACAGATCAAGCCGTCTGATCAAATAGATAAAACCGGAAGGGCTGACGGTATCCGCCGCGGCGGGTTCTGTCGGCCTTTTCCGCTTATAAGACTCATCGATGAACATCGAGCAACTATACAGCGCCGGAGATTTGCAGGGTTTGCATCGAGCGGCCGCGGCTCAGGTGGCGGCGGCCCCCACTGATGCGGCGGCTCGCGCCCTGTTTGTGCAAGTGCTTTGCATGGAGTGCGAGTGGGACCGTGCCGCTCAGCAGGCGGATGCCCTCCTGAAACTCAACCCGGCATCCGCTATGTTTTGTACCACGCTCACGGGGCTTATTGCCGCGGAGAAGCAGCGCGAATCCTACTTTGCCGGTCAATCTCGTCCGGATTGGGTAGGCGCGCCGCCGGCCTATGCCGAAAAGTTGGCGCAGGCTGTTGCGGCGTTCGCTGCCGGGGATGCTGCCTCCGGTGCGTCCGCCTGCATGGAGGTGTTGGATGTGTTGCCGAATACCGGGGTTACCCTCACTGATGGAGCCCGTCGGGAATGGTTGTTAGATGGTGATGTTCGTTTGAGCGGAGTGCTGGAGTGCATCTGCGACGGTCAGTACAAGCTCGTGGATCAGGCTCAGGTGCAGAGCGTGGAGATAGCTCCGCCCACCCATCCCGTGGAGGTAGTGTGGCCGCACGTGAGGCTGCGCTTCCGCGGGGGAGAGGTTGTGGTTGGGCGGATGCCGGGACGCTACCCCCACGGTGGTGAGAGTGATGGCAAATTGCTCATGGCCAAGGAGACGGAGTGGCAGGAGTGCGCGGACGGACTCTACACAGGGCGAGGACAGCGGTGCTGGGATTCGGACGATGGGCTGCACCCAATTTTCACTGAGAAGACTCTCAAGTTTGATTCGTAAGAGATAAGGGGTAGGAAATGCCGGTTGCAACCAATCAGCCAAGCTCGCGGAAATATTTGCCTTGTCTTCTCACGAGGCTGACGGATGAGCAGCCCTTTTCCAAGTCGGATGAGGGGTACGATCAGGTGTATTCTCCCGAGCAGCTCAAAAGCGACATCCTGTTGAACATGGAGATGCTGCTCAACTCTCACACGGCTCCCACGGAAACCGAGTATCTCACGAAGAATTACCCGGAAGTTGCTGCCTCCGGCTATCACTATGGCATTGATTCTTGCGCCGGAAATGTGGTGACGGCAGAACGCTCGGAAATCATCGCGCAAGGTGTGCGCCGAGCCATCGAGCTTTTTGAACCCCGCTTGGATGCAGCGGAGACTCATGTGGTCGTGCGGGATGACTACTCAAAACATGATAAAACGGCGGTTCATCTGGATATCTTCAGCAGGTTGGCCGTCCGACCCCTGGACCAGGAGGTGTTCTTCCGGCTGCGTGTCGATGTGGAGACTGGTAAAACAACGATGAATCCGTAAGGCTGCAGGTGCACGATGGATGATGAGTTTCTCAGGTATTACGAGAATGAGCTCGACGAGCTTCGCCGCGCGTCCAAACGCTTTGCGGCGGAGTATCCCAAGGTAGCTCGACGCTTGCAGCTGGGCGAGGGCGAGAGCCCCGACCCGTACGTGGAACGCCTGCTGGAAGGGGTAGCTTTCCTGACGGCTCGCATTGCGCGTAAAATGGACGACGGGCTGGAGGAGTTCCCGGAAGAGCTCCTCAACCGGATCGCTCCCGAATACAACGCGCCGGTGGCTTCCCGGGCCGTCATTCAGATCACCCCGGACGCAGAAACGTCTCATTTGCCGACCGGTTGCGTCTTTGAGGCGCCGACTTCGTTGCCGGAAAAGACAGCTTGCCGCTACGCCTTGCGCGAGGACGTGGTGTTTAATGGACTCCATGTTCTGAGGACGCGCTACGCAGAGACGGAACTACTGCCCGTTGCACGCAGGCATGGGGTGAGAGCGGTCGGGGGAGTGGAACTCGTCCTGCAGTGCACCCGCGGGCGTGGTGAAGACGTTCGATTTTTCGTGAATCTTCCGGAATCAGCGGCAGGCGTCTTGATGCATGCTTTGCTGACGGATTGCTCGGGTATTCTCCTTCGGTGCGGCGAAGAGGAACGCATGTTGTCGGCCTCCCTGCTCACGGAGGATTTGATGGAATCGCCGGACGGCGGCTTGTCGCCGGTCGCTGAATATTTTCTCCTGCCTGAACAGCAGGCCTTCTTATCCATTCGCGGACTGCGGGGCTTGTTGCCGGATGACGGAGAGTGTTCGGTGGTGTTGATGCTGCGCAAGGCCTTGCCGGAACGCCTGCGTCTGCTGCTGCAGGAGGCCCCGGGACTCCAGACGAATTGCGCGCGGGTCATCAATGCCTTTGAGCGACGCTTGGATCGTGTGATCCCGTCGTGGAGGGACGCGGAGCACTTGGTGGCGGATGCTACAGCCGCATCCGACTACGAAGTTTTACAAGTGTACAGCGGCGCTGCCTATACGGAGGAAAATGAGAAGCTCTTTGACATCTATCCTTTTTACACGGCGAGTGATGAATCAATGCCCACCGGCGAAGAACGTCTCGACTACATGAGTCTGCACCGCGCGCGCCCCGTTGCTCCGCCACGCGGACGCTTGAGCTCCTACGTCGGCACTGAAGCCTACCTGCGCTTCTCCGGTCCGGGGTACACCAAGTACCGGGATCAGATCGGCAGCATCAGCGTGAGCGGTCTCTGCTCCAACCGCGACCTCCCGCTCTTTGTGCGGAAAGATAGCGCATTGACAACTGCCGGCGCCACCGCCAAGTTTCTGAGTGGTCCCACATTCCCTCAGGGCATGCTGCTCCGGAATACCGCGCACTGGGTGGGACTGGCCTTGGCGCGACTGAACCCCGGCACACTGGCAGCCTACGGCAGTGATGCCTTGCCGGGCGTTTTGCGCATGTTGCTGGAGCATCAGCATAGTGGTTTGCAAGCCGCGCAACAACTCATTCAGGGAATCGAAACGGCAAAAATCGACACGACGACGCGTACGCTGGCCGTGCAGGGCGATTTGTGTGTTGTGCGCGGATGGCGCATCCACGTCGGGCTCAACGACAAGGTGTACGGCGATGGCATTTACATGTTTGCCCGGAGTTTGGCAGCCTGGCTGCTGGATCTTTGTGAGCTGAATAGTTTTATCGAAGTGTGTATCAGTGCATCAACTCAACCTCTCCACTCATGGTTCCGACAAGCAGCAAGAGCGTGAAAAATGACTTCACGCGGGCGCTGGCGGCTCGACCGGGCGCCTATTCATTCTACGCCGCAGTGCGTAGAATGGAGCAGTTGCTGCCCGACAGGCCGCGCATCGGAGAGCCTGCGGCCGGGCAGGAGCCGGTGATGCGCTTTGCGCAGATTCCGCATCTTCAATTTCCTCCTTCGGAGATCTATGATGTCGTGCTTGGGGGAGGACAAGTGAGCACGATGCAGGTGTACTTCTTCGGTCTGTTCGGTCCCAACGGAGCCTTGCCGCTGGCTCTCACGGAGTACGCTTATGAGCGGAGTCGACATTTTTACGACTTGTCCATGCAGCGATTTTTGGACATATTCCACGACCGCCTGATTGCTCTTTTTTACCGCGGCGGCACCCGGGCTCAGCCTGCCGTGAGCTACGACAACGCTCAGCGGGATTTCCTGAGTCGTGCGGCAGAGACGCTCTGCGGCATGCCTCGGGTTCGGACTTCTTCTCCTCTGCCGTCCCCGGCTCCCGTGGCGTATGCGCGGGAATTGGCGCACAAGGGGGAGGCCCGCAGCGTTTGCAAACTGCTGGAAAAGTTTTTCAACGTACCCGTGAAGTTGCGTCAATTTGTGCCGGGCTTCATGCGCATCGGCGAGAGTATGCACTGCCGACTGGGGAAGCCGGGGGTCTGCGAGTTGGGCCGCACCACCCTCCTCGGCAGCAAGCAGCGCAGCGTCACGGATCGGGTGGATGTGGTGATCGGTCCCGTCAGCTACGCTCAGTTCCGACGACTGGCGCCCGGCGGCAAGAGCTACGCAAGACTGATCTCGTGGCTCAAGATGATGGGACAGCGTCCTCTGCACTGGGAGCTGGTGTTCCGGGTGAAAACAGAGGAAATGCCGCCATTGACTCTGGGGCAGAATACCGGATTGGGCTGCGATACGCTCATGCCGACCGAATCTTCTCACGTGAT
The DNA here is from genome assembly GCA_947588735.1 of uncultured Akkermansia sp. GTDB lineage: Bacteria > Verrucomicrobiota > Verrucomicrobiia > Verrucomicrobiales > Akkermansiaceae > Akkermansia. The sequence goes on from CANQAD010000072.1 coordinate 4,764, forward strand.
GGAGTGTCGCATCAAATGCGCTTTTACATAAACCCGCAATACAATCAAAACCATGGCTGAAATCAAACGCAGTGAACTGTTCGGAAAACTCGATGATGTCGCCTACAAGGCCATCGAGAGTGCGACCGTATTCTGCAAGATGAGGGGGAATCCCTACGTAGAACTCTTGCATTGGATCAACCAGATCCTCGCAACGGATGAGACGGATATCCACCTCATCCTGCGACACTTCGAGGTGGACAACTCGCGTCTGGCCGCGGATCTGACGAAAGCCATGGAGGCTCTTCCGCGCGGTGCGACGAGTATCCGCGATTTCTCCCCGCAAATTGAGCTGGCCATCAAGGAAGCCTGGATGCTCGCTACGCTCATGTTCAAGCGGGGCGCCATCCGCACGGGGGACCTGCTGCTCGCCTGCATGCGCACCGGGGAATTGAAGCGCGCGCTGCTCGATATCTCGACACAGTTTTCCAAGGTGAAGGCCGAGGAACTCTCCGATCACTTCTATTCCGTGACGTCGGGCAGTCGCGAGGAAAGCTCGAGCCCCGCAGACGGTTCCGGGCTGGCGACCTCTGAGGTGGGTACGGAAAACGGAGCCATGGCGCCCGCCGAAATGGGTAAACAGCAAGCGCTCAAACAATACTGCACCGATCTCACGGAAGAAGCTCGCCAGGGCAGAATCGACCCCGTGGTGGGCAGGGATGCGGAGGTGCGGCGCATCATCGATATCCTGCTGCGCCGCCGACAGAATAATCCGATCCTCACCGGTGAAGCCGGCGTAGGGAAGACGGCCGTGGTGGAAGGGCTTGCGCTGCGGATTGCCTCCGGCGATATCCCGGATATGCTCAAAAATGTGCGCCTGCTTTCGCTGGATTTGCAAGGTCTCCAAGCCGGCGCTTCCATGCGCGGGGAGTTTGAAAATCGCTTGAAGCAGGTGATTGATGAGGTGAAGGCATCGGACGTGCCCATCATCATGTTCATTGATGAGGCGCACAATCTGGTGGGAGCCGGCGGCACGGCAGGGCAGGGGGATGCAGCGAATCTGCTCAAACCCGCGCTGGCCCGCGGCTCGTTCCGTTGCATCGCTGCCACCACGTGGAGCGAGTACAAAAAATACTTCGAGAAGGATCCGGCCCTCACACGCCGCTTCCAGAACATCCTCATTGAAGAGCCGGATGACGAGAAGGCTCACCTCATGATGATTGCGGTGGGACGCGTGATGGCGAAGCACCACAACATCCTGATTTTGGACGAGGCGTTGCGGGCTGCCGTATCGCTTTCCCGACGCTACTTGCCCACGCGACAACTGCCGGATAAAGCCGTCAGCCTGCTGGATACCGCTGCAGCACGCGTTGCCTTCACGCAGAGCAGTGAACCCGCGGAGGTGGAGGATCTGCGTCGGCAGTTGGAGGGGATCGATTCCCAGATTGCCGTGCTGGAAAAGGAGTCCAAGGTAGGCATGGATCGTCAGGAGGCGCTCTCTGCCTTGCAGCAGAAAAAGAAGGAACTCACGGCGCAACACGATGCACGTCTCGCGGATTGGAAGAAGGAGAAGGAGCTGGTGGCTCGTGTGGTGCAGCTGCGAAACAAGCTGCAGGATGAGGAACTTCCGAAGAAGGATGCAACGTCTCTCCGTAAGGAACTCAAGGATGCAGAGGAGAAATTGGCTGCCCTCCAGGGAGAAACTCCGTTGGTGTTGCCCCAGGTGGATGCTCAGGCGATCGCTGCTATCATTAGCGAGTGGACAGGCATCCCGGCCGGTCGGATGGTGAGCAACGAGTTGGAAAATGTTTTGCACCTCTCCGAGCACCTCGCAGAGCGCGTCGTTGGGCAGGATCATGGGCTGCGCATCATTGCGGACAGGATTCTGAGCGCGCGCGCTTCTCTGGCCGATCCGGAGAAGCCGATAGCCGTCCTCATGTTGGCAGGTCCCAGCGGTGTGGGTAAGACGGAAACGGCTCTCGCTCTCGCTGAAGCTCTCTACGGCGGCGAGCAAAACCTCATCACCATCAACATGAGTGAATTCCAGGAGGCGCACACGGTGTCCACCCTGAAGGGGGCGCCTCCGGGGTATGTGGGCTATGGCGAGGGCGGTGTGCTTACCGAAGCCGTGCGTCGCAAACCGTACTCCGTGGTACTTCTGGATGAGGTGGAGAAGGCTCATAAGGACGTGCATGAGATCTTCTTCCAAGTGTTTGACAAGGGTCGTATGGAGGATGGAGAAGGACGCCTGATCGATTTCCGCAACACGATCATCCTGCTGACCACCAATGTCGGTACCGATGAGATGATGAGCCTGTGCGCGGATCCGGAGCTGATGCCGAGCGCCGAAGCCGTGGAGCAGGCTATGCACGAGGCCATGCTCAAGGTGTTCCCGCCGGCTCTGCTCGGACGTATCGTCACCATTCCGTACTACCCGCTCTCTCAGGAGGTGATGAGCAAGATCATCGGGCTGAAACTCGGCAAGGTGGCCCGCCGGCTGAAGTCCGGCTACGGGGCGGAACTCGTGTGGGGAGAGGACCTCACGCGCTACGTCATGGAGCAGGCAAAGCGGGCGGATGCCGGTGCGCGCATTATCGACAACATTATCACGCATTCGATTCTTCCCCGCCTCAGCTCGCTCATGCTCCGTTCCGTCCTGGAACAGAACAATTACTCGAAAGTTACCCTCACGATCAAAGACAACGCGATAGAGGTGCAACCGTCTTAATCCCCGTACCGGGAGGGAAGCATGCTCCCCACCGGTTCAGGAACCCGGCATAACCGAAACACCAAGCGAGAACCATGATATACACGATAGAGATCAGAGAGATTGATGGGAAAGCCCCGGAGGCAACCCTTGCCGCCTTGCGCATCATTGAGGGCTGTGAGGAGATGTCTTCGCTGTATCGCTATGAGGTGCTCATCCGGGATACCTCGATGGGGGAGGACAGTGAGGCTAAGATGCGGGAATACTTGGGCAAGAGAGTCTTGCTGGTCGTGTCGTCCGCCAAGGACAAAATCGACAAGGCTTCCGTTCGGGAAATTCAGCGCGTGGCCGGCGTTGTGATGTCGATCGAATCGACGACAGAAGCCACGACGTTGTCCGAGAACGCCGCCTGGTATAAGTGGACGATACGTCCCGCGCTGGCATGCGCGTGCTACTCGAAGAACCGCCTCGTGTACACGAGGGAGTCGCTCGAATTAGACTCCAACAATAAGGACCAATCCCCCGTCCTTGCATTCTTCCGGCGCCTCGGTGAATGCTGGGATACGGATGTGCAGGTATCGGAAGAGGCTCAGAAGCGGATCGCGACGGATGCACGAATTCAGTGGGTGCAAAATGATGAAAGCGACTACGATTTCATGAGTCGGTTGGCCTCCACGTGGGGGCTGGCTTATGTGTGGGAAGTTCCGAAGGATGCCAACAAGGAGCGGATGATTGTCTTTGATGCACTCAGCGAATCCGACTCGCGATTGCAAGAAGGGAATCCTGTTCAAATTGGCATCAGCGCAGCAAAAACGCGTTTCTGGAGCAAGCACTACGGGACGCAGGACTTTGCGAAAGACGAGCTCAAACTGCAACTGTACGGCGATGGAAATGAAGTGTCGAATTCCGTGAAGTTCAGTTCCTATGAGCTGGGGAACATCCTGATGAAAAAGCTCACGGACGATGAGATGACTCATCGCGAGGCTGTTTTGCGCGCGATTCACGATAATCGCGGCGGTTGCTTTGGCCTCTATTACCATGGAAGCAGTGATTCCTCCCTCCCCGTGATCGGCAGGGAAGTGCATTTTAAGGTGGCCGCGAGGAAGGATGGTGGATTGCAGTGCAGCCCATCCACCCGCTATATGCTCACCAAGATGAAAATTCAGGTGACGCAGAACACGTGGCAGGCTGAGGTGGAGGGAACGCATATCGATGAAGCCCGACAGCCCAAGTGCCTCTGCTTGCTGCCGCGTCCGGTGATTGTCAATCATCATGCACCCGAAACGGCGGATATGCTGACAGCCGGGGAAAATGGACCGATGCCCAAGATGCGTCTGTTTGTGGCGCAGGTGGTGGATACCGCTCCCTTTTCGTACGAGGAAGATAAAAAGCGCGTCACCGAGAACACCTGCAAGGTGCGGGAAATAGCTCCGTTGAAGTACACGGGCGCAGGACAAAAGTCCATCTCGTTTGCCAATGAAATTGTGGTGGAACTTGGTTCCCCCTTCGCGGATAAAAACAGCGGGTTGCTCGCGCGTCCGAGGGTCGGGAATGTGCTGGTGTGTCTCGACCGAGGTGACTTCAGTCTGCCCGTTGCTATCAGCTCCCTGTATCGCGACCAAAATGCCTCCCCGTTCGTCGAGCTCAAGACGATGGAGCGTCATACGCTCAAGGAACAGGATGACGTCGCTGATTACTCGGCTGTCACCCTGCGCAACCGCGTGCAGCTTCCGCCGCGCAAGTACCAGGGAGACACCGAGGAATCCCCGGCGCAGGATGCGGACCTCACCGACACCAAAAAGAACTCCGAACCCGCCGGAGTGACCCGTCCGCTCTCCGTGGATGAATTGGCCGAGGGTAAATATCCCTTCCACCAGATCCAGATGGTCACGCGCGACAACGGCGTGCGTCCCGTCCAGCAAAACGAAGACATCACCAACACCTACATCTCCAGCGATGTCATCGAAACGGCTGCCGGAGTTTTCTCTGAGGCCAATATGTCTTCCGGCTACACCATGGAATCGGTGGCTAACGACATCCAGCAGAATCTCAACGCCCCCGTCACGCGTCCCCATTTTGAAGGGGTGAATGTGTACTCCGCCAAGGATGTGCTGATACAGTCCGCCGACCACCAGATCGTGAACGCGGGCGGCGAAATCGTCCTTACGTCGGCTCAGGCGATCACGTTCCGTGTGGGGCGCTCGTCCGTCAAGATCACGGAGAGCGGCATAGAAATGACAAGTGCGTGCGGCAAGGTGCTCAACTCGGGAGCCTACGCGGCGTACAATCCTGACGGAAAACAGCAGACCGAGCACCTCATGGGCATTAAAACGGGGGGACTCCTGGGCGGCAGGATTCGCATCGACGGCAGCGGGGTGAACATCAAGGGTCCCTACATCAGCAACATTGCCACCAATGTCTTCATGGCGCAGACCTTCCTCGGTTCCTCGTTCACGGTCACGGATCTCAGTGCGAGTCTCCTGGCGCCGAAAACGACCATAATCGGCGGAGCGGCCGTTCAGGACACCGCCTTCAATACGGTCGTCAACTTAGCCTGTTCGGGGTTTGATGCGAAGAGCCTCATCGGCACTTCCTTCATCTACAGCGATGAATTGCAGGATGGCAACCGCGTGTATGGCCTGTCCAGCATAGACTTGTTGGGCAGTGCCGCCAGCGGCATCATCAAGACCATTACAACCGTCACCGGATTGGTCGGCAACATCATGGACGGCAACTTAACCAACCTCGTACAACCGACGGGAAGCATGGTGAAAATGGAACCTTCCACCCTCACCCTGTCATCTCCGACCTACCTGAACTATGCGAATGAGCATGTCACCGTCAATACTCCCATAGCCGGTTTTGTTGCCATGGGCGAGCGAAGCAGCGTTTCCGGCGGGATGCGTACGTTCGGAAATCTGACCTCAAATGCGGACAGGGTAGCAAGCGGGATAGTGGGAGTAGGGGTAACAGCAGTTGCCGGGGGCGTGGGCACGATGATCGGAGCAACGCTCCAGGACAAATTCGGCAAAGGGAATGAACTGACGGACACCTATACAGAGCCGTTCGGCAACAAAAAGCCGAAAATGAAATGCCGGGACTCGAAGGTGGCTACCGAACCGATGACCATTATAGGTGGGGTGGGGTTGGCGGTGGGAGGCGCCGTCCTGGCGGGGCTTTTGTTAGGACTCAAGGGAATCACCAAGGTGCTCGAAGGATTATCCAACCTCTTGTTCCTGGGCAAAAAGCACACCATCGTCGGTAACACAACCGTGCAACAGCTGAACGAGGAAGTAACTGCCGTAGGACGTGAGCAGACCCTCCTCTCCGTGAGCGAACAGACGGTAACGAACAACAATACAACGGCATCGCAGAATAACACCGCCGCGAACACCAACGACAGCTCTTTGCAGTGCGAGGCGCAAATTATTCACAGGGTAGGCGAAAT
>CANQAD010000073.1 GCA_947588735.1 uncultured Akkermansia sp.
CGACTCTTTAACGAATCAAAGAAGCGGTTACCCACACCTAATCCCACGCAATACACGAAAATTGCTGTACCAACATCTGCTATCCCCTCCGGCACCTGCAATCCGAAATGCCCGGCAGCCAATGCTGCAAACAACACTCCCGAACTACCCAGGCTTATCCCCTTGATGCTCAGATTTCCAAAAACCAAGCCAACGAACAGTACCATGAAGAGCACAAACGTAGTCGATCCCCAAATTTCCATGCGGGAGAGTGTAGCAGATTCACCCATTTTTTCAAGTTTTTTGCAGATTGTTACGCCTAGAATTTTTGCAACAGCAATTTTTTTGGGGGGTAAATGACTTTTCCGCTTGCAATGCAGCCGAAAATATGCGATATAAGAGGGACCCGTTGCGACGGGTAGCAAAGACCAACTGCTATGAGCACCCCTCCTGTTCCCCCTCCCCCCTTTCCTCCATCGACCCCACAGGCCTCTGTGCCTCCGCCATCAGCGCCAGTGCCGCCATTGGCTCCACGAGTCGGCGCTGTACCTTTGCCACGCCCAGGAGCACCCGTTCCTCCTTCTTCACCGGCGCCTTTCTCTGCGCCTCAGGCGGCGACGATTCCTCTTGCGCGGCCCGGAGCCCCCGGGATGCCACCCACGTTGCCCGTTCGTCCACTACCACCGACAACCCCGGCGGCTACCATACCCATCGCACGTCCTGGAGCAGGAGCAGCGCCGCTGCCACCCTCGCGATTTCGCCCGGTCGGGCAGCCAGTAGCAGCCAAACCTGCAACTCCTGTCGCTGGGGCGGCCCCGGCAGCGGGGGCTCTCACCACATCTATGCCTGCTGCCACGGTACCCGTGGGCAAACCTCTGGCGGCAGCTCCCGCGGCTGCTAAACCAGCTTCCGCTGCGAGTGCTGGCAAGCCAGCGGGCTTTACGATGCCAGCTGGTCTTTCACGCCAAACTGTCTCCAACAAGACAGAAGAGGAAGAAGAGGAGGAGAGCGGTCCAAAGCCCGTACACCTCGGTATTTCTATCGCGGCTGCACTTGTAGCCCTGCTGTTCTGCTACACTGTTTACGGTGTAGATCAGACGCCAAACCGCGTATCCGACTACCTCTTCGGTACACCAGCACTTGCCGACGGTTCGGGCGGTGACTTCTCTGCTGCTGGTAACGAAGACCCGTCCGAGGAGGGTTCTGGCGGCGATGAGGAGGAGCCTTCCGATGACGAGGAAGAGGAAGAAGAATAAACACGTACTCAACACATCGACGTATAATACTATCTCTAATCACAATATGGCACTTCAAATTACAGAAAACAACTTCGAGGCAGAGGTCCTTCAATCCAGCATGCCTGTACTGGTGGACTTTTGGGCTACTTGGTGTGGTCCGTGCAAAATGATCTCCCCCATCGTGGATCAGGTAGCCACAGAAATGGTCGGCACCGCTAAGGTGGGCAAGGTGGATGTAGATGGTAACGCGGCTTTGGCCAATCGCTTTAACATCCGCTCCATTCCCACGCTGCTCTTCTTTAAGAATGGTAAGCTGGTGGACACCATTACCGGTGCTACTTCGAAAGACAATATTTTGGCGCATCTCAAGGCGCTCCTCTGATTAGCGAGAACCAGAGAACCCTCCGGAGGGCCGTCCCCGTAATGGGGACGGCTTCTCTTTTGAGCGTATACGACGTATAAGCATGTGGACGGATATTTCCGTCATTTTTTCGTCCGTTCTTTGCGGTTCCTCTTCCGTTGGAAACAAGCCGGGCTAGTGCGCCAAAAAGCCCACATGCCAAAAGTGACACTCAAGAGAGGTTGAAGAGCTTACCCGAGCGAGTAACGGAAGCTATCCGCCGACTTGAGCTCAGCGACAAACTCCGTAAGCAAATCCACGGTTGCTAGGACATCCCCCAGATCTGCCGTCTCAATGGGACTGTGCATATAGCGCAGCGGTAAGGAGAGGTTCGTGGCAGGTACCCCGCCGCGAGAGCGGAATATAGAATCTGTATTGGTACCAGTGGTGCGGCCAGATGTCTCACGCTGCAAGGGTATTTTTTTCCGCGTGGCAATTTTCTCCAATCGATCATTGATGAAGGGATGGCATGCAGGACCGATACACAAGCAGGGTCCGGAACCAAGTTTCACCTCACCGTAGCGGGCGGCAGAAAGCCCGGGAGTGTCGGTAGCGTGCGTGACATCTAAACAGATGGCAGCGTCTGGTTTGATACGGTAGGTCACCATTTCCGCACCAATGCAACCCACTTCCTCCTGCACGCTGTTGACAAAGGCAATATTCCACGCGGGGGAAATTTTACGTTCGTGAAGCCTGCGAGCCGTCTCCGCGGTGATAAAACCGCACAGACGATCATCCAAAGCGCGGCAAACAAGGCGCTTGTTCATCATGAGCGGACCGTCCACGTACACGGCTCGGTCACCCACGCGAAGTCCCAATTCCTCCACCTCCTGGCGATTTGAACACCCCAAATCTACGTATAGCTCCCACAGTTTTGGAGCCTTATCTTGGTCATCGCGGATGTGGATGGCAGTATTGCCAATAACCCCAATAACTTCGCCCTTCGCTCCGAAAAAACGTAAGCGACGCCCGCGAGCAATCGCCACATCCGATCCTCCGAGACGCTCCACATAGGCGAATCCATCGTCCGTGATGTAGCGAATCGAGAAACCTATTTCGTCCGCATGAGCATCTAACATGAGCGTTGGAGCGTTTTTCCGTTTACTCCGCAGGATGGCCCATGTAGAACCGTAGGAATCACATTCCTGCACATCGGTGTAAGGGGTAATATACTTAGCCCAAATTCTTTGTCCACGCATCTCCATACCTGTTGGAGACGGGGTTTCAAGAAGCGTATGCAAAAACTCAATGGATGTATCTTTCATGGTTGTGAATTTGTAAAAAATCAGACGTTGCGGTAGGCGATATCACTGCGGCGCTGGCAACCGGGGAAATTGATCTTCGCCGCCTCAGCGTGGGCCATTTTGCGGGCCTGCTCCAGAGTATCGCCAGTAGCGGTAACAGCCAACACACGGCCTCCTGCAGTCTCCCAGCCTCCTTCTGTGCAACGAGTACCGCAATGAAACACACGTGCCTTACAATCCCCAAGGCCACTAATCAAATCCCCACTGTGGGAAGAGACAGGGTACCCCTCAGACGCAAGAATACAGCACACGCTCCACCCCTCGCTGAAATCGATGAGTTCGGGTCTGAAATTTCCTTGTGCGCCTGCCATGCAAAAGCCCGCCAAATCACCCCGCAGCAGGGGCATCACTGCCTCGCACTCCGGATCACCAAAGCGACAGTTGTATTCAATGACTTTCGGTCCGTCCGGCGTGAGCATCAGTCCAAAATACAAGAAGCCGCGGTAGCGTAACCCATCTGACCTCAGTCCCGCCACAGTGGGAGCAACGATGGTCCTCTCAATGGTGCTCAACGTGTCGTCATCTACTAACCCGCGGGAAGCCACGGCTCCCATGCCACCTGTATTTGGCCCTTCATCGCCATCTTTCAAGCGCTTGTAATCTCGCGCCGGGCAAAGCACCAGATACTGACCGTCGCACACGGCAGCGAAAATCGATATTTCCGGGCCTGTCAGATATTCCTCCACCAGCAGGCAGCCTTCACCGAAGCGCCGCTGTTCAAAAACCTCGGTCAGAAAAGCCTCGGCACTCGCTTCATCCTGGCATACCGCTACGCCCTTCCCCGCAGCCAAACCATCAAACTTAAGCACAGTAGGGTATTGACCACCAATGGCCTCGCGAGCTTCCTGCACATTTGCCACAGTCTGTGCCTTGCCAGTTGGTATCTCATGCTTTATCAAAAACTCTTTTGCAAACTCCTTGGAAGCCTCGAGTCGGGCGCTTTCCTTCGGCGGCCCCCAACAAGGAATACCCGCCTGCTCGCAGCGGTTCGCCAGTCCATCGTCCTTCACTAAGTAACTCTCCTCCCCTGCCACACATAGATCGATCTTCTCCCGAACCATGGCATCCATCAGACTTTCCAGCCCGTCCGCCACCAACGGAAGCGCCGTCCGGAATATGGCATCGCTGCCGGGAAAACAAAATAATTGCGGTTTACCAGGCGAGGCTGCCAATGTTTCTACCAAAGCCTGCTCCCGCCCACCTTTTCCAATGACGGCAATTCTCATGACGCCACACATGGTACCAAACCACTTTCGAATTGTCAATATGTGCATCCGCCCTCGACGGGACAAACACACTTGAAAGGAGTCGAGTAACGGAGAAAATGATCGCAGGAATGGACAGGTCTCGTTTTTTTGCGTGGAAAAAATCATGACAAGGACCACTCCCGTAATGGGAATGGATTTGCCTCTCTTCTCATTCCTGCGGGTTTAATGATCTGAGAAAAAAATCTGCGTAACACATACGTTATCAATAAATCGTCAATCAATCAAAAAAAAACGTAAATATCAAACGTATGTTTTCATGTGTTTGCCGTTTCGCTGGCATCTTTTAGCGTTGTCCCGCACAAAAAAGGCCGACAGTGCGAGGTGACACTGTCGGCCGACAAAACTGAAAAACAATCAACGGGAATAGAATTCCACGATAAGTTGTACATTCACGATGGGAGCAATCTCTTCTACCGTAGGAACGCGCAAAACCTTGCCAGTAAGTTTGGCGGTATCAGTCTCGATCCAATCAGGGGTAGAGGCATTGGTACTAAGCTCCACAAAGCGGTTGGCAAGCGCCTGAGAGTGCACTTTGGCTGCCACACTCACGACATCGCCTGGTTTGCAATGATACGAGGGGATGTTCACCTTGCGTCCGTTCACACACACGTGGCCATGATTCACCATCTGACGGGCGGCGGCGCGGGTATTGGCAAAGTTCAGGCGGTACATCACATTGTCCAAGCGCTGCTCAAGCAGCTGAAGAAGGATATCGCCGGTCACACCGCGGCGGCGAGAAGCCTCGTGGTAGTAGCGGCGGAATTGCCCTTCCAAAATGCCGTACATGTAGCGCAATTTCTGCTTTTCGGCCAACATGGTGCCGTAGTCAGATTTCTTCTTACGGCCAGCGCGCGCGCCATGCTGTCCCGGAGGGAAGGGGCGGCGGGCAAATGCCTTGCTATTGCCGAACAGATCAACGCCGTAGCGGCGGCTGATCTTGGCGGTAGGTCCTGTATAACGTGCCATATGATTGATGCAATGTTCAGGGTTATAAAACAGTCATTATGCGCGACGAGCCTTCGGCGGGCGGCATCCGTTGTGCGGAATCGGCGTAACATCTGAGATGGTGGTAATCTCCAGACCAATAGCTTGGACGGCACGCACGGCCGACTCACGACCGGACCCCGGTCCCTTCACCCGAACCTCCACCTCTTTGAGCCCATGACCCATGGCCTGACGACAGGCATCTTGGCAGACGACCTGTCCAGCATAAGCCGTACTCTTGCGGCTGCCCTTGAAGTTAAGTTTGCCGGCAGAGGACCACCCAATCACGTTCCCTTTCAGGTCAGTCACACTTACCACGGTGTTGTTGAAAGAGGAAGAAATGTGTACGATGCCCGTCGTCACATTCTTGCTGCCTTTCGCCTTGAGGATCTTCACCTTCTCCTCGTCATCAGCCAAGCCAAGCTCCGCGAAAATATCGCGGCGCTGCTCCTGCTTGCGGGACGCGGACTCTTCTTGAGCGGTTTCGGGAGCAGACGCAGCAGACGGATCTGCAACGACCGGAGTACTCGTCTTCTCCTGCTCCTTCGTCTCTTCGTTCTTTTCTTCAGCCATAATCTTAAGGTAGGTTCATGGATTAGATATCAGGCCTTTTTAGCGCCTACTGTCTTTTTACGACCTTTGCGGGTACGTGCATTCGTGCGGGTACGCTGGCCCCGCACTGGCAGCCCTTTGCGGTGGCGGATACCACGCAAGCAGTTGATGCTCGTGAGCCGCTTGAGCGCCATCTGTTTCTCTCGGCGCAGGTCACCTTCAATGAGGATGTTGTTACTGCTGATCGCTTGAACAATTTTCGTGAGCTGAGCATCCGTCAATGTCCCCGTCCTCAAATCCGGAGAAACTCCAGCCTGCTCCAGCACCTTTTTCGCAGTGGATGGCCCTATGCCGTATATGTAACACAGGGAGGCTTCCACGCGCTTCTCGTTGGGTATCTCTATACCGAAAAGTCGAGCCATACGTTTTCTTGCTTGGGTTACACGGGCGTCCGCCCCATCCCCGGGGTAGCGCCGCCCGGCAACTATACACTATTTAGACTCCAATGCAAGCCCTTTTTCACAATTTTTGCAACTTTGGATAATTTTGGATTAAAAAGCATGAAAGACTGGGTAAATCTCGACCGGGAGGGTACCTTCATGTAAAAGGCAAAAGGCGTGGACATACGTATCAAATTGATTTCGCCCGGGATGCCGAAGCCTCTGTCCCAAGAGATTTCACACATGGAAGACAGAATGGTCACTTCTATCCCCAAAAATTAAAGCGCGTTATCGCATATCCAGGACACCGAAAAAACGATCCTCAAACAAGCCGTGAATCGAGGTATCTGCGCGATTCACAATCAACTCCGCAGCCGTGTGCTCGAGCGCAGCATATAGTGCCAGCTTATTTTTGCGGCGGTCGGGCGCCGGTGATAGGGTGCGGGGTGTAGAGTTCCTCGAGGGACGCAATCTCCTCAGGAGTCAGTTGCAGGTCCACCGCCTTGACGGCGTCATCGAAGTGGGTCACGTTGGTGGCTCCGACGATGGGAGCGGCTACTCCGCGGGCAAAGTGCCAGGCGAGGGCGACGGCGCTCATCGGCACTCCTCGCCGTTCGGCAATTTCCGCCACTCTCGCCACAATGCCCCTGTCCGCCTGCTGCATCGGGTCGTACTTCGCGTGCAGGACATGATCCGTCTTGCTGCGGGCGGTGTCAACATCCCACTCGCGACGGGAGAGGTGACCTCCGGCGAGCGGGCTGTATGGGATAAGCGATACTCCGTATTGTTGGCAAATGGGGATGAGTTCTCGCTCGTCCTCCCGGTAGAGGAGGTTGTAATGGTTCTGCATCGCTGAGAACAGGGTCCAACCGTTGCGTTCTGCGGCGAGCTGCATATTATGGAACTGGTAACCGTACATGGCGGATGCCCCCAACGCGCGCACCTTTCCCGCCGTCACAAGACCATGCAGAGCCTCCATCGTCTCCTCAATAGGCGTGCTGTAATCAAAACGATGGATGTAGTAGAGGTCCAGGTAATCAGTGCCGAGACGCTGCAAGGTGCCCTCAATCTCGCGAAGGATGGCTTGTCGCGAGAGCATCCCCTCGTTGAAGTAAACCTTTGAGGCGATGACCACTCTGTCGCGGTTCACTCCCAGCTCACGCAACGCACGCCCGATATGTTGCTCACTCGTGCCATGTGAGTAGCAATTGGCTGTATCGATGAAGTTTACCCCCATGTCCAGCGCGTGGGCAATCATCCTTGTCGTCGCCCCCTGCTCCAGGGTCCAGAGATGAAAATCCTCCGACGGCTCTCCGAACGACATCCCGCCCACGCATAACCGCGATACCTCGATTCCAGTCTTTCCAATTTCTATGTATTTCATGTCCCCATTGTACCCCCTCATCCCACTTCACCTCAATCCAAATTTTTATTCCCCTTATACCGTTAATTCCGTTAATTGAAGGATTCCATTGTGATCGCGGGGATTGTAGAGTCCCGTCTTTCTACATCCTGTCCTCGGTTAAAAATTGGAACGGAAGGCAGCAGAATACTGCCACCCGGTAAAACCTCGTTCACCCGTGGCATCTCGACCGGATGCATGCGTGTACTCGGCACCGAGCATGATTCGGGCTCGATCAGTCTTCTCCGGATCAAGGTAGAAATTGACTCCGAAATAGAACGACTGCGAAAGGTCGCAGGTGGAGGAATACGTGCTATTGGTGGAGGCGTAGCGACCGCCACTCTCCACGGCGTTGCTGCCGATGGTCAGAGCATATCGAAACACGGTCTCCACACGTGGACTGATGCGGTAGGTGGGGATGAGCGAAACGCCGCCTACATTCTCCGCGTTCTCCCGCCTGCCTGTGGACGCCGTCACATTGAAACCCGCCATCGCTTCCGCCATGAAACCGAACTTGCCGCGTTTCGTCTCCCATGTGAGCGCCACAACATCCCGAGCGCCAGGTCCTTCGTAGGATACGAATCCATTTGAGCCACTCCCATTCACGAAAGAGTTCATCCAATCGAGATAAACTCTGCTCTGCTCCTCGAGGGAACGGCTGATAGAAGCGCCAACCATCGCGTTGGTATCGGTACGAAAAGCGGGCTCAAGCCACAGGTTATCGTGCTGCCCATTTACCCATGCTCCGAGCAGCCACCCCCACTTAGCGTCGGCATCTGAGTTCTTGAAAGAAATGCCGTAGAGAGCCTCCGGCGCAAGTTGGTTCACTAAATCACTGCGTTCAATCGTGGGCAGCTTGGAATCTGAGATGCGGTATTCGCCGATGAACGCCGGCTTGCTCTTGCCGAGTATAAAGGTGACCGGCTTCAAATTCCCCTGCACGTACAGCTCGTACACCGCTGCTTGAGAACGACCGCGCTCCCACCGACCATCGCTGTACTTGTACCGTCCGTTCAGCCCACCAATATCCCAATCGCTGAGCAGTGTCAAATGCCTCAACACCCTCGCCTGAACGCCGACGCGAAACCTTCGCCATTCATCATTACCTCGTCTGCCGGTCCCGGCAGAAGCTCCCTTCACACGCCCTGCCCCACCTGCAGGATCCACATACCCCCACTGGTACTGTGGACGCATGCGCAAACTGATTTCCTGAACGTAGGGATTATCCGCATGATCACGCTCGGCATCAAATATCTTGAATGAACGCGCCAAGGTTTCACCCCAGTTAAACTCTCCTTCGGAAGCCGAAACCGCACATGCCGAAGCCAACAGTATGAAATAGAATCTTGTCTTCATCCTCTTTCGTCACCACATCCGGTGACACCTTTCTTCTACCGCATCAATTCGCTATCTCGCAAGACATATACCGTGAAACTTCCGTCCCATGCCGTATGGCAAAATCGCCACGCCTTTCAACAAAGGCAAAAGCCATTGATAAAATACGAAAAGCTCCCGGATATGACTGTTTATGGTCTCGAATTCGGGGAAAATTTCAACATACCCGGTCGCAAAATCGAAGGAAGTGGAACAAAAACCACCGGTCAATTTTCCGTTTGCTCCTCCATAAAACACCGGAAGCGGCTTGGAGCAAGGGGCTGCCAAGCCGCTTCCATGATGTGTCGAAGTCGCAAGCGCAACTATATCCCTTCCGGATAGGGAGAGAGACGATGAATCACGGTTCATCCAGCATAAGAGTTTTTACTCGACTGCTGATGAGAAGTTTTTTAATGTCACTGAGGTGGCAAATATCCGGCACATGGTTGGTTCCGAAATCCAGGTAGGTTAATTTTTCGGAATCGGAGGGGTTTGAAATGACATGTGCTCCGCTCTCTCCCGCCGGGAAAGTGATAATCTCACCGGCATGCACTGTTTTATCGCCTTGCGGGGTGCGAACACGAGCCGTACCGGAGAGAATAAAAAAAGCCTCTTCATCCTGCTCATGCCAATGGTAGCTGTAGGCTTCTTTGCCTGGTTCTACGCACACGAAAGCGATACGCAGTCCATCGGCTTCCTGCGGAGCGATTACGTGATGAGCGGCGGCACCATCCCCGGCGGGAGTTGCCGGTAGGTGTTCCATACTTGTGATTGTAATACTTTTCATAGATTGGAATCGGTGGGTTAAAACCGATTACTGCCATTTTCCACAATTCAATCTTTCTGACAAGAGGGCACAAAAAGGTTACTACCCGTGACGGCGTACCTCGCGCTGGTATGACTTTCCCCATTCCGACATCGCGCAGATAATGGGCTGCATGCTCCGTCCGCAAGCACTCAGACTGTACTCCACACGCGGCGGCGACCCGGGATACTCTGTACGCACGACGAGCTCATCGAGCTCCATATTTTTTAAATTTTCGGTGAGCACCTTGCGGCTGATGCCAGGCAGACTGCGCTGCAGCTCGTTGTACCTCCAAGCGCGCTCCAAAAGGCGTTGTATGATAAAAACCTTCCATTTGTTGCCGATGAGTCGAAGCGTGGTTGCCACGGGACATGCGGGGAGTTCGGAAATCGGTATCATACTTCCAATCTACCATACCTCATACTCGCAGTCAACCTATGGCAACATCCCAGACCAAACACAACTGCTTATCATGCGCCCGATCTTGATGTCCTCCTGATAAACCAGAAGCGGCATGGAGCGCGGAGCTGCCAAACCGCTTCTGAAATGCTTCCGTCTCCCATGAGAGGAGGAATAGGGAGAATCTGAAATCAGCGATGACTATAGTAGATCTTACTGATGATCTTCCATCCCTCCTTCGTCTTGATCAGGTTGAACATATCGGAGTAGCGAGGTCCACCCTGCTTGTCGGTTTCTACCCGAGCCTGAGCGATGTCCTTTTCAATAACCACCGAAGAAATCACGGCAGCTTGGTCGCCGACGCCCGGGGCGCTGTCAATGACGTCGAAGAGGATTTGAATCGGACCGCCCTTCAATTCCCCGTTTTCCGTCCAATACATGGTGGCGCCATCGTGGAAGGCGGGCTTCATGATGGAACTCTTTCCCTGGGCACAGCCCTCGAGATAGAGTCCTATGGTGTGGCGAATAGCCTCGTAATCAGAGACTTCAGTGTAGCATGTCGTATTCATGTTGGTGTGATTGGTTGGGAGTTCACC
>CANQAD010000074.1 GCA_947588735.1 uncultured Akkermansia sp.
AATAAGATCATGAAAATATACCAATCGACCACAGAACTTGTTGGGCATACGCCGCTACTGGAACCTGTGCACTACAACCGTGCCCATGAACTGAAGGCGCGCCTGCTTGTGAAACTAGAGTATTTCAACCCTGCCGGCAGTGTGAAGGATCGCATCGCCAAGGCCATCATTGAGGATGCCGAAAAAACCGGTCGCTTACAGCCCGGAGGCACCATCATTGAACCCACGAGTGGCAACACGGGCATCGGCCTGGCAGCGGTCGCTGCCGCCAAGGGCTACCGCACCATCCTGACGATGCCGGAAACCATGAGCGTGGAACGCCGAAACATCCTGAAGGCTTACGGCGCAGAGATCGTACTCACCGAGGGAGCCAAGGGCATGAAAGGCGCTATCGCTAAAGCCCAGGAGCTGCATGAACAGACGCCGGGCTCCATCATCGCCGGGCAGTTCGACAATCCCGTCAACCCTGCGACCCACTACGCCACCACCGGTCCGGAAATCTGGGAGGACACGGAGGGGAGCGTGGATGTGCTCGTGGCCGGCGTTGGCACCGGCGGTACAGTCTCCGGCGCTGGAAAGTTCCTGAAGGAGAAAAAACCGAGCGTGTACGTGGTAGCGGTGGAGCCTTCCACTTCGGCCGTCCTCTCGACAGGCACCCCCGGCAGCCACAAAATCCAAGGCATCGGCGCCGGATTTGTTCCAGCAACGCTTGACACGGGCGTGTACGACGAGGTCATCGCCGTGGATAATGATGTGCCCTTTGAAACCGCCAAGGAACTGGGGCGCAGAGATGGCGTGCTGGTCGGGATTTCTGCCGGCGCCGCCCTGTGGGCCGCCACGCAATTGGCGCAAAGGGATGAATTTGCAGGCAAAACAATCGTGGTCGTCCTGCCGGATTCTGCCGATCGCTACTACTCTACCCCGCTGTTTGCATGAACCGCCCGCAAGGCCTCCCTCTCCATCTCTACCTCGTAACGGACGAAGCGAGCAAATGTGCCAACGGCTTGCTGCCAACCGTGCAGCAAGCCGTTGCCGGTGGCGTTACGATCGTGCAATACCGCAGCACCTGCCCCCACTACGCCACTCTTCTGGCAGAAGCCTCTGCCCTGCACAACTTTCTGCGCTCTGTAGGAGTTCCTCTTATCATCAACAACCGCATCGATCTCGCGCTTGAAATCGATGCCGAAGGCGCACACATCGGGCAGTCCGATATGCCGTCGGCCGATGCCAGGCACTTGCTCGGGGCGGGCAAGATTCTGGGGCTGTCGGTGTCCACCGAGGAGCAAATGCGCGCGGTGGATGCGAGCGTGGTAGATTATGTGGGCTGCGGACCGGTTTTCCCCACCATTTCCAAACTCAATGCGCCGAAGGACCTGGGCATAGAAGGCTGGGCAAAACTCGCTCGGCTTTCGCCCGTGCCCGTCGTGGCCATCGGTGGAATAGATGCCACGCGGGCGCGAGCCATTCGCGCCACCGGGCTCTGCGCCGGCATTGCCGTAGTATCCGCCATCTGCTCCTCCCCTGAGTCCAAGGCGGCTGCCCAAGCTCTCCTCTAATCCAACGATCACCCACCATGACAAATCTTGACGGTACCCTCATCAGTCGTCTACGAACCGAGCGTCCCCTTGTTCTCTGTCTGACAAACGGGGTTGTACGCAATTTCACGGCTAACCTCTTGCTTGCCGCGCACGCCGTGCCGGCCATGCTGGAAGATGCAAAAGAAGCGGAGGAAATGCTGCAAACCTGCGCCAACGCCCTTCTGGTGAACGTCGGCACCTATTCGCAGGCGCAAGCAAGCGTCATCCGCGCCGCCGTAGCAACCGCGCAGGCGCGTTCCTTGCCCTGGGTACTGGACCCCGTGGCCGTCGGCTTGCTTTCACCGCGTACAGCCCTCTGCCACGAGCTGATGTCGCTCTACCCGCCGACGCTCATCAGAGGCAACGCCTCCGAAATCCTCGCCCTGGCCGGTCACTCCGCGCTTGCCCGAGGTCCGGAGACGTCGGACACCAGTGAGGCGGCTCTCCCTGCGGCGCAGGCGCTGGCGCATGCTACCGGCGCTGCTGTCCTTATCACGGGTCCTACAGATTATGCTACAGATGGGGCACAAACCCACGCGGTGATCGGCGGACATGAGATGATGACACGAGTCACTGGCGTCGGCTGTGCCATGGGAGCACTTGCTGCGGCTCTGTGCTCCGTCGCAGACAATGCGCTACAGGCAGCTGTTGCCTGCTCACAACTGTTTTCCTTTGCAGGGACTCAGGCAGCTTCTCATGCACGGCACCCAGGCTCGTTTGCAACTGCATTTTTGGATGCGATGGACGGCTGTGTTCTTGCTGCGGAGCCCACAAGTGTCGAATCATCGTAACACCTCTAATGCCGGAATGATGATCAAGCAGCTCCCGCCTGCTCGTAAAATCTTTTTTCTGTACGGAAAAAAGCTTGACAAGGAGTAAGCTTTAGTATAAGTTACTGACCCGTTCCGATTATCGGAGTCTATTCACACCTATCACACAGCCATGCGTTCCGTCACCGTACGTAAAGGAGAGCCCATTGACCGCGCGCTCAAGCGCCTCAAGACCAAATTGGATACTGAGGGTATCTTAGAAGAAATGCGCCGTCGGCGTGCCTTTGAAAGTCCGATGGATGAAAAGCGCCGTAAAGCTCGTTCTGCCAGCAAGCGTAACAAGGTGAAATGGCGCTTTACGAGCAAGGAGGAAATCCCTGCTTCATCTGTTACCCCGGCCGAGGGCTGATTGCCATATATTCCTCGGACTCGATAATGCGGTGCGGCTTTCTGCTCTCGGCTGAAAGCCGCATTTGTTTGTCTGTCCCTTTCCAAGTTGGGCTTGTCTTGTGTAAAACGCCGTGGTAAGATAGAGATGCATGGCTAGAACGGCTATTATCAGCGATATTCACGCCAATTACCACGCTTTAAGCGCGGTAATTGAGGACGTCCGCGCCATGCACTGCACAGATTTGGTGTGCCTTGGGGATGTGGTGGGCTACAATGCCTATCCCTTCGAATGCTTGAGTTACGTACGAGAGCTGAAATGCCCGGTGGTGAAGGGAAATCACGATGAAGAGGTGGTAACCCCCTCCAATACACGCATGAATTCGATCGCTCAGCTAGCTATGGACTGGACGCGCAGTCGGCTGGACGAGTCATGCTTACAATGGCTTTCTCGACTTCAATATCAATGCATTGTACGATCTGACGCCGGTGCCAGCTTTTCTGTCGTTCATTCGTCCTTAGATCACCCTAAGGCATGGAATTACATCATTAACGCGAGTGATGCCTCAAACAATTTTCTGCGACAATTCTCGCATATTTGCTTCCATGGACACACCCATGCACCCAAGATTTTTGTGTGGGATGGCAAACACGCAGTTGAGGATCGTGCTAACATATATCCTCTTTATTCGGAAGGATTTACAGAGTTTCAACCACTACCTGATCTCAAGTATTTTATCAATGTCGGTTCGGTAGGACAACCGCGCGACAATGACCCGCGCGCTTGCTATGGCATCTACGATACAGATATTAACCTCGTCATCATTAAGCGGGTTGAATATGATGTTCAGGCTGCACAGGACGCCATTTGCAATGCCGGACTTCCTGAGTGTCTAGCTAAGCGTCTTGGGAAGGGCATCTGAAAGCTGTAACTGTTTTACTGATCGATTGAGCAACACCATGGCGACTTCCCTCAAGAATATACTGCTTCTGCTGCTCTTCTTGGCAGGCGGTACGGCGCTGGCGCTTGTGCTCGTGCCGGGTGAGTTGGAGCAAATGCGCTGGGAGGTGGCCGGCATGCCGGAGAGTTACCCATTGGAGCAGAAGCTGCGGCCACTTTTATTGCTCGTTCTCTGCTACATTCCAACGCTGGGGATAGTGGCCTACTTGATGATGGGGACAATGGATCGCTATATGAGCCGCTGTTTCATTAACTATTTTCTTCTCTGCACAGCTATTCTACTGCTCATCTATATGCTGGCGGATTTTACGGATAACATGGAACGTTTCCGTACGCGTTTTGATGACCCGCTGCGCCAGGCCCTTGTTTTCTACGTCTCGCAGCTTCCCATGTTCCTCTACCAAATTCTGCCCTACACCATTATGTTGGGCGCGCTCTGGAGCCTGAGCAAATTGAGTGGCACGAGCGAACTGACTGGCATGCTCCAGAGTGGACGCTCTTTAATTCGTGTCTGCTTGCCTGTGTTCCTGTACGGGACTCTTGCTTCGATGGTTTATGGCATCTTTGGCTTTCACTGGGCGCCCAACGGATCGCTTTACCGTCAGATGATTCTCAAACAAGAAAAGTTGGACGACGACAAGGCATCCCCCATTATCTACCATAGCGATGCCTACGCACGTATCTGGAATGTAAATCGTCCGGCCACTTTTCAAAATCCAGGAGCGCCCATGTGCGATCTGACAATTGAGCAATTCGACAAAGGACAATCTGGCAAGCTCCTCTTTCAAATCATTGCGGAGAGCGCCACGTGGAATAAAGAGGATGCCACGTGGACCCTCCATAACGCCTACACGCGCCGACTTGCATCAGCCAAAGAGCGCCCGCCTGATGAGGAGTTTGCCGATGTGTTGGTACTGCCTCTGGAGGAGAAACCTTACCAGATCATAGCCCCCACGCAGGATAATCGCATTGATGCCATGGGCACTTCCGTGCTCTACGATCTTATCAAGTCTGGCTCAGGTTCGCTGCAGGATCGCTACCGCTACCGCACAGAATGGCATGTGCGACTGGCGCGCATATTCAGCTGTCTGGTGCTCGTACTGCTAGCGCTACCAAGTGCCATCACCTTCCAGAGGCGCAGTCCAATGAAAGGCATTGGCATTGCGGTGTTGTTGGCAGCTTTCATGCTCTTTTTGTACCGCGTCTTCCCAGCACTGGGTGAATCTGGCCTTGTTCAGGCATGGATTAGCGCATGGATTCCGAATCTTATTTACCTGCTTATTGCGCTTTACTTTATCCACAAAAATTTGGCCCACCGTTCGCTGACTGAATGGGTGCGAGCAAAATTACATGGCGCTCCATGACTGTTCCTCACGCCATTATTTTCGACTTCGATGGCGTGCTCCTGGATACGGAACGGGTCATTTTCAATTCGTGGGCTAGGTTGTATGAACGTGAGGGACTACAGCTTACTGTAAAGGATTATGCGAATTGTCTGGGTGCTGGTTACTCTCGATGGGATCCCGCTGCTCATCTCCAATCTTTAACTGGAAAAAAATATGATTGGGAGGCAGAAAATGCTGCCCGACAAGCCGAGATTGTTCGTGAGTTATCTTCACAAAAGCTTATGCCCGGTGCACCAGAGCTGCTGGAGTGGTGCCGTGATCATAAAATACGCATGGTAATAGCTTCCTCATCCTCCCGACGTTGGGTATCCGACTGGCTGAAACACCTGCACGCAGAATGCTTTTTCGAGCGTATTTTTTGCCGTACAGATGGTTACGATGTGAAACCATCTCCCGCACTTTTTTTGGCCGCCTGCGATTATCTGGGCATAGCAAAGGAGGATTGTCTCATTATCGAGGATTCAGAGAATGGCGTGATCGCTGCACGTAATGCGGGTATACCCTGCCTCGCTATCCCCAACCGAATGACTGCCCACAGTGATTTCTCTGCTGCCACGGCAAAATTGTTCTCTCTTTTTGCTCTGCTCAACCTGCTGAAGTCTGAAAATTAAAAACGCTGAGAATAGCCGACGGAAGCGTCGGCACTGCCTCCATACTGTCTAAGTTCCGCGTCCAGCCTCATTTCAACCTCCCCTACCCCAACACCGATGGCCGCCGCCGCAGAGATGGTCGCCCCAAACGGCGTCATGGCACGAGCGCGTACCGTTTCACAATGAACACTACCATGCAGGAAAGCACTGCTAACGTACGCCCGCGATGGGCCAATATCCCCCAGTAATATGCCCGACAATTCCCATCTGCAGCGATGTTCGCAGAGGGAGGTCTCACCACTCTTACGCAGGCCTGGGCCAATCTCGACACACTGAAGGATCTGACGTCCCAAGCACAGGGCGGCATCGCTCCCGATCTCGTTATAAGCGTTCCATACAGCACGTAACACGGCACAGTGAAGCAGGACCTGAAATTCTCCATCGTCGGCCGCCGTGTGAAAAAAACTACGTGCAATCTCATAGCATGCGCCACAGGTGTATCCACGAGTTTTACCTGCTGTTTTGTAAAACAAACCTGGCGCAGAAACACTACGGTTGATATGGGCTTCCGCAGAGCCAAGTTGGGCGCTTAAACTATGTTCCCAAGAGCCGCGGCGCACACGGCAGTATGCCCCAAGTTCGCAAATTTGCAAATCAGCCCGGGCATTTTCAGCGGAATCCGCCCGCCAATCGCCGTACATTGCCTGCAACCTCAGTCCGACAACGGCGCGCCTGCCACAACGCCTCCAACCGAGGCTGCCGCCCCATGTTGTCAGATGATACCCACTGTCTGTAGCGGATCCGTCAAACTCGGCATATCCGCCTTTTCCCTTTACGCTCCAGCTTGTACTCTCTGCACCTTCAGAAGCTGGACAGTGATCAGCAGAAAGCTCCCGCAAGCTCGTGCGAGCATACTCGCGCAACGCTGTTACAAGTGCAGGAATGGATGCACCCGCCACGGCGGCAGACAGATGATCAGATTTGCTGTATTGGGAGTGTTCAATGAGATACTCCTGTGCGTGAAGAATGGCAGAGCAATCCCCATCCGGTGCGGTTGTCTGAGGATTTACCACAGCAAACAAGGCATCCAGCAATCGTGCGCCAGCTCGTCCATTATAACTCTGCGCAGCCAACCGATGAAACGACTCAGTCTGCTGCGTAACGAAGGTGCCGCTGAGTATGAGCCTTCCATCGTCATTGCGAAGTCTTGCGCTATCGCCAAAATATTTTTCTAACAGCGCGCGTGTCGGTTGGTCAAGTTGTGGTAGTCCCTCCACTTCTCCGGCCAGCACAAACTCCAAGTATTCCCCGTATGCATGTGAAATAAAATCATCCATGTTCACGATTTGCAACGTAAGCACACAGTTATCTTCAAATTGCAGCAGGCCTTCGAGCACTCCCTGCCCAACGGATCGGGCATCGTTGAGCATATCGCGGCACAGGTTGATATTTAACTCGAACTTGCTCCCGCGATCGAAATGAAGACGCTCAGTGCAAAGATGTGTATTGGTGCCATCGTGGCACAACTCGGCACATAGAGAACTCATCGCGTCCACACTCAAACTGTTCAGGTGCACCTGCTCTCCCACCCCGGCATGCAGAAAACTATTGCGCAAGGCAATATCTCCATGAAAATCGTGTAATGTTTCTATGGACATAAGCGAATCCTGCAACAAAAGAGAGCCGTTGCCCGCCATCTGCCGGGCATCCACCTGCGCATCATGTAACTCGGCTTGGGCCTCCACCATCTGCCACACTCCCACGCCGCTGATCCGGCCGTGTAACTCTGCGACTCCCGAGCCGGCAATGACAAACGAATCTCCCTTCGAGTTCCACCCTTGGAGCATGGCCATTCGTCCATCGCGCACCTCTATTCGCCCCGGGGCAGACATTACCATGCCCTCCAGCCGCAAATCGCCCGAGCCTTCTTTAATAATCGTATGCCCCAGCGCGTACAAATCACTGGTAATCCGTCCAATATCACCCTTGCGCCACACGTTGATGCTCGTATCGCCCGACAACGTTAAACATCCGCTCAATGTTGCATCGTGTTCAGCTGTACTCTCCATCAGCAAAGCGCCTTGTGCATGAGCCTCATCCCTGTTCATCCATCCTGTCCCGGAAAGCACGACATTCCCCGCATAGCAAGCGCCATCCAACAAACAGAATTGTGCATCATCCTTCACTCGTAATTCTGAAAAGAATAACTTTTCTGCGCTTCTCCCTCGCGTAGTCGTGAGCCGACCACTACGCAATTCAATATTACCGTGGTATTCCCCGGGGAGCGCCTCCCTCAGCTCATGTGCAGGAAAAGTGCTCAGGTCCATCACAATAAGCGCATGCTCCCCTGCCACAATATTCCAGTCCATAATTGTTACCCATGGTGCATAAAAAACCAACGTGCCATTTAAGGACAGCTCTTCTACACTTACACCGCCACCTATCGGCGTCATTGTCACGGTTGCCCCTTCGGACACTTCAACTCTACCGCTCTGAACGTGATCAAAAATCAGCACATCGCAATCGTGTTCGAATAGCAAACTGTCACCATTTGTAAAGTATTCGCCGCCACCCAAATCTGCCCACTCCATCCACATTAAATACGGCACTTCCACACGCTTCATGGATGCCGATGACGGTTGCTCCGCCTGTACACCGCACCACACATATGCTGCAAAAGCCATCACGACTCCTACTTCGTGTATGACGCGCATGCTCCTCGTCGCTGTATTCTCGCCGTGCATCTTCTTTCCTCATCGTCTTACAATCTAATGGCCTTCTACCATTGGGATTGAATAACCCATTTCTTCTGCGCAATATATGTTTCATTTTTCCCATCTCATTCCGCACTTGACACCCGTCTTCATCTGTGGCACAATGCCTCCCGCTTTGCGGCCCCGTCGTTCAATGGATAGGACGAAGGTTTCCGGTACCTTAGATGAGGGTTCGATTCCCTCCGGGGCTAGCTCAAGAATGCTCAACAAAGTGCTGCATTATATTGACAATGCAGCACTTTTTGATTATAATGCTCCTCGTTGTAAGGCATTTTTCTATGCAACTTTTTTACAACCTCCCTTTACAACTTCCTCTATGAACCCCTACACCGGCAGCTTCTCATTAAATAAAGCCTCCAACTCTCCCTTCTGGATGGTCTCATTCACAGGCGCAGACGGTCGCCAAAAACGGCGCAGCACGAAAGTCCCGCACGCCGTAGGCCCCATCATCCCCGGCCAACCCTTTGCTATCGCCGGCTACACCTACGCCCCCGTCAACACTGCCCCCTCTTCCCGCGCCACCTGTGCCACCTACGTTACTCCCGGTCAACCCCTCACCATCGCCGGCTACACCTACGCCCCTGTCAACATCCCTCCGCAGGCCCGACCCGCGTACGCCGCACAGCCCACTCCAAACTACTCATACCCTTGGTATGACACCGCTGACACCGCCTCCCCTTGGTCTATTGAAATAGCCGCCGCCGCCAACCTTGCCACACGCCCCATCATGCGGGCAGACTGGGAGGAAAACGCCCCCAAAGTCAACACCTACGGCGCTGACATCACCATCTCGCGCACCCTCATCCAAGACCTCTCCGCCAACATCCGCCTCGGCTTCGCTAGCGGCAAGGACTCCTTCACCGAAGGAGACTTCGACATGTACGCCGAACGCTACAAAGTCACCGACTTTACCATCATGCCCGGCCTGCGCTACACCTTCCAGCTCGCCCCCAGCTTCGCCATCTACCTTGGAGCCAACATCGGCATCCTCTCCCGCAGCCTCAAATGCAGAGAATTCTCCTCCTCCTACTACTACATTTCTCTCGACGAACCACCCGTATCCTCCTCAGACACCACCAAATGGCACGACTCCACCTTTGCCTTCGCCTACTCCGCTGAAATAGGCCTGCGTTGCAACATCACCCCGCACCTCGCCCTCTTCGCCGCCTACCAAATCAGTGGCTCCTCCGCTCGCCCCAAACGCGCCCCCCAATATAAAGGAGAAGAATCCTACTCTTCCCCATGCCAATACTACAACACCATCCGCGCAGGCATCTCCTGCACTTTCTGACTCCCGCGTTGAGAACAGAGGTCCCTCTTTATCACAAGCCGCCCCCTGCTTTCCTTCACAAGAAAAGCCCCGGGGGCGGCTCCTTTTTCCCCTCACGCCTTGCGAACACATCGATCTACCCGCGCGCACCGCAACCCTGCGCAAAAGTACTGTGCATAAGATGCACGAAGAAAGCAAGTACGTCCAGTCAAACGGCGGCACATGGGAGCACGAGTGATGGGCGTAGATCGATCGTACCGTCTGAGAGTCTGCCCCGAATGCTTTCTCTTGTTGACTCAAAATCTCTTTTTCCACAAAAATTGGGTTTGACCCCTTTTTCTCCACATCCGTCCCAAGAAAATGTAATTCATGGGCGGGAAGCATGATGATAGCAGGAGTTGGCAATTTTTGGGCAAATCCATAAAACTTTACGTGCTATTGAGCACTAAAACCTCCTCCGTCCCCGCTATGTCATATGGTTGGTTTAGCCACGAAAACAGGTTCTGCGTACTCAGCAGTGATATTCGTAGGTAGTGAACCAATCCTCCCAGCGACCACCGATGCGAAGCGCGTCGCTTGAGCACTTTCACGAGTAAATAGGCAATCATGGCTACCCATATCTGTGACCTCACTGC
>CANQAD010000075.1 GCA_947588735.1 uncultured Akkermansia sp.
GAAGCATCTGCGCGATCCACAATCAACTCCGCCGCCGTGTGCCCATGCACAGCGTAGTGCAGCTTATTTTGCACGGACGCGTAGAACCGCCGTGTAGCGGCAGCCGTGCGGTCGTAATCAGTCGCGGTGGCGTAAATATCCGTAATCTTCTGATAAAATCTCCGTTCGCTCGCACGAATCTCCCGCACGCGCTCCAGTTGTTCCTCGAAGTACTTATCGGTCAGGTACGTGCCCTGCTTCAGTCGCTCATCGTCCATCACCCAGCCTTTGATGGTGTACTCCATCGCGATCGCGTTGACCCACTTGCGGAATTGGACGGCACGCTCGGAGTTCACCTTGAACCCCACCGCTATCGCCATCTGCAACCCGTAGTGATTCACGTTGTACTTCTTCCCATCCGGGGCAGTTATTAGAAATTTTCGAATAACTGAATCTTCCTGAAGCTCAGCGTCTTCAAAAACTTTCTTGATGTGGTAATTGATCGTGGGCACTTCCACACCGTATATCCCCGCCAGCATCTTTTGCGTCAGCCAGATATTTTCATCTTCATAGCGGATTTCAAAACTCTCCCCGCCATCACCGACCGATGCCACATAGGTCAAATACTCCGCCGCAGAACTGCGCAAACTCACCTGTGCCTTGCTTCCCTTCACACCACCATTATACGCGCATACCACCACCCAAGTCAACCTCGAGTTCCACCGCTCATCCTCCGATCGAACTCGTTTCCCTCTTCACTTCACGCACGCCAACACCGCCGCGCGCAGCCGCAGAGCCTTCTCCATCAGCCAGGCAAAATACTCCTGCCAGCGTTCCCTGTCCGTCGGGTCAGCCCCGGGCAATACGAGTTCCGCTCTTCCATCCCTGCTCATTTCATACCACGAGAGCGCCTCCCCCATTTCACGGTCAATCTCCTTGCTGTGAGACTTCAGTCGTTCGTGCAACTCCCGATTACCATCCACATACACCATGATCTTCACATACTTTTTCATGGTGCTCAGACAGCACACTATACTGCTTGTCCCAACCCCAATATGCATTCCATACCCCGTACGAGGCAGCGGTTTTTGCAAACGAAAAACCTTGCTAAATTCGGCATTTTCTTGAGCAGTCTCCTTAAACGCAGTCCAGAAATCGAGGTAGAGTTGGCCGGTGGCGCTTGTGGTTTCAGTCCGTCTCTGCTCTTTGATCCAACCATTCGGCTTCTCAACAACCTCGAACTTCGGAGCAATAGCGGAGTCTCCGATGCGGTAGAGCTTTACCTCGCAAAGGAAAAATCCGATGTTCTCATCCGTGTGATTGTTCAACCACTCGATGGCGGAGCGATGTTCCTCCCGCGCGCGGCGCACCACCCAAACAATAATCTCTGCATCTCTCCCGGAAGCGTAAGTGATGATCTTGCCCAGGTGATCATGATTCGTATCCTCCAGCTGATTTTCGATGACAATCCGACGTCCGCTTCCCTCCTCGGTGGCAACAATGTCCGCCCGGAAATCGCCCACGGATGCTTCCTGCTCCTCCACTGCAATGTCAATATCCAACGCCTCTCCAAGCAAAGCCATATTTTCCTCTTGAGCCAACCACGTTCTCCGTCATCCTTCTTCTCCTCGATCAATTTATACAAACAATCGTGAAAAAGCTTGCGCACGCGCAGCATGCGGTGCTACACTGCACGCATGTCAATCGATGAAAGTATGCTCTTGGAGGCCTACCGAACAGCGGGTAGGCATCTTCAAGAAAAGCTTGATGAAATAAAGGATCGTCCGTGCGGTTGGGTCAAGGTCCGTCCGAGTATGCCTTCTTTTGCTGATCTCGTCTTTTCAGTAGGCAACCGCATGTATGCCGTTCTCATTGTCAAATTGGAGAAAGCGTCGCCCCGGAATGGAAAGGGTATCACCGTTAATTTTCAGGTGATGTCGGACGAACTCAATCTCTTGTTGGAAGAATGCGAACATTACAGGTTAGAACCGGCTTTCTTTCCCCTTTGGGTAAATTCTACAACGCCCCGCGTGAACGTCGGATGGGATGTTGAAGAGATCATCAAACAAAATCGTCAAGTCGGCACAATGACGCCGATGGTACACAACAGCTGGAATCTCATCGATCCTCGGTCTCAAAAGATGCTCAATCCTGCCGAAATGAAAAATATTCCCGGCGAGGTTCTCATGAGTGAGTGGGAACAGCAGAATATGAGGGTAAATTATGTGGTTGAGCATATTGAAAAGCGTAGTCTGCAGATGCTTTCAGCTCAGGATATCCCGGGAATGATGCCCAATATATGGTTCCGTAACGAAAAAGGCCTGCCAAGTTGGGTCGCGGTTCTTCCGGATAGAAGCAGCAAACCAGACATTGATCTGCAAGAATTGAGGCAGATGGTAAAGCAATCGCACGCTGCAAGAGGCGATAAAGATAGGCAACCTCCGCAAACCTTGTGGTCAAGACTGCCAGCTTCGGGAGAACCGTACGGGGAATACGTGGCATATGTGAAACTGAAAAGTGCAGAACATCCTGAGCGCCCTATTCTCCGCGGGGAAAGGATCTCCTTAGATTTTGATAAACTTGAATCTTTTCCTCCTGTTTAGGAGGACGATTCGATTATTGTTTTTGCTTCACGACATACGATATACTCGACAAGTAATGGAGGAAATAATATGACATCAACCTTTAACGAAGATAATACCATAGAGCAGATGATCATCGCTACCCTGAAGGACAACGGCTGGAAATACATCCCCGCAGAGGAGCTTCCACGAATGTATTCGGATGTACTGGTCGAGCCCATGGTGAAAGAAGCCCTGATAAGATTAAATCCCGAAATTGCAGAGGCTCCATCTCGTGCCGATGAGGTCATCTATAAGCTAAGAACAGTTATCCTCTCCGTTCAGCCTCATAACCTCGTCACTCAGAACGAGGTTTTCAAGAAGATGATCTTCGAGGAAAATTCCTATCCCTTCGGCAAGGATGGTCGTATGGTACCGATCCGTTTCTTTGGAACAATGCATAAAGAGGATATTGCTTTGAATGAATACGTCGTCACAAATCAGTGGGTGTATCCGCAAGCCGAAGGTGGGAAGCGTCTTGATATTGTTCTCCTTATCAATGGTTTTCCGATTGCCATTGGCGAACTCAAAACTCCCGTCCGCAGTGCAATCACATGGCTGGATGCTGCCGGTGACATCTCTGCTTATGAGAAAAGCATTCCCGCTATGTTTGTAACGAACGTGTTCAACTTTGCTACCGAGGGTAAGTGCTATCGATATGGTTCCATTAACATGCCTATTAATATGTGGGGTCCGTGGCACACTGCAACTCACAAAACTGAAGGTACCCTTGCCGACGTGAAGACCAGCATCGAGGATATGATTACGCCTGAAAAGGTTATGGATATCTTCCAGTTCTTCACCATGTTTGCAACAGACAAAAAGTATCGCAAATACAAAATCATTTGCCGTTACCAGCAGTTCGAAGGCGCAAATATGATCGTTAACCGTGTTGTTACCGGATATCCGAAAAAGGGTCTAATCTGGCATTTCCAAGGGTCCGGTAAGTCACTGTTGATGGTTTTCGCCGCACAGAAGCTGCGTATGATTCCAGAACTCAAGAATCCGACGGTCGTTATTGTGGACGACCGCATCGATCTTGAGACACAGATCACGGCAACATTCAATGCCTCTGATATTCCCAATCTTACAAGCGCAGCCACGAAGGAAGAACTCCTTTCCTTCTTCCGTGGAGATGTGCGAAAAATCCTCATCACGACAATCTTCAAGTTTGGTGAAGTCAGCGGTGAACTGAATGCCCGCGATAACATTATCGTTATGGTCGATGAAGCGCATAGAACACAGGAAGGCGACCTCGGTGAAAAGATGCGTATGGCACTACCGAACGCATTTTTCTTCGGCTTAACGGGTACACCTATCAATCGTGTGGAGAAGAATACCTTTGCCACGTTTGGCGCAGAAGAAGATCGTACAGGGTACATGAGCCGCTACTCTTTCTCCGATTCTATTCGTGATGGCGCAACACTGCCCCTGCACTTTGAACCTGTGCCCGTTGAGCTTCGTGTGGACAAGGACAAGCTGGACCGTGAGTTTGATGTAATGACCGATGAAGCGGGGCTTACAAAGGATGAAAAAAATGAGCTCTCCCGTCGTGTCAACATGAAAGCCATCATGTGTAACCCGACTCGTATTCGCAAGGTGTGCGAGCACATTGCTAAACACTTCAAAGAAAAGATCGAGCCTAACAGCTATAAAGGTCAGGTTGTTGTTTACGACCGTGAATGCTGCCTGATGTATAAAGCCATTCTTGATGAGCTTCTTGGAGAAGAAGCGACCACCATCGTCATGGATACGAATAACGATAAGGAGGACCGCTATAAGAAATATCGCCGAGATCGTGATCAAGAAAGCAAGGTTCTGGATTCTTTCCGCGATCCTCATAACCCACTCAAGCTTGTTATTGTTACCGCAAAGTTACTGACCGGCTTTGATGCTCCTATTCTCCAAGCGATGTACCTTGACAAGCCAATGAAGGACCACACTCTCCTTCAGGCCATTTGCCGTACTAACAGAACCTACGATCAGGGTAAAACTCATGGCCTGATTGTCGACTACATTGGCATCTTCGACGACGTGGCTAAGGCTCTTGATTTCGACGAGAACAGTATGCGTCGTATTATCACGAACATCGAAGAAATTAAGAAACAATTTCCTGCTCTCCTCAAAAAATGTCTAAACTATTTCATGGGAGTTGACAGAACTGTTGAAGGCTGGGAAGGCTTGATGTCGGCACAGGAATGCTTACCTACAAATAAAGAGAAAGATACCTTTGCTGCTGATTATCGTGTTTTGAACCGTGCATGGGATGCTCTTTCTCCCGACCGTTTTCTGAACCCATATAAAGTCGACTATCAGTGGCTTTCTCGTGTTTACGAATCCGTTAAACCAACTGACGGTCGTGGCGGTTTGATTTGGGCCTCTCTTGGAGCAAAAACCATTGAGTTGATTCACCAGAATGTCACCGTCGGTGAGGCTGATGAGAATATGGATATCCTCTCTATGGATGCCGACCTTATTGATGACTTCTTGGAGAAACAGAAAGATCTGAAGAAGATCACGAAGAAGGTCGAAATCAATCTCGTCGCTAAAATCCTAAAACATGGAGGAGATCCAAAATTTGTACGTCTGGGAGAGAAGCTTGAAGCACTTCGTGAAAAACATGAGCAGGGACTTGTTACAAGCATTGAATTCCTGAAACTCCTGCTTGAGCTTGCAAAGGAAGCTGCACAGGCTGAAAGAGAAGTGGTTCCGGAGGAAGAAGTAGATAAGGGCATCGCCGCTCTGACCGCACTCTTTAATGGCATCAAAAACAGGAGCACTCCCGTTATCGTTGAACGCATTGTAGCGGACATCGACAGCATCGTTAAGATCGTTCGTTTCGATGGTTGGCAGAGTACGACCGCCGGTAAGCAGGAAGTCAAAAAAGCTCTGCGTAGCGTTGTCTGGATCAAGTACAAGATCAAAGACAAGGAGGTCTTCGACAAAGCTTATAACTACATCGAGCAGTATTATTAATCCTTTGGAAAAGTGAGGTATATAAATGATTGGTGCTATAATAGGTGACATTGTCGGATCGCGTTTTGAGTGGAACAACCACAGATCAAAGGATTTTGATCTGCTCACACACAAGTGCTTCTGCACTGATGACTCCGTAATGTCGTTGGCCATATGTGATGCTCTTATGAAGAGCAAAACAGACTACAACCATTTAAGTGAACAGGCTGTCCGTTCCATGCAGGACATCGGTCGTTTGTATCCCAATTGCGGGTATGGTGAATTATTTCGCCATTGGATATATTCCAACAATCCTCACCCTTACAACAGTTACGGTAATGGTGCGGCTATGAGGGTCAGTGGATGCGGATATGTTGGGAAAGACATTGATCAAGTCAAGCAATTCTCAAAAGCTATTACCGAGGTGACCCATAATCACCCAGAGGGTCTAAAAGGAGCCGAAGCCACGGCTGTGACCGTATTCCTTGCTCGAACAGGGAAAAGTCTGATTGAGATACAGGACTACGTTATGAAGACTTACTATCCGTTAGATTTCACCCTTGATAGTATTCGGGAGACATACAGCTTTAACTCGAGTTGTCAAGGTACCGTTCCACAGGCATTGGAAGCTTTTTTTGAATCTACCGACTTTGAAGATGCCATCAGAAATGCCATATCCATTGGTGGAGACAGCGACACATTGGCGGCCATTACTGGCTCTGTAGCCGAAGCCTATTACGGTGTGCCAACGACTCTCAGGAAACATGCGCTTACTTTTTTAGACGAGAGAATGCTTAAAATCCTGCTGGAATTTGAAAATTGCTATCCAGCAAAAATCGAGAAAAAGAACGAGACCGGCAGTGTGAGCTTTGTTCCTTCTACAGGTATGAAAGTGAGAACAGGAGATCGTGCGGAAATGATGGAGTCAGCTGTAGATGTCGCTGACCTTGAAATGGATGCCAGCACGTATCATCCAGAGGAGACGACCAGTCAAAAGCTCTTTTCTCACCTTTTTGAGGCTTGCAATATTTTACGCGGTCCAATCAACCAAGATGAGTACAAGAGCTATGTGACGCCAATTTTATTCTTCAAAAGACTTTCCGATGTCTATGATGAAGAAACACAGATAGCTCTGGAGGAATCGGGAGGTGATAAGGAATATGCGAGCCTTGCTGAAAACCACCGCTTTGTCATTCCTGATGAATGCCATTGGCAAGATGTCCGAGAATCCAGCGAAAATGTTGGTGTTGCTATCGTTAACGCAATGAATGGCATTGAGCGAGCAAATCCAGATACCCTTAGCGGTGTGTTTAGCAGCTTCGATGACGCAAACTGGACAGACAAGACAAAACTCTCAGATGAGAGATTAAAGAACCTGATTGAGCATATGTCTAAACTCAAAGTCGGCAACAACAATTATTCTGCCGATGTTATGGGAGACAGCTATGAGTTCTTAATTAAAAAATTCGCAGATCTTTCAAAGAAAAATGCCGGTGAATTCTACACCCCACGGTCTATTGTTAAACTACTTATCATGCTGCTGGCTCCAAAGGCTGGTGAAACTGTGTATGATCCGGCATGTGGAACAGGAGGCATGCTAATCGAGGCCATTCGGTTCATGCATGGCGACAAGCTTACCTACGGCCGGATCTATGGACAAGAGAAGAATCTTGCAACCTCTGCCATCGCACGGATGAACCTCTTTTTACACGGCGCTAAGGACTTTAAGGTCACACAGGGAGATACACTTCGTTCACCAAACTATCTGGAAAGAGGTTCTCTGCAAACATTTGATTGCGTGGTAGCGAATCCTCCCTTCTCTCTGAAAAACTGGGGATCCGAGCAATTCAGCAGTGATATTTACGGTCGCAACATCTGGGGCTGCCCGACGGATTCTAACGGTGACTTTGCATGGCTGCAGCACATGGTTAAGTCAATGAATCCGAAGATGGGACGCTGTGCTGTTGTTCTCCCGCAAGGTGTCTTATTCAGAAGCGGCAAGGAAGGAGAAATCCGTAGACAGCTCGTTGAATCGGATAAGCTGGAAGCCATCATCACAATGGCCAGCGGTGTATTCTATTCAACTGGAGTATCCGCTTGCATCCTTTTTCTGAACAATAACAAAGCTGTCTCCCACAGGGGCCGAATCTGTATGATCGACGGTTCCAGCATCTACACTCCGCAAAGAGCGCAAAATATCATGACGGAGACCGATATTCAGACTGTCTTCAACTACTACACCGCTTATGAAGACGTAATCGAAAAGGTCAAAGTCGTCACGATTGCGGACATTCGGGAAAAGGATTATTCTTTGGCGATCAACAATTATATCGAAAAGAAAGAACAAGAAGCGGTTTCTCCGGAAGAAATCCGCAGACAATATTTTGAAGCCTACGATGAGATGATAGCGGCTGAGACACGGATGAGAGAACTACTACTGAAGGGGGGGTACGTCAGTGAGTAAAAGAATAACAATCGAAGAACTGCAATCTTACCTATGGAACTCTGCAGTTCTACTCAGGACCAACATTGATGCTGGTGCCTACAAGCAATACATATTTCCACTCCTCTTTTTCAAACGCATCTGTGATGTGTATGATGAAGAAACTGCTGCGGCAAAGGAGGAGTATGGTGACGCTGCTGCTGAGTTTGATGAAGATGAAATTCATGCTTTTGTTGTTCCAAAGGGTTATCATTGGAATGATGTCCGTGCCGTTCCTGAAAATGTTGGTGTAGCCATAGTTGAGGCATTTAGGAAGGTTGAGAATGCGAACTCCAATAAGCTGCAGGGCATCTTTGGTGATGGTGCATGGACCAACAAGAATCGCCTTCCCGACAAACTCCTTAAAGATCTTTTGGAGCACTTCAGTACGAAAACACTATCCATTGCCAACTGTCCGGAGGACGAACTGGGGCAAGGATATGAATACCTGATTAAAAAATTTGCGGATGACAGTGGGCACACGGCACAAGAGTTTTACACAAATCGCACAGTCGTCCATCTGATGACAGAGATGCTGAAGCCGGAATCCGGAGAATCTATATACGATCCGACCTGCGGGAGTGCCGGCATGCTTATCTCTGCCATCGCATACCTGAAAGCTCAGGGTAAGGAGTGGCGCAATGTTGCTGTTTACGGTCAGGAAATAAATGCTCTTACATCGGCCATCGGGAAAATGAACCTATTCTTACATGGAGTGAGAGATTTTAATATTGTCAACGGAGATACGCTTACTTCTCCCGCTTTCATTGAGAATGGAAGACTTCAGAAGTTTGATCTCGTACTGGCTAACCCTCCGTATTCCATCAGTCAATGGGACCGTGCCGCTTTTGAAAGTGACAAATACGGTCGTAACTTTCTGGGTGTTCCCCCGCAGGGGCGAGCTGATTACGCTTTTCTTCAACACATCATCGCAAGTCTCAATGAGGAGACTGGCCGATGCGCCATTTTGTTTCCGCACGGTGTCCTTTTCCGCAACGAGGAAAGTGCAATGCGTGAGCGACTAGTCCGCAGTGACAGGATAGAATGCATTATCGGGCTTGGACCGAATTTGTTCTACAACTCTCCGATGGAAGCCTGTATCATGATCTGCCGTATGACTAAGAGACAGGAACGGCTGGGACAGATACTCTTCATTAATGCCATAAATGAGGTGGAGCGAAAGAACGCACAGAGCTATCTTGAAGACCAACATATCAGACGTATTGCAACCGCTTATAGGAACTACTGCAACGACGCCGACTTCGCAAGGATCGCAACGACCCGGGACATAGCTGACAACAACTTCTCCCTGAGTATTCCGCTGTACGTAAAACAAGAAATGTGCGAGGAGGAGATTGATAGTCGCACAGTTCAGGAACGTTATGATAGTTGGAGAGCCTCCTCTAAAATGATGAAATTAAGCTACGAAAAATTGAACTCAATGCTTGGAAAGGAGATTAAAAGGCAATGAGTAAAGTCCAATTAGGTGAAGTTGCGATTGAGCACAAGGAGACCTGTAAAGTCAGTAAAGACGGATATCCCCTTGTCGGCCTCGAACATCTGCTTCCTGGTGAGGTAACGCTTACTAATTGGGATGAAGGTGGTGATAACACTTTTACTAAGATGTTCCGCAGAGGCAACGTTCTGTTCGGCCGGCGCAGAGCTTACCTGAAAAAGGCTGCTGTTGCGCCATTTGATGGCATCTGCTCCGGTGACATTACAGTTATCGAAGCTATACCAGACCGTCTCCTTCCTGAGCTCCTACCGTTCATTATTCAGAACGACGCCCTGTTTGACTTTGCTGTCGGCAAGTCTGCCGGCTCTCTTTCTCCTCGTGTAAAGTGGGAACATCTAAGGAACTATGAGTTTGAGCTTCCTAATTTGGATAAACAACGCGAACTTGCTGATCTTATGTGGGCTATAGACGCCACAAGAAAATCCTATCAGAAACTAATTACTGCGACGGATGAGTTGGTGAAATCTCAATTTATCGGGTCCGCTGCCCGTAGAGGTTTCTCCGACCACGCCGTCCCTATAAGGAGGTGTGCATAATGAAG
>CANQAD010000076.1 GCA_947588735.1 uncultured Akkermansia sp.
TTGTAGTGCACAGGTTCCAGTAGCGGCGTATGCCCAACAAGTTCTGTGGTCGATTGGTATATTTTCATGATCTTATTGAATGGTTGAGTGATCTTATTGAATGGTTGAGAAGGCTTGTTCCAGGTCATCGATGATGTCCTGCACATTTTCGATGCCGATGGAGAGACGGACGGTGGAAGGGGTGATGCCTCCGGAGAGCAGCTCCTCCTCGCTGAGCTGAGAATGCGTCGTCGAGGCCGGGTGAATCACGAGGCTCTTGGCATCCGCCACGTTGGCCAGCAGGGAGAAGAGTTTGAGATTCTCGCAGAACTGCTGCGCCTTTTGCTTGCCGCCCTTGATTTCGAAGGTGAAGATGCTGGCACCTCCGTTGGGGTAGTATTTCTTGTAGAGCTCGTGGTCGCGGTGACTGGGCAGAACGGGGTGATTCACCCTCTCCACTTGCGGATGGTGACTCAGGTAATCCACGACGGCGAGCGCATTCTGCACGTGCCGCTCAACGCGCAGCGAGAGCGTCTCCAGCCCCTGAAGCAGGAGGAAGGAATTGAATGGACTGATGGCCGCCCCCTGGTCGCGCAGCAGGGTGGTGCGTATCTTTGTGATGTACGCTGCTGCACCGGCCGCCTCCGTGAACACGAGTCCGTGGTAACTGGGATTCGGCTTGGAGAGACCGGGGAATTTGTCGTTCTGCGTCCAGTCGAATTTTCCGCCGTCAATGATGAGACCGCCCATCACCGTCCCGTGACCGCCGATGAATTTCGTCGCGCTGTGGACCACCACATCCGCGCCGTACTCAATCGGACGCAACAGGTAGGGCGTGGCGAAGGTGTTGTCCACCACCAGCGGGATCCCGTGCTTGTGCGCGATGGCGGCAATGGATTCGATGTCCGCCACGTCACTGTTCGGGTTGCCCAGACTCTCTACGTAGAGCAGCTTCGTGTTCGGACGTATTGCTGTCTCGTAGTTGCTTGGCTCCGCCACGTCCACAAAGGTGACGTCGATTCCCACCTCCTTAAACAGATGCGCAAAGAGGTTGTAGGTGCCGCCATAAAGAGTCGTTGAGGAGACGATGTGGTCCCCCACACCCGTGATGTTGCGCACCGCGTAGTCCACCGCCGCCGTGCCCGATGCTACGGCCAGCGCTCCTACGCCCCCTTCTAACGCTGCGATTCTCTTTTCTAACACATCGTTCGTGGGGTTCATCAGCCGCGTGTAGATATTTCCCTGCCGCGTCAGCGCAAAGCGCCCGGCTGCCTCCTCGCTATCCTTGAATACGTACGACGTCGTTGCATATATCGGGACGGCTCGTGAATCCGTCGTCGGGTCGGCTTGCTCCTGCCCCACGTGTACTTGCAATGTTTCAAATCGGTATTTCTTGCTCATGATTGGGTTCTAAATTAAATTAATTCCTACTATTTCCGCAGGAACAAGGGTAATTTAACACAAAAAGGAGAGGATGTCAACAGTATTTGCAAAAAAAAATACAAAAAATCAGCCGAGAGAGAGAACACGGGCTACGGGACAGTCGTGCTCATCGGTAGGGATGATCGGCAGAAGCTGCTGAGGAAGAGCTAATGAAAGGGAAGGGACTGTGGGG
Organism: uncultured Akkermansia sp.; assembly: GCA_947588735.1. Lineage (GTDB taxonomy): Bacteria > Verrucomicrobiota > Verrucomicrobiia > Verrucomicrobiales > Akkermansiaceae > Akkermansia. The sequence continues at coordinate 1,595 of CANQAD010000076.1, forward strand.
CAGACAGAGAGCAGTCGATCGTAAAAGCCGCCACCGTAGCCCAAGCGCTGCCCCGATGCGGTGAATGCAAGACCGGGCACAATGATGAGATCGGCCTGGTAAGCAGGTCGTGTCGGTAGCGTGTCAAGAGGAGTTGGGATGCCCATAGCGCCCGGGAAAAGGTGGGTGCGTGTGTCGGTGACGTGGTGGAAGGACAGGCGGCGCTCCGGCAGACATCGCGGAAAGTAGAAAGCGTGTTGCGGGTAGCGGGAGAGAAGAGGGAGCAGGTCCACCTCGTGCGGTAAGGCGGCGTACAAAAAGACGGTCAGCGGTTTATTTGTTTTCAGTATGGGGTGCAGCAACCCGCGCAAATGAGCAGATTGTCCGACCACGTACTCACGCGGCAGGGCACGCAGTATCGTAAGCATGTGACGCCGCAGTTTTGTTTTGTCTGTATCGGTGCGCATTAAACCGCCGGGGTTGTGCGACCAAAGAGCGCCAACATGCGACCGGTGCAGCCCTTTTCCATACGGTAAGAGTAAAAGGTATTCAGATCAGCGGCGGTATCCAATCCGCAGTCCACGATATTGCTGGCTTGGACGCCAGCTTCCATGAGCTGCTCGCATACGGCTGAGGGGATATCGACTTCGTAATGGGGGGGTCGCACGCAAGGAGAAATAATGGCAATGCAGTTTCTGGCCTGAACGCCGAGTACTTTGTACATGCGCGCAAAGAGCTCACCTACGATGTTAAGCTGCGTGCCCATTTTGCCGGAATGGATAAGCCCCCGACTTCCGCTCACAGTATCGTACACCCAAATTGCGGCGCAATCCGCCACGTAAATGCCCAAACAGCAATCCGCCACCCCGCCGCAGAACAATCCGTCCACTCCTTCCACGGGATACGAGCAGCCTATGTCACCCACAATAGCTACACGGTTGCCGTGCACCTGTTGGGAGAGACGCAGGAACCTTGGATCAATACCCCCCTCGCGCAGAATCTGCTCATGTGCGGGAGCGAGAGCAGCAATCACCTCCTCTCGATTGGTGCTTACCGGCACACCCGGAATGCGTGTGATAAAACGTGCAAAGTTCTCGGGGAAAGCATTGATGCGATCCAAATACGACGGGGCATACAAAGTCATGGTTATTAACGAGAGGAGGTAATTTTTCGAGCCCTGTTGCCCGAGATGAAACGATGTGCTTTCTTAAGGGGTAATCTCTCATCATCCTCAACCATGAGCTGTGCGAGATCCTGGGCAATGTTGTTGCGCAGATCTCCCACGAGCTGCTTGCCTTGTTCGGTGATGCTCACCATGATTTTTCGGCGGTCAGAGGAAGCAGTAAAACGGCGCAGAAGACCGAGTTCCTCCAACTTGTCTACCATGCCTGTGGCAGCCGCCGTGGAATGCCCCATGATACGCGCGATGCTGCTCATGGAGAGGCATTCCTCTTCCTCCAAGTAGGCCAGTAAAAAAAACTGGGGGTAGGAGATGCGCCCGCGATTGAGCAGCGGAGATAATTTCAGGATCAAGTTGCGCTGTGAAAACATGATGAAGTCCGTCAGGCTGCGCGCATCAGCTTCACTCATTGTTGCGTTGGTGGCTCGTGTCACTTTCATGGCAAAAAACGGAGAGAGTTGCCTGAATCATACGGATTTACTGACATTTTGCAAGTCTGAATTTTGTGTATAACCATCTTATGTTTTTGCTTCCACAGTTGAATCTCGTCTTATCTGGCACTCTTCGTCTGATTTTTACACTATATCTTGTGGAGCACTTCTAAGCAAAAAATCTTCACTCTTCCCCCAATTTTTGGGGGGGACAACACTCATTGGAGATTCGATGAACGGGAAGGTGCGGGCGGTGCTATCGCGAGGATCTCCCGCAACTCTGGAGTTAGCAATTTGGCAGACTCCATGCGCTCAATGTGAGCGCGAATGGAATTCCACACAGTATTAAAGTCTCCCGTCAAGTCCTGTGCAGCCATGTAATCCTGCGTCGTGGGTTCCGGAAGGGCATTCTGCATGCGTTTGAAATCTCGTGCCAACGTTGCCAGTTCGCGGAGTTTCGGCAGGGCTGCCCGCACAGTGGAGGCATCGACGCATGTCGCCAAGCAGTCGTCTGTTTGGCGCAGCAGGTTGATGAGCATGAGCGCGGCCTCGCGGTGTGTGGTCGGCTCTTCTTGGATGTCTTTTTCCTGTTGCGCGTTAAGTGGTGCGCAGGGAATAAGCAGCACCGCCGCAAGCAGCATAACCGGGTGACGCAAGAGCATCATGACAAGGTTGCCTGCATGGCGGTGAGATGTTGCTTCTTTTCCTTCCAGTCGCGTAGCCGGGCTTCTTCCTGATGCACAACGTCCGCCGGTGCACGCTGCACGAAGGAGACATTGCCAAGTTTTGCTTCACTGCGAGCAATTTCCTTGGTAATTTTGTCAAGTTCTTTGGCGATGCGTGCCTTTTCGGCTTCCACATCCACTAGTCCCTCCAGCGGCAGGAAGAGCTCGCCTAACGGGGTAAGCGCGGTTGGGGTGCCACGCGGCACTGCGTAATCCTTATTCACCGTCGCTTCTCTGGCTCCGACCAACAAGGCTAATCGGCTCGCTAAATCGGTGTCCATCGGCAGTGCAGGTCTTACGACAAGCCGGACATTTTTGTTGGTTGCCAAGTTGTATTCTGTCTTCAGATTGCGAGCCCTGTTAGCCGTTTCGTACAGGGCGTTCGCAGTGGAGCGAGCTAGTGAAATCTCCGTTTCATCCAACCCGGAGAGCAGGGCTTCCGCGTCCGGGAGCTCAGTAAGCATAAGGGGCTTCCCATCGTGCCGCGCAGAGTAGCCTAGACTCTCCCATAACTCCTCAGCAATGTGGGGCATGATGGGTGCGAGGAGCGCCAGGTAGTGGCGCAGTACAGTATCGATGGTGTGCAGCGTAGCGTTGCGTACGGCGGGATCGGCTCCTTCCCGCAGGTCATTTTTTACGGCTTCCAGGAAGAGGGAGCAGTATTCGTTCCAGAAGAAGGAGTACAGAGCTTGAGTGCAGGCGTTGAATTCATATTTACCAAGGGCATCGGCTACCTGAGCATGCAGCTCTTTGAGTTTGGAAAGAATATCGATGTGTACTGCAGCAAAGTGCGGAGCGGGATCAGAAGACGCTTCACCCTGCATCATGCGGAAGCGCGCGGCGTTGTACAGCTTATTGGCAAAATTTTTACCTTCCTCAATTTGCTTTTCATCAAACTTCACATCTGTGCCGGTTGGAGCGATGCGCATGAGGCCGAAACGCAAACCATCCGCACCGTAGCGGGCAATCAAATCGAGCGGATCCGGGCTGTTGCCAAGGCTCTTGCTCATCTTGCGTCCCAACAAATCACGCACGATGGATGTGAAAAAGACGTTGGAGAATGGTTTGTCGCCTGCAAAACGGTATCCAGCCATAATCATGCGCGAGACCCAGAAGAAGATGATATCCGGACCGGTCACCAGGTCGCTGGTGGGGTAGAATTTGGCGCGGCACTCATCATCCATGGTCGCGAAGGGCCACAGCCAGCTGCTGAACCACGTATCCAGCGCGTCCTCATCCTGCACCCAATTTTCCAGGTCGTCAGGTGGTTCAACGCCCACATAAATGCGTCCTGCCTCCGCATCTTCAGCATCCAGCTTCGAAGCTTCTTTGAGTTTGGCGGCCTGATCCTTGCGGTACCACACCGGGATGCGGTGTCCCCACCAGAGCTGGCGGCTGATACACCAATCCTGGATGCCGTCCAGCCAGTGGGCATACGTTTTAGCCCAGTGGGCTGGGCGGAAGATAATATCGCCCTTGCTAACGGCATCCTTGGCTTTCTGTACACAGGGATACCGGAGGAACCACTGCATGCTCAGCCGGGGTTCGATGGGAACATCCGAGCGCTGACTCACACCTACGTTGTTGTCGTAGGCCTCCTCTTTCTCCAGCAGCCCTTTTTCGCGCAGCAATTCTGCCGATTTGTCACGAGCGGCAAAACGATCCAAGCCGTGCAGTTCCGGGCAATCGGGGCAGTTGATATGGCCATCGGCGGTAAGCACGTCGATGATTTTCAGCCCGAAGCGTACACCCACCTCAAAGTCCACGCGATCATGTGCAGGAGTAATTTTGAGGGCACCTGTGCCAAAGCCTATCTCCACGTGCTCATCTGCAATGATGGGCAGGGGCGCTTCGCACAGTGGACGAATAACATTCTTGCCGAGCAAATCTGCATAACGCGGGTCTTTTGGGTTCACTGCCACCGCTACATCGGCCATGATGGTTTCCGGGCGTGTGGTGGCTACCAGCAGCCAGCGATTCGGGTCTTCCTCCAAGCGGTAACGGACGGTGTATAGTTTGCTCTTGCTCGGAGTCATGATCACCTCTTCATCCGACAGCGCGGTGAGCAGTACCGGATCCCAGTTTACCATGCGCAACCCGCGATAAATGAGCCCTTCGCGGAATAATTCAGTGAACACGCGCGCCACGGCTGCCGCATAGCTCGGATCCATGGTGAAGCGCTCGCGTTCCCAATCACAGGAGCAGCCGAGTTTTTTGAGCTGCTTGATGATAATGCCTCCGTGTTCCTCCTTCCATGCCCACACCATTTTCACGAAATCCTCACGGCCCACGTCAAAACGTGTGCGCGGCGGGTTCTCCTTTGCCAGCTCTTTCTCAACGCGCGCTTGGGTCGCAATGCCTGCATGATCGGTACCGGGCAGCCAGAGTACTTCCTTGCCTTCCTGCCGCGCGCGGCGTGCCAAAATGTCCTGTATCGTATTATTGAGCACATGCCCCATGTGCAGCACACCCGTCACGTTCGGCGGTGGTATCACGATACTGTAGGCCGGTTTTGCAGAGTGAGGGTCAGCGTGAAAACAGCCTTCATCCTGCCAGCGTTTCTGCCATTTTTCCTCCACTTGAGCGGGCTCGTATGCCTTGGGCAATTCTCTCATAGCGCGCGGCATCATACCGTATCTGCCTCTCATTTGCAAGAGAAAATGCAAGAGACTCTTGCGTCGCATGTCTGTTTGTGTTACCTTGGATTCATGGATTTATCTCCAAGATTGGATGGCCTGGATCGCCCTGGCCTGCGCCGTTGGTATTTGCGGTATGCCGTGAACGCTCGAGAATGTTGGGTTCAACTCTCTCGAGCGGCCCAGACGGTGCCAGTTGCTGTTTCCTATCTGGACGCTGTGGAAGAGGCTCTGTGCTTCGGTTGGATTGACAGCGTTGTGCGGCGCATGGAGGATGGTGTGACCCGGCAGCGTTTTTCTCCCCGCCGCCCGGGATCAGCCTCCAATTGGAGTGAGCTCAACAAGGCTCGCTGTGCCAGGTTGATACGCCTCGGCCTCATGACCCCCGCCGGCAGCGAGGCGTTGTCCCGCGCGCGCCGCTTCTGCATCGCTGAAGATATCATGGATGCACTGCGTGCCGATAAAATGACGTGGCGGAATTTTCGTGCCTTTCCGGAACTTTACCGCCGCGTGCGCATCGATACCATCCAGATCAAACGCAATCAGCCGGAACTCTTCTCCCGACGTCTTGCCAAGTTCATTGACTTCACGCGCCGTGGCAAAATGTTTGGTGCTTGGAATGACGGTGGAAGGTTGAGAGATGATGACGTCTTCCTTGAATGATTTAATTTCCTTGATTTTTCATATATCCTGAGGAATCATGCTTGCTTGGGACAGGAAAATATGGTAGAATGCCTCAACGGTGAGGCGTACGATTCTTATACTGCTTGCGTTGGCGTGCATGTGCTCGTGTAGCGTCAAGCGGCACCTTGCGCGCGCGCAAGCTCGCGTCGAGGGGATGTATACCGAAACGCAAAATTGGGATAGCCTGCCCGTGCGTTCCATCACATGGAACCAGGCAGTGAGCCTGCTTGTAAAGCACAACGTAGGGGTGCTGGAAGTTGAGGATCAAATCAGACAAGCGCAACGCGAATCTCTGAGCGTGTACACGGAAATGGTTCCCGGGCTTTCCTACTACGGCTATATTACGCGCTCGCTGTCGCAGCTTACAGATGCTGTGAATTCCGATGAGATGAGTCATTCGGTGAATGTGACGTTTGGCATGCCCGCGCTTACCCAAGTGCCCTACCGCGTGTACTCTGCCAAGGTGCGAACTATAGCTGCCATCAAGGCTCGGGAGGGGAGATGCCGCGAAGCTGTCTCCCGGCTTTACAAATTGGTGAGGGAGAGAGAGATCGAAATGAAGATTCGTGAGCTGGAGAGCAGGGCTCCCGACGATTTGAAGACATCGGAACGCATGGGGGTGAGGGGAGAGAAAGATGCCGATGGACAATACTGGCGCGACGTGGCTCGGCAGATCGGACGTAACGATGCACGTTGGAACATATTGCCTGAAAGCATGCCGCATATCCAGTGGAGTGAGTACGAAAAACGCCTTGACCGCCTCAGTGAACTTGTGGTATGCCAATACGCCATGCGTCTGGAGCAGGCCCGCATGGCTCAGTACAATGTGGCTCTCAATTATTTACCAACTATCAACACGAGCATCTACAGTCCTTCGCTCTTTTCCTCTTCAGGTGGCATATATCAAGGCGCTTTTCTGAACATGGACGACACGCGCATCAATCTGAGTATTAGTTACACGGCGGATACGAAGCTTTACCACTGGTATAATTACAAGCAGAGCAAGGATCGTTACGAACGCGAGAAAATGAAAGTGGTGGATGAGATGATTGAACATCGAGCCCGCGTTCAAAGCATGCGTGCCAGCATGAACGAATACTATAATTGGCGCGGCTTTATGCTCAAGCACATCAACTATCTGAACAGCAAACCGGCTTCTACGGCGGATGAGTATATCAGTCGCTCCAAGAGCGTTTACAGCATGCGTAAAGAGTTGCTGGAACAGGAAAAAAATGCCATAGAATCAGAGGCAGCCATGGTGTTGGAATATGGCATGCCGGATGAGCTGGTACATTAGAGCTTTACAGCACGGTGGCACGGATCAGGCGATCCAGTATGTCGTCCAACCTCGGCTCCTTAAAAAACTGATTCAATCGCAGGGAATCATGTACCTTGCGGATCTCGGCGCAGATGTGGCGCATACGTGCACGAGCAGATTCAAGAGCTTCACACTGTTCGTCCGTGCGCGGCGCTGCAAGTTGAGTGAGCAGGTCATGTGTGCGTTCAATTTTATGGAGCAGGTCCTCCGCCGTGTTAGCTCCATCGCGTGCGCTGACCTCATCCTGAATCTTGCGTAGAGTGTACAAGGCATCCTCAATTTCATCTGCAAGCTGGTTGCACAGCTGGCTGTGCGGAATATCATCCGAGCGAAGCACTGACGCCGGTTCCTTTCCGAATTTGTATTGCTCAAAAACGTTCATGAGTGCTTGGCTTCCGTAAGCGCCCACATCTTGCAACCTGCGTATGATTTCCAATACTGCCTGAGACAGGTGTTTTAACGCCGTCATATCGCTGTGGATGGTGCGGGCATCCTGCTCATCCGAGAAGGGTAGTTTCTCGAGCATACGCACTTGATTGTCGAGAGATTTTAGACGTTCACGCAGAGGTTCGGCTGCGGCATCAGCGGTGGTGCGGTCTGAGATCTCGGTGAGCAACTTCAGTACCTCTCGAGCTTCGTTGAGTATTTGATCGCCCAAATACTGAACCTCTCCAGTCGGTGATGGAGCAAGCTCAGCACCCTGATTCTTTTCGTCAATTTGAGGCTCCTGCGCACTTGCCGGGAGCAACAGAAAACTGAGAATGATGTTGTGCCTTATGGGCATGATGATCCATCCTACGTCCTGGACCACGCGCTGTCAAGCTACTTTTAATTTTTCGCATGTCTCCGCAATCGGACAAAAATAAGTGCACCGAACGGGGAAAAAGATGGCAAGAGATTTATCGTCTGGACAGAAATAGGGTACCATAATGTCTGTATGGTAAACACAGACAAAGGACAAGAAGGTATTGCTAACATCATTGAGGCACGCAATAAGTACAAAATGCTACGCACACGCAAGGAGCGAAGTACTTTTATCACGAAAGTAGCAAGGATATTCAAGTACAGTCGCAAGCACATTATCAGACAGCTAGGGAAGAGTAAGAAGGATCTCAAGGGGAGGAGAGGAGCGCCCAGGAAGTTGAAAGAGCGGGATGTGGGAGAGGTGCGCGATGCCGGGGGCTCACGCGAGGTCGATTTCATGATCAATCGCGGGAGTGATCGTTGTTACCTGCAATCCGCATGGTCTATTCCCGATGCCGCCAAACGCGCCCAGGAGACACGTCCGCTCCGTTGTATCCGCGATTCGTTTTCCAAGCTCGTTGTGGTGAACGATGACTATGTATCGCCCCACCGCGA
>CANQAD010000077.1 GCA_947588735.1 uncultured Akkermansia sp.
ACGACTTGGCGGCGGCTCAGCAGCTCCGGGATGCCCACCACCGCCTTTATTCCCCGGAAATTTCCTCACGTATCCACGGTCTCAAGTTTGTGAACCTGATGCAGCAGAAAACGACGATGGCGACCTTTGCAGACCCGATCATCATCCTGTTTTTGGGAGGTTTCTTCCTGGCGGCGGCAGCGACGAAGTATCGCTTGGACATCAATCTGGCGCGGGTGATGCTGCGGCCGTTTGGCACGAACCCGAAGTACGTCATGCTGGGGCTGATGGTAGTGACGGCGCTCTTCTCGATGTTCATGAGCAACACGGCGACGGCGGCGATGATGCTTGCCATTCTCACGCCGGTGCTTTCTCTTTTCGGCCCCAATGACCGCGGGCGTGCAGCGTTTGCGCTGTGCATTCCCGTAGCGGCGAACATTGGAGGCATCGGCACTCCCATCGGCACGCCGCCCAACGCCATTGCTTTGAAAGCCATGCAGGATATGGGACTCTCCATCACTTTCGGTAAGTGGATGCTTTTCGGCGTGCCGTTTGTCATCGTGATGCTGCTGGTAGGGTGGTTGATCTTGGTCAAAATGTTCCCCATCCAGCAGAAGGAACTCAAGCTCGAGGTGGGAGGCAGCTTCCTCAAGACACCGAAAGCCATCGTGGTTTATGTCACTTTTGCTGTCACCATCGCCCTGTGGTGCTTTAGCGAGAACTTCAAGCTTGGACTGGATTCCAACACGATAGCCATCATTCCCATCGCCGTATTCGCGGCGACCAAAGTCATCACCAAAGATGATCTTAAATCGATGAGCTGGGATGTGCTTTGGCTCGTGGCCGGCGGTTTTGCTCTGGGTGTTGCGCTGCAGGAGACCGGTCTGGCGAAGGATATGATTGACGCCATTCCCTTCGGTACGTGGAATCCCACGGTGCTTATGGTCGGTGCGGGCTTCATCTGTCTTTTCATGGCCACGTTCATGAGCCACACGGCTACGGCTTCGTTGCTCATGCCGATATTGGCCGGGGTGGCCGGGGCTATGATGCAATCTCACAGCATGGATGGAGCCGGAGCTATCGGTCTGCTCTGTTCCATTGCGTTTGCTTCATCGTTGGGCATGGCTCTGCCGATTTCCACGCCGCCCAATGCGCTCGCCTACGCCACCGGGCTGGTGGAGCAAAAGGGTATGGCTATTTCCGGCACCATTCTCTGCTTGCTCGGTTTGTTCCTTACCTTTGTGCTCATGTATTTCCTGCAGAGCATCGGTTTCTTTGCTATGTAACTCCGCTTCATGATTACCCTGCCGGATCACATCATGCGCCCGCTCAAGCGGGTCAACCGGGTCTATTTTACAGACCCGGACCGCATTCTTGCCATTCCGGCGGGTGGGGAACTGGTGCGGCAGAATGAGGAGTGTCACCGTCTTTTTCTAGTGCTCAGGGGCAACTTTGTGGCCTACCGGCGCTCTGACACTTTCGAGGGTTCAGAGTTGCCGGCGGAAACCCAAGTGCGTGGGCAGGAAGTATTCCGTGCTGAGCCGCGTTCTTACGTGTGCGTACAATCCTTCTTCTCGCGCTCTTACCATAGCAGCTACCACATCGTTGCGTTGGAGGATGCCGAGGTGGCATACATCGATGATCGCACGTCGGCCGTGGAACCGGAAATTTACGGCTCTCTGGAGCAACAGTTCATTCCAGTGCTTGTACACGAGCTTGCCGCGCGCAATTTCCGTATTTTCACCCATGTTTCGGAGAAGGAGGAGGCTGTGCGCCTCTTGCAGCGCGCGGAAATGGCTGCGACGCTCGGACAGCTTTCGGCGGGCATTGCGCACGAGCTCAACAATGCTGTCGGCGTCATTTCTCGCCGTGCTGATTTTGTAGCCGAACATCTCACTGCATTTTTGAATGCGGATGCCCCAAAGAATGCCGAGCTCTTCCGTCTGGGGTACGAGGACGACTCCTTCGTGGCCGCTGCGGACATTCGCTCGCGAGCCCGCCAATTCGAGCGTGAATGGGGCTTGTCCCAAGAGGCAGCAAAGGTGCTTGCTCATGTGGCGAGCGGCGCAGATGAGTTGACGAAGCGCGGCGCATCTTTTGTGAAGCATGTGGGGCAGAATTACCGCTTTTGGGAATTAGGGCACGACCTGCGTGACTTGCAAATGGCTGCCCGTCACGCGTCAGGCATTGTGCGTGCGGTGAAGTTGCTTGGCGGCGGCAGTAGCAGTCGGGCTGATGGAGTGAGCGTGAATCAATCCGTAAAGGATGCTCTCAGTCTTCTAACTAATCGTATCAAGAATATGCAGGTGAGCGTGCAATTCGGCGACGTGCCGACTATTTTTGCCGACGTCACTGAACTTGTGCAGATTTGGACCAATATCATCAAAAATGCGTGTGATGCCATGGAACAGGCTGACACGCCGCAGCCGGAAATTTGCATAGCCACGGCTCACATCCATGCGGATGGTCTGCAGTTGCTGCCGACGGAATACGTGGCCGTCGCCATTTCCAATAATGGTCCCCCTATCCCGGAGGAAATACGCGACAAGATTTTTCAACCAAGCTTCACGACAAAGAAGCTTGGTTTGGACTTCGGCCTCGGGCTTGGCCTCTCCATTGTACGCCGACTTGTGGACAGCTACGGCGGCACGATTGAACTTCATAGCACTGACTCTACCACTACATTCACCATTAACTTACCTACCACACAAATCCATGGATAAGATTCATATCATCTGCGTCGATGACCAGCCCGAAGTGCTGGATTCTGTCATGAGGGACTTGCGCCCTCTTTCCGAACATGTGCGCTTGGAGGATGCTTCAGGCACGGCAGATTGCCTGCGTCTGATGGAGCAGATTGATTCCGAGGGCGGACACATAGCTGTTGTCATTTCTGATCAAGTGATGCCGGGGGAAACTGGAACCGAGCTGCTGGGGAAAGTGGCAAAAGATCGCCGATTCCGCCACACGCGCAAGATCCTTCTCACAGGGCAAGCCACGCATGCCGACACCATCAATGCCATCAATGAAGGGCAGGTGGATAACTATGTGGAAAAGCCGTGGGAGCCCGAAAAACTGCTGAGCACGGTGAAGCGCTTGCTCACGCTTTATCTCTTGGATGCCGGGATCGACTATAAGCCCTACATGAGCATCATTGATGCGCCGACTCTTCTATCTAAGTTGCACTGATCCTCTCCTGTTTCCCTATGAATAAGCAAATATACCTCATGGCCGCAGTTGCATGGACTGCTGGGACTGTGGTCTCTGCCGCTACCCTTTCTGATCGTGTGGATGATCAGGTAGCAAGAGCAAAAAAAGCGTTCGTCCTTTATGAAAAACCGGAGAGTTTTGTACGCAAGGTCAAACTTTCCTGGCTGGAACAGTTTCAATTGGCGGCCGTGCAACCGAATGGCAGCAATGGTCTGCACCTCAAGAAAGGAGCCTCACCGGTGAATCAGGAATTCCGCCGCTCGTGGGTAGGGCTTACTGCTGATTTCAAGGGAGATACCACGTTTCGGACGTGGGTGCGCATCGGGGGATTGCCAGAGCGTGAGACCTTCAAAAATGGTCGTACTAAGCGTAACTTTACCTACACGAGCCTCTTCGAGCTGTGGCTCAAAAAGGATATCCACTCCGTCAAGGGACTCAGTGTGCAGGTGGGTAAGATCAAATCACTTTTCACGACGGACTATTCTATTCCCAGCTCATCGATTGCCTGCATTGAACGTTCCGTCATTTCCAATCAATTTGCGCAGGATTCCAATTGGGGAATTGATGTAACCTATGCGCCCAACAAGGAAGACAAGGTCTATCTGCAGTTCATGGCTAATGACCGTGCCAGTGCCACTAAGAATCCTGATCACACTGATGAGTACACTGATGGCCGAGGTTTCTCCGGAGAGTTTGGTTGGGAGGACAAGTGCTTCATTATTTTGGGTGCCTCGCATAAATATCGCGTTACGGATTCCGGATATCATGCTCTCTCCGCCCAGTACCTGCATGACTTTGATAATGCCTACCACGGCAAACACAATCCCGGCGCCAATTACTACGGTCTTGGTTTCCAGGATGCCGTTTCGCTAAGCTATGAATTCAAGCATGGTCGTTTCCATTTCTTGTCTAACGTCGTCGCTGCCTTTGAGCAGGAGACCGGTAAGGGTACCAACAATATCGGTTTGCAGCTCCAGCCCATGTACGCTGTCACTCCTCATGTAGATCTCATCTTCCGCTACACCGGCATGACAGGCCATGGCGCATGCAAGCTCGGAGCGGATCGCTATATCTGTACCCAGACCATTGCCCCCTCTTGGACGGACAGTATCAACGCCTTTTATTTGGGCGCCGATTTCTACGCTTCTGCTAAGGATAAGAATGCGCTGAAACTCATGCTTGGCGCGGAGTACACCACTGCCCGTTCAGAAGGCTCGGATTGCTACAACGGTTGGACCTTTAGCTCCGCCGTGCGCTGGAGTTTCTAGACACCAAAGGGAATCCTACGCGTGGTGCAAGAGGGCAATTGTCGCGAGGCGGAAATGGGAGCATGGGTTTCAAAGTTTAAAAATCAACGTGCTCAAGTCATCATGACGAATATAAGAAAGCTCATTGGTTGAGAAATCGTGGTTGGTGCGTTGATGGGTCTTATGACTCCGTGCCAAACTACGGATTTCGATCGCATTCCCCGAACGGGGTTCATTACGCGTTATGAAAAGACGTACTATAGTCGCATGCCTTTTGATTCGTATTGGGATATTTCCGATAACACCGATTGGGATCAGCGCGTATTAGGTGAAAATCATAAGTCAAACTCCATCTACGTGGCCTCGGTCACTCTGGAGCATTTCGACGGCATGCCGTCCAGCTTGAAAGGGAGGCGTGAAATAGGAGAAGCTGGCCGCATATTTCGATGCGTGACTTAAAAGCCGTACTCGGCAAGTTGGATGCTCAGGATAATACGTTCCACCTTGTTGCTGCTCCACGGCCGGACGCTTACGCTGTGCAAATATCCTTTTATCAGCTAAAACGGCTCGGCCTCTGGAAAATATCGCAGGGGATGCAGTCGGATTTTTTGTGCGAGGCGCCGGTTTGCTCACGGCGGCTGACAGCGCTTCCAAAGGCAGCGTCTCCATGGGTGGTGCTCGCTATTACGCCCCGGGAGGTAAATTGGTGGCTGAGGTAGCTGACTTTCAATATGGTCGAACATCGCTCTTCGGCATGGTGCTCGTAGATTTCAAGGATTTTTTTCTTCGCCTACCAACGTCGGACGATTGAGCAATGGGTCGATCAGTTCGTCAAGTTGTTCACAACGACGCATGCCGCCAAGGTTAAGAAGCCCCTTTTCTCGTTGAGTCCCGTTTGACCAGAGCAACCGCATTTGCGAGAAGCTTCCTATTCGTCGATTATTCTTGCTATCCTGCAAGACATAGAGTATCCTGAGAGAGGATGAGGATTTGCCCCAGCACAGTAGCAAAAGCCCCGCTGTATCCCAGTATAGCGGCTATGGCTGCGCTGACTGTGTCTGCCTGCACAACCGAAACTCCAAAAGAGGACAGGCTCCTGCAGGGCTGGGTTGGCGAAGCTCCGATTTATACTCGTGACACTCTCTCACCGAAGACGGAACAAAACCAGCAAACTGAGATGCCCAAGCGTAAACCGCAATTAGCGCCTGGAAGATAAACCGACAGTACCCAAACCATCCACCCCATGAAAATCGAACCGGAGAAAAACGATAAAAAGCCGCTCTACCCCGTGATAGCCGTCGCGGCGGTGGGGGCGATCCTCGCACTCAGCTCCTGCCAACAGTCAGGAACTCCCGACCGCATGCCTATAATAACCGTTGGGAAGTAGGATTCCTACAAAAAACTATATCCTCACCCGCTCAACGAACCCATGAAAATCGAACCGGAAAAAAACGATAAGAAGCCGTTCTACCCTGTGATAGCGGTCGCGGCGGTGGGAGCAACCCTGGCGCTCAGTTCCTGCCAACAGGAACCTCCCGTACAGATTCTCGGTGGGGTCCCGGCGGAACGCAAATAAGCCGGTTATTGCGGCAAACTTCGCCTTTTGATGATCCGCAACATCACTCTCACGCTCTGTCTCACGCAGGATTGCACGCTGCGTTGTCGCTACTGCTACGCCGGACGTAAGCAACCGCGTTCGATGACTTGGGAAACGGCAGAGGCAGCCATGCAACTGGGATTGGCGGAGGCGCGCCGCACCGGAGACGCACTTGATCTCTCCTTTTTCGGAGGCGAGCCTTTGCTGGAGTGGGAACTCCTGCGCCGTTGCACAGAGTGGATGCAGGCGCAAGATGTCAGCGACCTGCCCGGACCAGTACGCTTTGGTGTCACCACCAACTGCACCCTGCTCACATCGGATAAAATCGAATGGCTGGAAGCGCACGACTTTAAGGTCGGCCTATCCGTGGACGGCTCCCCGGACATGCACAACATCAATCGCCGCTTCGCCGATGGCTCAGGCAGCCATGACTCTGTCGCGCATGCGCTGGAACTGCTCCGGGACCACCCCAAGCTTCGCACAACGGTGATCTGTGTGGTCACACCGAACAATGTGCACCTGCTCGCCGAAGGTATCAAGTGGCTGCATGATCACTACCGAGGCGAAATCGGTCTCAACTTTGACTATTGGAGTTCATGGGACGACCAAACTTTCGCTGTGCTGCAAAAGCAGTACGATTTTGTCATGCAATTTCTTCTTGCCTCGTACCGTAGCGGACACCCTCTCCTCTTGGATCATTTTGAAGATAAGGTCCGCTCCCATCTGCGCGAGGGAACAGATGAACCCTGCAAGTTTTGTCGCATCGGCGAGCAGGAAATCGCCGTCAGTGTATCCGGTTCGCTCTTTCCCTGTTCAAGACTGGTGGGTCAATCAGAGGAAGAAGCCATACGCTTCGGAGATGTGCAGCGCGGCATCGACCGTTCCGCTCAGCTGCGGCTCATTGCTGCTCGCGGCAATCGCACACCTGCTTGCACCGTTTGCCAACTGCGGCGCCGATGTCGGAACTCTTGCGGCTGCACCAACATGGCTTCATCCGGACAATGGGACCAGGTCTCTCCCTTCCTCTGCAACTGTGAAAAAATGTGCATTCACTCCGCTGACGCCGTGGCGGAAATTCTTTACGCCGAACGCAACGCCGCCTTCATGTCCCGATTCTACCCTAACGCCTGAGTCCTACCCACAACGATGTATACCATCATCATAACGCCGTGCAACAAGGGATAAAAATAAAGGGAAAAACCGAAGATAAAATCAAATCGTCATCGTCAATCACAAATAGGCAATCGCCTGTGCCCATGCGGTTGCCTTGGCTTGTCAGGCAGGGTACTCTGTGGTACAATGAACCGCATGAGATTCTTGGTCACAGCGGGCCCCACGCGCGAACCGATTGATCCGGTGCGCTACATGACGAACCGCAGCAGTGGCAGAATGGGGTATGCCTTAGCTGGCGCTGCACGGCATGAGGGGCATGAGGTCGTACTCATTTCTGGCCCCACCACATTGGATGTGCCGCCGGGGGTGGACTTTATCCACGTGGAGACGGCGCAGCAGATGTACGAAGCCGTGCGGGATATGGTGCGGGACGTTGATGTGGCGATTCTCAGCGCTGCCGTGGCGGATTATCGCCCGGTGCATGTGGCACAGCAGAAGATCAAAAAGAGTGAGGGCAGGGTATTGTTGGAGCTGGAGCGCACGCCGGATATCCTGGCGAGCATGCGGGAGGAGTTTTCTTTCACCGGTGTGTTGGTTGGTTTTGCGGCGGAGACGCAACATCTCATTTCCAACGCACGTGAAAAATTGCTGCGTAAGGGGTGCGACATGATTGTGGCCAATGATGTGTCGCAGCCAGGAATTGGTTTTGGTTCGACGGAGAATGAAGTGACCCTGGTGTTACCGGATCGCGAGATTCAACTGCCTCGGGAAAGCAAGGAGTGGCTGGCCATGAGAATTGTCGAACATGCCCTGACGTTGCTGCCATGAATAAGTTGCTTCGCGAACTGGGGTGGGACCCCCACTGGCAAGCTGCACAGGAGCAGCTGCAGCAGTCGGCGTGGTATCCCGCACGCATCTGTCGCGAAACACGCATCAATTATTCGCTGCTTGCGCCCGGTGTAGGGGAACATGAGGCTGTGCTGGCTGGCAAACTCTGGCACGATGCCGCCACAGATGCTGATCTCCCCACCGTGGGTGATTGGGTGGCTGTAGATCCTGGAGATGGCTCTGAGTTGCCAGTTGTCCGTGCGGTTCTGCCTCGCCGAAACCGTTTTTCGCGCAAAATCCCTGGCAAATCATGTGCGGAGCAGGTCATTGCAGCCAATGTAGATGTTGTGGTCGTCGTTACTGACGCACTGGTGGATTTCAACCCCAAACGTATAGAGCGGTACTTGACGCTTATTCGTAAAAGTGGAGCGCAGCCGATGGTCCTGGTGAACAAGGTGGATGTCACTCCAACAGAGGCTATTCGAACTGCTCTTGCAGAATTGGATCCTATGGCGCCGGGTGCGGTGCATGCCGTGAGTGCGGCACGAATGGAGGGTCTTCCACAACAGCTCCTCACATCTCATGCGGGTGAAACTCTACTTGTCGTTGGCTCGTCTGGGGTAGGCAAGAGTACGCTTGTGAATGCTATGCTTCATCGCGAATGCCGCCGAGTAGGCGCGGTGAATGCTGTGACCGGCAAAGGACGTCACACGACGGTGGCACGCGAGTTGCTTCTGCTCCCTGACGGTGGTGTACTCATTGATAACCCTGGCATGCGCGAAGTTCAGATGTGGACGGATGTCGCCACGTTACGCGCGCAGTTTGCTGACGTGGAATTACTTGCGCAGCAGTGTCGTTTTGCTGATTGTTCTCACCGTGCAGAAGCCAATTGTGCTGTGCGTGCTGCTCTTTTGAGTGGTGCGCTCACTCAAGAACGCTATGAGCACTTTTTGCGGCTCGACGCAGAAATTGCCGATCTTGAACGCCGTGCTGAAAAACGCCGTATGACCTTGGAACGTGTCTCCCGCCGTCAAAAACATAGCATTCTGCGTAATCAGTCCGATCGCGAGGAATTTTCCCACTCCCTTGCCCCACACAGACGTAGGTGGCAAACCAACGAGATCTGACTTCCTCCGGAGTTTCTCCTGTTAGTATTCCTTTCATCTGTGCCTTGATATTTGATTCGAAGGTACAATCTGACGGTGGAAAAGGTGAGCGGGGTGAACTTCCCGGGTACTTTCTGTTGTTCTCATTCTCATCTGCGCGAAAATGAGGTTAGGATAGAGGTCATGGATGCAGGGCAAACGCATTTAAAAGAAGTTGAGAAACAAGGAAAATGTTCGAAGAGGTTGACGAGTCTCGTTTTTTGTACAAAAAAGATTCACGTCGAGAATGAAAAATTCATCTCTGTGGAAAATGGAAGAAATCACTAACATGATGAATCACCACTCGATGACATCACGACTCTGTGCATCTTCGTAGGAACCAATGATGATGCGGACAATGTCAATGATCTGCCAGATGAGGAAACCGCCTGCGGTGATCAGTTGAATGATGCCGGAGATGATTCTGCCGGTGTAGAAGCGGTGCAGGCCTCCTAGGCCGATAATAAAAAGCAGGCAGGCAAGGATGAGAGCAATGGTGCGGGAACGGGGTGATATGGATGTGATCATGCTGACACGCTAGCACAGGTGATTCGGCAGTGCAAGGAGATAGAAAATATATTAGTTCGTATTCCGTTTTGTGAATTGCAAGAACAAATGCAACATATGACAGAAAGAGTTGAGGTCATGCGAAGAGAGGGGTAAAATAGTGAC
>CANQAD010000078.1 GCA_947588735.1 uncultured Akkermansia sp.
CAACCGCATTAGGAAATGCGGTTGCTATTGACGATTGACGAGTTACGAATTACGATTTATTGATCATGTGCGCGTTGTGCAGTTTTTTTCAAATCATGAACGTAGGCAGGAGAGTTCTTGAGAGCCATCATCACGATGACTGCTTGTTGTCATTTTTTTGATGCGTATCAACGATCATATCAGCCAACAAGGCCATTTTCTCCGTTGATGAACTTCTTTCAAATGCGTTTGCCCTGTACCTTAGTCTTTTAGACTGGACATTTGTTTTAAAAAAAGGTATGCTCGTCTCCATCTGGTAGGGGAGGCAGGACCGAGGCTTCAAACCTTTATTTTTACCATGAATGAAAATCACACCTTCGAAAGAGAGATTCGGAAAGTAATTCGTCGGGGAGTTATGGTGGCGATATGTACCCTGTCTGTCATGGCATGGGCAGAGGAAGGTATTCCCGCACCCTACAAGGAAGCGGAAGCCGGTCAGGCATGGGCGCAGTATGAGGTCGGCAAACGCTATTATGACGGCAAGGGGGTGAACAAGGACTACGCGGAGGCGGTGAAGTGGTGGCGCTTGGCAGCGGATCGGGGGGATGCGAAGGCGCAGTGCGGTCTTGGCTCGTGCTATGCGAACGGCGAAGGCGTGAGCCGGGACATGACGGAGGCGGTGAGGTGGTTTCGCTTGGCGGCGGAACAGGGGTACGCGGTGGCACAGTGCAACCTTGGTGTGTCCTATGATCATGGCGAAGGAGTGAGTAAGGATCTTCTTGAGGCGGTGAAATGGTACCGTCTGGCGGCAGATCAAGGGGATGCGCGGGCGCAGTACAATCTCGGGGTATGCTATGCGACGGGCCAGGGAGTAAGCAAAGACATGACAGAGGCGGTAAAGTGGTACTGCAAGGCGGCGGTGCAGGGACATGCGAGTGCGCAGTATAATCTTGCCTTGTGTTATGAGGACGGCGATGGAGTGAGCAGGGACATGACGGAGGCGGTGAAGTGGTATTGCAGAGCAGCGGAGCAAGGGGATGCTCAGGCGCAGTGGTATCTTGGCTGGTGCTATGAAACCGGCAATGGAGTGAGCCAGGACTACGCGGAGGCGGTGAAATGGTATTGTTTAGCGGCGAAACAAGGCTATGCGATTGCGCAGAATAACCTTGGCTGGTGCTATGCGAATGGCTGGGGAGTGAGTAAGGACTACACGGAGGCGGTGAAGTGGTACCGCCTGGCGGCAGAGCAAGGCTATGCGCGGGCGCAGTGTAATCTCGGTTGGTGCTATGTGAACGGCTGGGGAGTGGACCGGGATCACGCGGCGGCAGCGAAGTGGTTTCGCCTGGCGGCGGAACAGGGGTATGTGGTGGCTCAGTGCAATCTTGGCTTGTGCTATAAGAAGGGTGAAGGGGTGAATCAGGATTACGCGGAGGCGGTGAAATGGTTCCTCTTGTCGGCAGATCAGGGGTATGCGAATGCTTATTTTAATCTCGGGGTATGCTATGAGAATGGTAATGGCGTGAGCCGGGACTATGCGGAGGCGACGAGGTGGTACCGTTTGTCGGCGGAGCGGGGAAAGGCAGAGGCGCAGTATAATCTCGGGGTATGCTATGCGACAGGCCGGGGAGTGAGCAAAGACGTGACGGAGGCAGTAAAGTGGTACCGCTTGGCGGCGGTGCAGGGACATGCGAGTGCGCAGTATAATCTTGCTTTGTGCTATGAGCACGGCGAAGGCGTGAGCCGGGACATGACGGAAGCGGTGAAGTGGTACCGCTTGGCAGCGGAGCAAGGGGATGCTCAGGCGCAGTGTTATTTGGGCTGGTGCTATGAGCACGGCGAGGAAGTGCGCAAGGATATGGCGGAGGCGGTGAAGTGGTATCGTCTGGCTGCGGAACAGGGGAATGTGGTTGCGCAGTATAACCTTGGCATTTGCTATGAGAACGGCAATGGGGCGAGCAAGGATATGACAGAGGCGGTGAAGTGGTACCGCTTGGCAGCGGAGCAAGGGGATGCGGATGCGCAGAATAGCCTTGGCATTTGCTATCGGAATGGCAATGGGGTGAGCATGGATATGACAGAGGCGGTGAAGTGGTACCGCAAAGCAGCGATTCAGGGGCACGCGGGTGCACAGTGTGATCTTGGCGGGTGCTATGAGAGAGGCAAGGGGGTGAGTAAGGACATGACAGAGGCGGTAAAGTGGTACCGTCTGGCGTCGGAGCAGGGGCATGCGGTGGCGCAGTATAATCTTGCCTTGTGCTATGAGAAGGGCGATGGGGTGAGCAAGGACATAGCGGAGGCAAGGAGATGGTACCAAAAAGCCGCTGATCAGGGGGATGAAGATGCCAAGGAGGCCTTGAAGCGACTGTAGGCAGCCGCGGAACGGCTATCTATTTACGATTTGGAACCATTGCGCAGCAGCGCTGCGAGGGGGGGGTGTATGGACGACAGCGCACATGCGCTGCCCGAAGGATGAAACCTGCCGACGGCTGTAAATCAGTTTGGCCAAAAGCGCAGCTTTTGCTCAGAGGCGTGAGGGAGGGGGCTCCGGAAGCGAGGCGTCTTCCTTCGCTCTCTTTCACCGTTCGGCGCACTATTTTTATCCGGCTGCGTAGGTGGGTTGCGAAGCAAAAATGAATTGACTTTTCCATGCCAGACACTAATATCGCCTCATGGCACAGCAGAATGCAATCTCTCCCATGCGCGCGCAGGATTTCCCCGAGTGGTACCAGCAGGTCATCAAGGCTGCTGATATGGCTGAAAACTCAGAGGTGCGCGGGTGTATGGTCATCAAGCCGTGGGGCTACGCTATTTGGGAGCTCATCCAGCAGCAGTTGGATGCCGAGTTTAAGCGCACCGGGCATTCCAACGCGTATTTCCCGATGCTTATCCCGGTGGCATATTTAGAAAAGGAAGCGGAGCATGCCGAGGGCTTTGCCACTGAGTGCGCCGTAGTCACGCACCACCGTTTGGAGGCTCAAAAAGACCCCGATACCGGCAAGACGCGCATGATTCCTGCGGGTGAGCTTACGGATAAATACGTGATCCGGCCCACTTCTGAAACTGTGATTGGCGCTGCCTTTTCGCGTTGGCTGGAGTCGTACCGCGACCTCCCTTTCAAGGTGAACCAGTGGTGTAATGTGATGCGCTGGGAGATGCGTCCGCGCATCTTCCTGCGCACGGCCGAGTTTTTGTGGCAGGAGGGGCACACCGCTCACGAAACCCGTGAGGAGGCCGAGCGCGAGACGGCGACCATGCACAAAGTGTACGAAGATTTTCAGCGCGATGTGCTGGCGGTGCCTTCCATTCCCGGTGAAAAGACCGAGCATGAGCGGTTTCCGGGCGCGGTGCGCACGTTCACCGTGGAGGCGATGGTGCAGGACCGCAAGGCGATTCAGGCGGGCACTTCCCATTTCCTCGGTCAAAACTTCGCTAAGGCTCAAAATATCTCTTTCGCCGGTCGCAACAACGAGCGCCAATATGCGTGGACAACTTCGTGGGGCGTATCCACTCGCATGATCGGCATGCTCATCATGGCGCATTCGGATGACGACGGGTTGGTCTGTCCGCCGCGCGTGGCTCCGCGCCAGGTGGTGATCATTCCTGTCACGCCGAAAGCGGAGACGCGCGAGCAGATATTGACGCATTGCCGTGAGCTGGCAGCTAAGTTGGCGGCCCGGCAGTATCACGGCATGCCTGTGCGCGTGGAAGTGGACGAGCGCGACCTGAATGGCGGCACCAAGAAGTGGGAATGGATTAAGAAGGGCGTGCCTCTTCGCGTGGAAATCGGTCCTCGCGACATCGAAAAAGCTTCGGTGTGTCTGGCGCGTCGCGACCGTCCCACCGGCGACAAGTGGTTCATGTCGGAAACGGATTTTGAGGCCCAGGTGATCGAGTTGTTGGAGGATATCCAAAGCAGTCTGCTCGCTCGCCAGCAGGCTTTCCGAGACGCCCACATCCGCACCTGCGATCATTTGGATGATTTCAAGAAAAACTTCAGTGGCGAGGGGGATGCCGATTGGTTGCTCTGCCCGTGGGACGGCTCTCCGGAGCAGGAGGAAGAACTGGGCAAGAGCCTGCGCATCTCCATTCGCTGTATCCCGCACGGCGAGCTGGGGCAGGGGCCCGAGGCGCCCTGCATCCTCACTGGCCGCCTCACCACCCGCCGCGTCCTCTGGGCGCGCAGTTACTGATACCTACCCATTACCGGCAGATTATGGCAACATACGGCTATTATCGACTCGTCGCTGCAGTGCCGCGCATTCGCGTGGCAGACGTTCCCGGCAACACCGAAGTTTTGGTGAGCGCCGCTCACGACGCCGCCGACTTGGGGGCGCACGCAGTGCTTTTTCCGGAGCTGAGTTTCACCGGTTACTCGTGCGGCGATCTCTTCTTCCAACCCACCCTTCAACGTGCGGCTCTCAGTGGCCTCAAAAAGTTCGCAGAGCGTACAGCAGACCTTTCCTGCGTGTTCATCACCACCATTCCTGTGGCGGTACAGGATGGGCTGTACAATGTGGCCGCAGTGGTGCAGGGCGGACAGGTGCGCGGCCTGGTGCCCAAAAGCGTGCTGCCGAATTATCGCGAGTTTTATGAACGTCGGCAATTTCGCCCTGCCGCTGATCTGCATGTGCGTGATTTGGAATTGCCCGGGTTCGGCAGAGTCCCCATCGGCACGGATCTGCTCTTCCGCGATGGTGAGGGTTTGGTGTTCGGCGTCGAGATTTGTGAAGACTTGTGGGCAGTGCTTCCTCCCAGCTCGCGCCTGGCTCTCCTGGGGGCGCGCGTCATTTTCAATCCATGCGCCAGCACCGAGTTGGCAGGCAAGGCTCACTACCGCCGACAATTGGTGGCGCAGCAGAGCGGCACCTGTCTATGCGCCTACGTGCTGGCCTCCGCCGGGCCTGGCGAGAGTACGCAGGATGTCGTGTACAGCGGGCATGCCCTCATCGCGGATAATGGCCGCATTGCCGCGGAGAGCGAGCGCTTTTCGCGCGGCACCACACTCACATGCGCGGACATTGATGTGGAGCGTTTAAGTGCGGCGCGCATGAGTGAAAGTTCGTACAATGAAAACCGCTTGCCGCAGGAATGGAAAGACGTCCGCACGGTTGCGCTTTCCCCGCTTCCGGAGGAGTGCGACTTGCGTTTCGCCCGCTTGCAGAAACGTCCTTTCTTGCCGTCACCGAGTCAGGCGGAAGAGCGTTGTGAGGATATCCTGAACATCCAGGCGACCGGACTCGCCAAGCGCATGGAGCACACCGGCGCTCAATCGCTCGTCATCGGTGTATCCGGCGGATTGGACAGCTCGCTCGCGCTGCTGGTGTGCGCACGAGCTTGCGGCCAACTCGGCATGGAGCCGGGCTGCATTCGCGCGGTCACCATGCCCGGCTTCGGCACCACCGGTCGCACGCATGACAATGCTGTGCGCATGGCTCAGCTTATTGGTGCAAGCCTCACAGAAATTGACATTCGCGAGGCGTGCATGAAGGAGTTTGAGCACCTGCGCTTTGACCCCTCTCAGCATACCACGACCTATGAAAATGTGCAGGCTCGCGAACGCACGCAGATTCTCATGAATATGGCCAACATGCACCGCGGCCTCGTCGTGGGCACGGGCGACCTTTCGGAAATTGCCCTCGGCTGGTCCACATACAACGGGGACCACATGAGCATGTACGCTGTCAACTGCTCCATCCCGAAGACTCTCATTCGCTGCCTTATTGCTCATGTAGGCCGCAGCAGCTCGCCGGAACTCGCCGCCGTGCTGCAGGATATCATTGACACGCCGGTGAGTCCTGAGCTTCTGCCTCCGTCCGATGATGGATCCGTGGAGCAGAAAACGGAGGATGTTCTCGGCCCCTACGACTTGCATGATTTCTTCCTCTACCACTTCATCAAGTACGGCGCTTCCCCGCAAAAACTGCTTGCCCTTGCCAGGCGCGCGTGGATTCCGGATTATGAGGAGGAGACCATCCAACGCACGCTGAGCACTTTTCTGCACCGCTTCTTTGCCCAGCAGTACAAACGCAGCTGCATCCCCGATGGTCCCAAGGTCGGCACGATTTCTCTCTCTCCTCGCGGCGATTGGAGGATGCCCAGTGATGTGTCCCCAAGCGCGTGGAGTGAGTGAGGCCAATGCCGAGGCGCGTTTTGCAGATATCGGCTTCCCTGCATTTTTAAGTTTTCTGTAATTTTTTTGACCACCGTATGTTGGGTGCCTGATTTTATCGGAAAATCTCCAAACGGGGCTTTGATAATGAAGCAAAATAGAGAGGACCGCAGGAGGACATGCTGAGAGGGCGCCCACAACATTTTGTATGATTTTTGAAAAGTCGATCGCATATTTTGCGACTTGAACGGAGGTGAAGTAAAATTTTCTCTTGTCAGGTTGGGAGTGATGTGCTAAATTCGCGCTCGTCCGAGGAAAGACGGGAACGGATTCATCCGAGACCGTGCGCGGAGGAGCAGGGGAGCCAGGGCTCATCCCGAGCAGGTACGCGCAGCAATTCGGATGATGAGCAAGTGAACCACCGGCGCGTGAGTCGGGGCGCGACTGAGCAAGCCGGGCAGGGAAAGAGGCCGTCTTCTCAGGGTGCGTCCGTTGCGGGTGAGGTGGCAGGGCTTGTTCCCTCTCCAATTACGAACATCACAACTCTCTCACAAAGTCATGCCCCAGCAAATCATCAAGCGCAACGGAAAGCGCGAGCGTTTTGAGGCCTACAAGATTCAGCAGGCCATCGAGAAAGCCTTTCACGCCTCCCAAGAGGAATACAACCCGCTCGTTTACACGAATGTGCTGGACGCCATCAAGAACGAGGAATACCTGCCGGTGGAAAAGGTGCAGGATCTCATCGAGAGCGAGTTGATGAAGTCCGGGGCGTTTGAAACGGCGCGCAACTTCATCAAGTACCGTTTCCTGCATAAGTTGCAGCGGGAGCAGATTGCCGGCGTGTACCAAGGCAATACGTGGGTGGATTGCAAGCAGGCCATCGAGGAGTATATCGGCAACATCGACTGGCGCATCAAGGCTAATTCCAATACGACTTACTCCAATGCCGGACTCGTGAACAACACGGCGGGCAAGGTGATTGCCAACTATTGGCTCGACCAGGTTTATTCCCCGGACGAGGGAGCGGCTCACCGCAATGGGGACTACCACATTCATGATTTGGACTGCCTCACGGGTTACTGCGCGGGGTGGAGCTTACGCAACCTGCTCAACGAAGGGTTCAATGGCGTGCGAAGCCGTGTGAACAGTCGTCCCCCCAAGCATTTCCGCGAAGCTCTCGGGCAGATGGCCAATTTCCTGGGCATTCTGCAGAGCGAATGGGCAGGCGCGCAGGCGTTCAGCTCCTTTGACACGTACCTTTCTCCCTACCTCTTCCGCGACCAGCTCCCTTATGGCGAGGTGAAGAAGGCTCTGCGCAGCTTTGTGTACAACTTGAACGTGCCGTCCCGTTGGGGGCAGAGTCCCTTTACCAACGTGACCATTGACTGGACGGTGCCGCGTGACTTGCGCGAGCAGCCCCCATTCTCCGGCGGAGCGCACATCTACGAGAACCTGCACGATGAGAAGTTGGAGGCCTTGGCGAAGGAACGCGGGGCGGAGAGCCTGACTGCGATGACCTACAAGCATTTCCAGCCGGAGATGACCGTCATCCAACGAGCCTTCTACGAGGTGCTCACTGAGGGGGACAGCACTGGGCAGCCCTTCACCTTCCCCATCCCTACCGTGAACATCACCGAAGACTTTGACTGGGATGGAGAGAATGTGCCGTTGCTTTTCGCCAATGCGGCTAAAATTGGCTCTTCCTATTTCCAGAACTTCGTGGGTTCGCAGTACAAGATTGACGAGAATGGCAACAAGGTCATCGATGAAGAGGCGTACAAGCCGGATGCGGTACGTTCCATGTGCTGCCGCTTGCAGTTGGATTTGCGTGAATTGCTCAAGCGCGGTGGCGGTCTGTTCGGCTCGGCGGAAATGACCGGTTCCATTGGCGTGGTGACGATCAATATGGCGCGTCTCGGCTACTTGTACAAGGGAAACAAGAATCTGCTGTACAGCAAGCTCGCCGAGCTCATGGATCTCGCCAAGAGCACGCTGGAGAAGAAGCGCGTGTTCATCAACACTCTTTACGAGCGCGGTCTCTATCCCTACACCAAGCGCTACTTGCCGCACCTGCGCAATCACTTCTCCACCATCGGGCTGAACGGCATCAACGAGATGCTGCGCAACTTCTCCGGCGACACCATGAACACCGCTACGCCTGAAGGTATAGCCTTCGCAGAGGAGGTGCTGCACTTTATGCGCGAGCGCATCCGCGGCTACCAGGAGGAAACCGGCAACCTCTACAACCTGGAGGCTACTCCGGCCGAGGGCACTACCCACCGTTTCGCCCGCGAGGACGCCAAGCGCTTCCCGGACATCATTCAAGCCGGTACACCGGGGCATCGCTACTATACCAACAGCTCCCAGCTGCCTGCTAACTACACAAGCGATCTTTTCAAGGCTCTGCACATGCAGGACAAGCTGCAGTGTTGCTACACCGGCGGTACGGTGTTCCACATGTACATGAACGAGGCCATTTCCTCTCCGGAGGCCTGCCGCGATATTGTGCGTAAGGTGCTTACCAACTTTAAGATGCCCTACATCACGGTGACTCCGTTGTTCTCCGTGTGCGACAAGCATGGCTATCTTAAAGGCCGTCATGACTATTGCCCGATTTGCGATGAAGAACTCATCGCTAAGGCGCGAGCCGAGGAGCAGCCCGAATTGCCTCTCTTTTAATCTTTTTTACTAACCCATAATCATCAATAAACCATGACAGAAGAAGAAATCAAAGCCGTCGTGAAAACCGACGAGCAGATCCTGGCCGAGCATGAGAGCGAGCGCTCCAAGTGCACCGTCTATACCCGTGTGATGGGCTACCATCGTCCTGTGGAGACGTTCAATGCCGGCAAGCAAGGCGAGTTCGA
>CANQAD010000079.1 GCA_947588735.1 uncultured Akkermansia sp.
AGTTGCAACGTTCCGCCCTCTTCAAAGGCGATCTGCCCGTTGCCCCCCCGGAATTGCACCATCGAGCTCGCCTCCTGCCCTTCCCGGTACACGTGTTCGACTCCCACCACCATCTTGCTCTCCCCGTCACGGAAAGTGAGCTTGCTGCCGCTCTTCAAGTCGTGCAGTTCGGTCTGGGAGGAACCCGTTACGACCTTGGTGATGCACGCGGCATCCACCCCTCCCAGCTCCAATGCTTCCGTGTATTCCGTCGCCGTTTCAATGCTCAGCTCGCCCTCGAACGCCCCGGCATCCTCCAGCTTCCCGCCCTTCATCAGCACGCTGCCACCCGCCGTCTGACTTCCCATGTCGTAGACACTCGCCGCGCCCTCCAAGGTGACGTTCCCCGCCATGCTGCCGCCGCTCAGTGCGAGCATCGCTCCGTCCTTGAGCGTGATTTCCACATCTCCATCAATAGTTCCCTCGCTCTGCGTGAAGCTCGTCCCCGTCCCGCTCAGGGTAAAGGTTCCTCCCATGACGTTGCCACTCGTCTCCATCGTGGCTCCCCCGCTCAGCGTGAAGACGCCGTCGCTGATTTCTCCCCCGTTTTGCGTCAACACCGCCCCTTCATCCAAGGTGAACTCCACCCCCGAGATGCTGCCGTCCGTCTGCGTGAAGCCCGTCCCCTCCCCGCTCAGTTCGTACGTGCCACCCGTGATGTTGCCGCCTTGGCTCATCGTGGCTCCCTCGCTCAGCGTGAAGTCGCCGTTGCTGATTGCCCCCGCCCCCTCCATCTTCGTGCCGCTCCCACTCAGGGAGAAACTGCCACCGGAAATCTTGCCTCCATTCCGGAGAGAGGCAGCCCCACTCAGCGAGAAGGTACCATCTGTGATGCTCCCAGTGCTCTGCGTCAAGGTTGCTCCCTCATCTAAGGTGAACTCCACCCCCGAGAGGCTGCCGTCTGCCTGCGTGAAGCTCGTCCCCTCCCCGCTCAGTTCGTACGTGCCCCCCGTGATGCTGCCTCTCTGGCTCATCGTGGCTCCCTCGCTCAGCGTGAATGCGCCGTTGCTGATTGCTCCCGCGCCCTCCATTTTCGTGCCGCTTCCACTCAGGGAGAAATTGCCGCCGGAAATCTTGCCTCCATTCCGGAGAGAGGCAGCCCCACTCAACGTGAAGGTTCCGCCCGCAACCTCGCCACCGCTCTGCGTCAAGGTCGCTCTCTCACTCAAGGTGAATTCCACCCCCGAGATGCTGCCGTCCGTCTGCGTGAAGTTCGTTCCCTCCCCGCTCAATCCGTACGTGCCCCCCGTGATGCTGCCTCTCTGGCTCATCGTGGCTCCCTCGCTCAGCGTGAAGCTGCCGCTGCTGATTGCCCCCGCCCCCTCCATCTTCGTGCCGCTCCCACTCAGGGAGAAATTGCCGCCGGAAATCTTGCCTCCGTTCCGAAGGGAAGCGCCGTTCTCCAAGGTGAAGGACCCACCACTGATGCGCCCCTGTTCGCCCTGCGCGAGGCTGGTGGTTGCTCCCTCCAGGGCGATCGTTCCGCCCTTGATCCATCCCCCGCTTTGCTCCATCGTCGCTCCTTCGGAAAGGTTCACCTCCGCCCCTTCGCGGATATCGCCGCCGACCTGCACGAATTCCGACCCCTTCACATCCAGTGTGGCGGTGGCGCCGTCCTCCTTCCCGCTGCCCAGGAATCCATCCTCCATGGTGAAGCTACCGTTGTTTTTCACCGCGATGCTCACCGACGACTCTCCGCCGCCGATCTGTCCGTCCCCCATGCTCACAGTCACGCCGTCTATCGTCAGACTCTCCCCTGCCTCCATATCCAGCGTCACACCGTCCAGTTTAACCGCACCGGACAGCGAGAGCTCACCGTCCCAATCCAGCTCACCCGGTCCGCTGATGCTGCCCGTCGCCAACGCGTTGTTCCCCATGGTCAATTTCGCCTTGTCCGACAAGACAAGTCCCGCACCACCCTCCACCTCCAGCGACCCCACGCTGCTCGACGCTCCCCCTAGCTCCAGCGTGCCTTTCTGTACCTCCAGCGAACCGGGAGTCGTCAGGTTGCCTCCCACCGTCAGTTTTTCCGTTCCTGTCTTAATCAGGCTTAGCTCTCCCGCATCTTTCCCCACCGTCACCGTCAGGTTGCCGACAAAGTTGCGGTACGAATTCAGCTCGCTGTCCTCCGTGTTGTTCAGTTCGAGTGTCAACGCGTACTCGCCGGATTTGTTGACGATCAGGTCACCGGTTTCATCACCAGCCCCGCTTAGCAGGTTGTGGATCACGCTGTTCTCTGCCGGATCTTCAGCCACATTGAAGTCCAGAGTGAGGTCGTCATCTACTACCACAGCGGCGTAGCGTCCGAGCTGCAAGGGACTCGTCACGGTTTGTCCATGGGCAGTGACGATATAGATATCCGCCGTGCTGCCGCTGATGAGCAACTTGCCTCCCTCAATGCCCACCACAGCGTAACCGAGGCTCTCCAACGTCTTGGTGAAGTGGATGTGCTCCTTTACCCATTCCTTCCACGCTTTCACACTCTCCTCATCGTCCATGTTCAACTCCGGCACCTCCGAGATGACGCCATTGGTGAAGTAGAGCTCCACGCCGCCTTCCTGCTTGCGCAGGGCGGCGATCACCTTCGCGTCCAATTTCAGCTCGAATCCCACACTGCCCTCGTCCTCCCCCTCCGCAAAGGCAATCGTGCCACGGCTCTCTTCAAATTGGATGAGATAGGTCTTGCTCGACCCCGCGTAATTCAAGTTGTCCGTACTCACCGCCATGCTGTTTTCGCCGCTCAGGGTCAGTGTACTTCCCGCTTTCAGCCCCGTGAGGTACGTGCCGCTCCCCTCCGTCTTGATGCTCGTGATGCACGCGGCATTTACCCCGCCCAACTTGATCTCCCCGCTGTACGAGCTCCCCGTCTGCACCTCCACATGCCCCTGAAAACTCCCGCCATTCGCCAGCTGCCCGCCCTGCATCGTCACGGTCAGTCCGTTCGCCCCCGCGTTGCCCAGGTCCAGCACAGCCTTATCTTGCAGGGAGACGCTGCCGCTCGCCCCCGCGCTGCCGATGCCAAGCCGCGCGCTGTCCTGCAACCGGAAGTTCCCCTGCATCGCGCTGCTGCTGTTGTTTGTGAACGCCGCTTCCCCCTCCAGCGTCGTGTTGCTCACGCTGTAGCTCACCGTCCCGTCCAGCGTAAGGCTCGCGCCCGTGCCCATCTCCAGATCGCCCGTGCCGGTGATGGTTCCCGTACTCGCCTCGGTCATCGCCGTGGTTCCGGTCAACCGGAGCGTACCTGCCACATCCAGCTTACCGCCGCCCATAGCCAGCGATCCGATGCTGTTCCCTTCCCCCGCCAGCTTCAGCGTCCCTGCGCTCACCTGTACCTCGCCGCCCGTGGTCACGTTGCCACTCACCGTGAGCGATGCGCTCCCGGTCTTCTCCAGAATGGCTGTCGCTCCGCCCCATTCCTCCACGCGGATATCCCCACCGAAAACCGTGTCCCCGTTGATCCCGGTCCCATCCGTGTGTTCATTGACCAGCTGCACCGTCAGTCCCGCCACACTCTCCACGATCAGGTCCCCCGTCCCTCCGCCGCTCTGCAGCTGCCGCACGTGCATCGTTCCCGCCTCCCCGGGATTCAACGTCAGATCCACATCCGCCTGCACCTGGTTGAACTTGTCGAGACGCGTCACGTTTGTCACCTCCTGCCCGTTGCGCGAGGCTATCCAAATGCCATCCGCATTGCCATACAAAAGAAGCTTGCCCCCATCCACACCCTCGATGTAGGTCAGACTCAAGTCCTCCAACCCGGCGCCCAGCACAAAATGCTCTTCCAGCCAGCTCCCTAAATCTCCCGTCGGCATACCATCGATGGTTCCATTCGTCAGCCATATCTCCTTCCTGAACTCAGCTTTTCCCTTATCCTCAGTGAATACCCCGGCAGCAAAATTCAGCACCACCGCGCCACCCTCAGCAAAGGTTACGTCCCCACTGTCGCCCGTAAAGTTCAGGATATACCCGTCGCTCGCCGCCCCACCTGCATCGCTCATGTGCCCGCTGCCCACGGTGATGCTGTCCCCTTTGTGGAAGCTGAGCGTACTCCCGCTCGCCATCTCGGTGATGCTCGTGTCGCCCCCCGCTATCGTCACGCTCTCAATCCGCGCTGCCTCCAGCCCTCCCAGCGACACCTCCCCGCTGTAGTCCGCACCCGTGTCGATCTTCACGTTCCTTGCGTAGCTCCCCGCATTGGTCAAACTTCCGCCATGCATGATGATGTCCAGTGCCCCTGCATTTCCATTCAAGTCATACGTCGCGCTGTTATTCACGGTAATATGCCCGTCCCCTTTCAATGCCGTCGAGTGCGTATAATTCGCGTCATCCACCAAATTAAAATACCCACCATCCTCCACGGTGAAACTCGTCGACTCCCCTATCGTCCCGTCACTGTAGTTATAATTGCCTCCCGCCTTCACCGTTGTTGTCACGTTGTACGTCCCACCCGACATGGCATAGACGCCGCCTTCCTCAATGGTAAGCTTCGTTGTGCTACCCCACTGGTTAAACGTTCCTCCCTCCTGCACAAAGTTGCCTTTGATGGTCATCGTTCTTCCGTTCGATATGGTTGCACTCCCGCTCAACGTAAACTTGCCGTACTTCTCCACTGTGATCGTACCATTCCTTATGTACCCACCGCTCTTACTAAAATTGCCGCCTCCCTTCACATCAATCGTCACGCTGCCATCGTATCCCAAATCGCCTCCCGTGCTCGTGAACTCACCGCCATCATTCACCGTAATCTTTGCAGACGCCCCCCCGTAAACGGCAATAGACCCTCCGCTTTGCGTGAATGTGCCACCTTCCACTGTAATCGTTGCATTACTATGGCTTATACTCGCAATTCTACCATCTTTCATCTCATATGAGCCTTCTACAGTGATCATTGCGCTTCCTCCTCCCGCCACCCAGCCTCCGTTTTGTATAAAATTGCCCTTTTCTTCCACCATAATGTTCACCCTTCCTTCGGTTCCCAGATCTGCACCCTGCGTGAACATACCATCTCCCTTCACTGTAATCGTTGCTTCGGAATCTTTCTCCTTGGCTATATACCCTTTACTCTGCGTAAACGTGCCGTCTTTATTCACAGTAATCGTTGCAGACCCGGAACCGGCTATATACCCTCCGTTCTGCGTGAATGTACTACCATTCACCGTAATCGTTGCTTCGGAATCTTTCTCGTAGGCTATATACCCTCCGCTCTGTGTGAACTTGCCGCTGCTATCCACTGTAATCGTTGCGCTGGAGTCGGCGTCGTATGCTATATACCCTCTATTCTGCGTAAACGTGCCGTCTTTATTCACAGTAATCGTTGCAGACCCGGAACCGGCTATATACCCTCCGTTCTGCGTGAACTTGCCGCCGCTATCCACTGTAATCGTTGCGCTGGAGTCTCTGGCAATATACCCTCCACTCTGGTTGAAAATTCCCTCTCGAATCACCAACTCACCATCTGTGGAAAGGGTGCCGGAAAAAGTGAAGGTTCCTCTGCCCGTTTTACGCAACTCTGCCCCGCCGGTGACCGTTATATCTCCCGCCATAATTGATTGAGAGACGGGATTGGTCAATTCCACAATCACTCCCTCGGCGCCGTTCACCCAAAAACCACTCCCAGTGTCATCACCCGTTAAGTAATATGCCTTGGTTGCACCGGGAGTGGACAGGGTTAAAGTCATGTCCTGATCCACAATCACACCGGATGTATAATTGCCCAATTGTGAAGTTTCATTGACTCCTGTCCCATTGGACGAGGCGATCCAGAGCTTGTCCATCCCCGATGCCTTCAATTTCCATCCTTTTCCCTCCTCTTGCTCAAGAGAAATTTCTAATCCTAAACTATGGATTGCATTCTCCCACCCGGATACATTACTGGCATTGGTGAGCCAGTATTCAGCATCTTGTTCCAAATCCTTCCAATTGAATTTGATGTTCAAAGATGAAGTCCAACCAAAGGATAAAGAGCCTTTCCCTCCTTCAAATTGCAATATGGCTTTCCCCGCATCTCCACTTGCCACTCCACATGAGATGAAATTTTCTCCCGAAAAAGTGAGCGTACTCCCGCTCGCCATGCCGGTGATTCTCGTGTTGTCCCCTGCTATCTTCACGCTCTTAATGCGCGCTGCCTTCAGCCCGCCCAGCGACACCTCCCCGCTGTAGTTCGCCCCCGTGTCGATGCTCACGTTATGCGTGTAGCTCCCCGCATTGGTCAAACTTCCGCCATGCATGATGATGTCCAGCGTCCCTGCATTTCCATTCAAGTTATAGGTCGCGCTGTCATTTACAGTAATATGACCGTCCCCGTTCAATATCGCTTGGTTCGTATAGTTCGCGCTCTCCACTATGTTAAAATACCCACCGTCCTCCACGGTGAAACTCGTCAACGCTTCTATCGTCCCGCCGCTGTAGTTATAATTGCCACCCTCCTTCACCGTTGTTGTCACGTTGTTCGTCCCACCCGACATGGCATAGACGCCGCCTTCCTGAATGATAAGCTGCGTTGTGATATCCCACCAGTTAAACGTTCCTCCCTCCTGCACAAAGTTGCCTTTGATGGTCATCGTTTTTCCGTACGATATGTCTGCATCCCCGCTCAACGTAAACGTGCCGTACTTCTCCACTGTGATCGTACCATTCCTTATGTACCCACCGCTCTTACTAAAATTGCCGCCTCCCTTCACATCAATCGTCACGCTGCCATCGTATCCCAAATCGCCTCCCGTGCTCGTGAACTCACCGCCATCATTCACCGTAATCTTTGCTTCGGAATCTTTCACGTATGCTATATACCCTCCACTCTGAGTATACTTGCCGCCATCACTCACTGTAATCTTTGCTTCGGGATCTTTCCCGTATGCTATATACCCTCCACTCTGAGTATACTTGCCGCCATCACTCACTGTAATCTTTGCTTCGGAATATTTCCCGTATGCTATATACCCTCCACTCTGCGTGAACGTGCCACCATTCACCGTAATCGAAGCTCCAATCGAAGCTCCAATATACCCTCCGCTCTGCGTGAATGTACCACCATTCACAGTAATCGTTGCGCTGGAGTCGGCATTGTATGTTATATACCCTCCGCTCTGCGTGAATGTACCACCATTCACAGTAATCGTTGCAGACCCGGAACCGGCTATATACCCTCCGCTCTGCGTGAATGTACCACCATTCACAGTAATCGTTGCGCTACTATCGGCTGCATTCGCAATTCTACTATCACCTTTCATCTCATATGTGCCTTCTACAGTGATCATCGCGCTTCCTGCTCCCGCCACCCAGCCTCCGTTTTGTACAAATTGCCCCTTTTTTTCCACCATAATGTTCACCGTTCCTCGGGTTCCCAGATTTGCACGCTGCGTGAACATACCATCCCCCTTCACTGTAATCGTTGCTTCGGAATCTTTCTCGTAGGCTATATACCCTCTGCTCTGTGTGAACTTGCCGCCGCTATCCACTGTAATCGTTGCGCTGGAGTCTCTGGCAATATACCCTCCGCTCTGCGTGAATATGCCACCATCCCCAACCGTAATCGTCGCTTTAGCACCACCGTCGTAGGCTATCTCCCCTTCACTCTGCAGCTCCACCGTATTAAGGGTAGCGCCCGATAGGGTAATCTCGATCACTGTTCCTTGAAGGACTTCATCAATAATCCCGTCCCAATTCTTCTCTTCTACGCCATCGATGGTCAGTGTTCGTTCTGCCCAAGTTTGTGTAGCGCAAAGAACAGCCAGCAGAGCAGCTCTGAGAGCAAGAGGCAAATGAAGTTTCATGGCGAAAAAATGGGTTGAATTCAATGATCGGCAAAAAACCTCGCGCGCGTCCCGCGCGCACGAAGCGATTATATCTTTTTGAAAGCGATACCGCGCAAGGAACAATCATTCTCCGTAATGTTGAAGATTTTACGGAGGTTGGATGAAGTTGATTTGAAAGGTCAGGCTTACTATTTTGATCGACCTTTTGAAGAAAACATTATTTTTTCTCATGAAATAAATCTCTTCATTATCAAAAATTTAAAATTAATTCTTTCGAAAAAAAGTGAAGATAAATGCAATTTGACTTGCTCATCTCTTTCAAAAAGAGATAATCACACGCAACTTATTGTCTTCGAGACAATAAGAGAGAAAAATCGCCTCAAACCGCTAAAACGGGTTATGCCCTGTCCGACGGCAAGGAAGATTTCAGGGTAGATCAATCGACCGCGTTCTTCTTTTCCCGGGCAAAGCACAGCGGGTAGAGGAAGAGCAGAAGGATGAGTTCCAGAAAGGAGGCGAAGAAATACGCCCAGGATGAGGAGAGAGCCGTCGTCATGGCGGGCGTAGCGCACTTCTCCCAGAGCAGGAGAAGGAGCACGCCGAAGCAGGCGCGCGCCACCTTCCGGGCTGTCGGCACAGCCAGCGTGAAGTTCACCAGACGGCGTTCGAGGAACCAGCCGAGGGTCACACCCAGGAGGCGCCCGGCATCCTTGTAGCCAT
>CANQAD010000080.1 GCA_947588735.1 uncultured Akkermansia sp.
GTAGGGATATCCGAGCAGGCAGTGAGGTCACAGATATGGGTAGCCATGATTGCCTATTTACTCGTGAAAGTGCTCAAACGACGCGCTTCGCATCGCTGGTCGCTGGGAGGATTGGTTCACTACCTACGAATATCACTGCTGAGTACGCAGAACCTGTTTTCGTGGCTAAACCAACCATATGACATAGCGGGGACGGAGGAGGTTTTAGTGCTCAATAGCACGTAAAGTTTTATGGATTTGCCCAAAAATTGCCAACTCCTGCTATCATCATACTTCCCGCCTATGAAAGACATTTTCTTGGGACGGATGTGGGACGGATGTGGTGCACGGGAAAAAAAGTTGGCTAATCATTCTGCGCATGCTAGAATAGCGTCGCTATGATAAGTGAGCGAGACATGCAAGCATTGGAGCAGGCTGTGGCCGCAGGAAAACTGCAGGAGACGGCCATGGAGAACGTACACCTGTTGCTCAACGGCACGAGCGACCCGGTCGCATCGGCTGCGGTGAGCGAGCTGACCGCTCAGGGGAATTGGGCGGAGCTCAATAACCGTTTCTACAAAACGCTCGCCTTTGGCACGGGCGGCCTGCGCGGTCGCACCATCGGCGCCACTGTCACCGCCGCCGAGCAAGGACGAGGCGGCGTGAACGGAAGGCCACAGCACCCCTGTGTGGGCACGGCATGCATGAACTTCTACAATGTGGGACGCGCCATGCGCGGGCTGATCACCTATGTGCGCAAGTTTGTCGGCGACCGCAAGCCGCTCATTGTGGTGGGGCACGACACACGCCATTTTTCGCGTGACTTTGCCGAGCTTTGCGCAAAAATCGCCACGGATCTGGGATGCGATTGCGCGCTGTTCGACGGTCCCTGCTCCACGCCGGAGGTCTCCTTTGCCATCCGCGAGCTGAACGCCGACACTGGCGTGGTCATCACCGCCTCCCACAACCCGGCGCATGACAACGGATTTAAAGCCTACTTCAACGATGGCGCGCAGCTGGTGCCTCCGCACGATTCCGGCGTGATTGCGGAAGTGAACGCGCTGACGAGCGATGCCTATACCCCGCTTCCCGAAAACCAACGCGGGCATTTGCGCACGCTGGGGGCCGAGATGGATGCGCGTTTCATGCACCGCCTGAAAGGCGTCATCCTGCGTCCGGAAGTATTCTCTCAAGCAGGTGCGGCAAAGGTCGTGTACACGAACCTGCACGGCACCGGCAAACGCTGTATTGTGCCCCTGCTGCGCGAGCTGGGCTGCCGGGTGAGCACCGTGGCTGCTCAAGATGTGCAGGACGGTCGTTTCCCCACCGTGCAGAGCCCCAACCCGGAGAATGCCCCCGCACTGGATATGGCCATTGCCCAAGCGGATGCCGAGGGGGCCGACCTCGTCATTGCCACCGACCCGGACAGCGACCGTATGGGAATTGCCGTGCGCGATAAAAGCACGGGCAAGATGCAGCTGCTCACCGGCAACCAGACAGGATGTCTGCTGGCCTGGTACCGCTGCATGAGCATGCGCGAACTCGGAATCGTAACCCCGCAGAATGCGGAGCACGCCGTCATGGTCAAAACCTACGTGACCAGCCCGCTGCAAGATGCCATCGCCGCCGCCCACGGCATCCAAACCGTCAATGTGCTCACCGGCTTCAAGTATATTGCCGCAAAACTCGGCAAGTATGAGCGCGCCATCCCGGAAAAACTGCGCGCCGACTACCGCCGCATGGATGAAGCCACGACTCGTTCCCTGCGCCTGCAGCACAGCAAGTATTTCGTCTTCGGCGGGGAGGAGAGCTACGGCTACCTGGCGCAGGATTTTGTGCGCGACAAAGACGCTAATGTGGCCGCGCTCTGTTTGGCGGAGCTGAATGCCTACCTTGCTTCCCGCGGCGCCGGTCTGCTGGAGTGCCTCAACTCGCTTTACTCCCAGTTCGGGTTCTACTTGGAGATGGGCAAGAGCCTCGTCATGGAGGGGGCAGACGGCGCGGCGCAGATTGCCGAGCTCACGAGCAGCTTTATCTCTGCCCCGCCCGAGCAAATGGACGGTTCGCCCGTGGTCGCCGTGCGCGACTTCTCACACGGCACTATGAAAGATGCCGAGGGCGATCCCGTGCCGGCGGAGAATCTGCTCTTCATTGACCTGGCGGATGGTCGCAGTTTCGCCGTGCGTCCCAGCGGCACAGAACCGAAGATCAAATTCTACCTCTTTGCCCACGGTCAGCCGGGCGCAGACCTGACTGCCTCGAAGGAGGCAGTTTCAGCCGGTATTGATTCGCTTTGGCAGGCTCTGCAGCGTGACTGTGAACGCAGAAAAGGCAAGCAGGCCCCGGCTTCCCCACGTACTTGACAGACCCCTCCCATGTCTCGCCTCATTCTGACAGCGGCCCTGCTTATCATGAGCAACACGGTGATGACCTTCGCGTGGTATGGATTCCTGCGCAAGCCCGGGGAAAGCGTGTCGCAGGGTATGTGGAAGCTCATTCTCATGAGCTGGGGACTGGCTTTCTTTGAATACTGCCTGATGATACCGGCCAACCACATCGGCCGCTCAGCCGGGCTGACGCTCGCGCAGCTCAAAATCATGCAGGAGGTGATTACGCTGAGTGTTTTTGTTCCCTTCATGATTTTCTATATGGGCGAGCAGTGGAAGTGGGATTACCTGTGGGCCTTTCTCTGCTTGCTGTCCGCCGTTTTCTTTGTGAACCGGGAAGCCCTGCTGGCCTCCTGAGTCCTCGCGTTGATGAGCCTGAACCTGCAAGGAATGGGGGCCGCGATCGAGCAGTTCTTGCTCTACCTGGCGGCGGAACGTGGACTGAGCTCGCATTACCGCAGCTCCGTGCGCCAGAGTCTCACGCACTTGCGCCGCTATTTGCAGCAGCGCTCCATCTCCCCTGACGAGGTGCAGGATGCAACGCTCGTGGAATACCACCACAACCTGCTGGCAGAGGGGCTGGCGGCGTCCAGCGCGCGTATCATGATGGTGCATGTGCGTATCTTTTTTCGCTATCTGGCGGCTCAGCACATCCTCCCCGCCAACCCGGCTTCGCTGGTGCAGAGCGGACGCATGAGCATGTCCATTCCCCAAACGCTCTCGGAGGAGGATGTGCGCCGCCTGCTGGAAAGCATCAACCCGCAGGATCTTCCCTTCGGCGCACGGGACCGCGCCATCCTGGAAATGCTTTACGGCAGCGGGCTTCGCGTGAGCGAACTCGTCTCCCTGCGACCGGAGCAAGTGGATTGGGACGAGGGGTTTGTGCGCATCACCGGCAAAGGCGACAAAACGCGTTATGTGCCGCTGGGCGGGGCGGCAGCACAGGCCGTGCGCTTTTACCGCGAGCACGCGCGTCCCTTGCTGCTGGCGGCGGGCAAGCAGGATCCGCACGTGGTTTTTCTCTCCCGCCGCGGAGGCAAACTCACCCGCGAACGCATCCGCCAAATCATCAAGACGCGCGCTGCCGCCGCCGGGTTGGATGAAAATGTGTTCCCGCACATTTTGCGCCACTCCTTTGCCACCCACCTGCTGGAGAATGGAGCCGACCTGCGGGTCATCCAGGATATGCTCGGGCACGCCGACCTGGCAACCACCCAAATCTACACCCATGTAGAGCAAAAGCGCCTCGTTTCGCTCCACAAGAATTTCCACCCCCGAGGCAGGATGCACTAAACGCTGTCCCTCCGACCCCAGGGCAAAAGCATTTCCTCATGCGTTTGCCCTGCTTTCCGACCACGTGTACGCAGCAGGGTAATCACCCCCACGCGCCGCACACCGGGCAGCTTGCGCAATTGCTTGGCGCACGCATGCGCCGTACTGCCGGTCGTGTACACATCATCCACCAGCACCACATCCGTTCCCGGCAGCTTGCGGCGCCCGCTCGCATAGGCCGGCTGAGCTGCATAGGCCCGCATGGCATTGCGTCGGCGTTCACCGGCGGAAAGTCGGGTTTGGCTTTCATCCCCGGTGGGGATGCGCTTGAGAGCGCAACACACCGCCAGACCGCGCAAGCGCGCCAACGCCCGCGCAATCTCTTCCGCCTGATTATAGCCCCGCGCAAAGAGATGATCCCGTGTGGCCGGCACGGGCACAATGCAATATTGCCCGGGCTGCATAAGCTGCGGAGTGTCCTCCCACAGGCGGTTGAGCAGCTCTCCCATAATGCCCGCCAAGTAGTTGGCATGGTGGTACTTGATGGCATGCACAAGGTGACGTGTGGAATCATTCGTCACGTAGGCGCTTCGTGCAAAGTCATAATAGCGCGGAGCCGCGCTGCACTGCGCACAGCGCGTGGGATCATGCTGCTCGCCGGCCACGGGAGAACCGCAGTACAGGCAGATGGGCAGCGGCACGGCAGGGAGCTTGGCAATGCAGTCCTCACAGAGTTCATGCTCGCACGGTTCGTGGCACAACTCGCACAGACTCGGATAAATCCAATGCAACATCAGCGGTGGCGGCGCAGGAATTCCTTGGCCGCGTTTTTGTAGGCCCACGCAGCCGCGCCCTCCGGGTCGTGCTCCAGCACGGTACGACCGAAACTGGGAGCCTCCGCCACCCGGACCGAGCGAGGTATCACGGTTTCATAGATCTTGTCCGGCAAATTCTCCTGCACCTGATCAATCACCTGATTGGCCAGGTTGGTGTTATTGTACATGGTCATGAGAATGCCCTCGTGAATGATGCCGGGCTGAATGCCGCTGTCGCGTATTTGCTCGATCACGAAGAGTATCTTTGAAAGACCTTCCAAACTCAGAAACTCGCACTGCATCGGCGTGAGCACCTCATCACTCGCGCACAGAGAGGCCGTCATCAGAACCCCCAGCGAGGGCGGCGTATCCAAAAACACGTAGTCAAAAGCCGAGTTTTCCCGCAGCCCGGCCAGCGCGCGCTGCATGCAACCGGTGTGTTCCCCTCCCTGCGTGAGCTCCACCTCCACGCCCGAGAGATCCATGTGCGAGGGCACAAGCGAAAGGTGACGCCGATTGGCGGAGATCACCAAGTCCTCTAACCGGCAGTTGCCGATGAGCGCCTGGTAGAGACTCTGTTCCCCCGGCACGGAAAAGCCGAGAGCAGAAGTGGCGTTAGCCTGCGAATCCACATCGATCAGCAGCACCTCCTTACCACGCGCCGCCAGGGCCGCAGCCATATTCACTGCCGTTGAGGTCTTGCCAACTCCCCCCTTCTGATTTGCTATGGCGATTACCTTCACGCCGCCCATTTTACAGAATCCCCGTGCGCTTTTCAAGCCGATATTTTGTTGGTCAAACCCGCTTCTTTGTGCTATCATGCGCGCATGGAATGCGTTGACGAAGTCCTGGCCGCCGCCCGCGAGCTCGCAGCAGAGATGGACACCCTGCACTTCTCGCCGCCTGTCGCCTTCACCTACAACCCTCTCGACTACGCTTGGAACGGGCATGAAGCCTACATCCGCCGTTTTGCCACGGCGCCCAAACAGGTACTCTTCCTGGGCATGAACCCCGGTCCCTTCGGCATGGCGCAGACAGGCGTGCCCTTTGGTGAAATCCCCGCCGTCACGCTCTGGATGGGTATCACGGCCGCGATCGGGCAACCGGCAAAAACACACCCCAAACGCCCCATCCAGGGCTTTTCATGCCCGCGCTCCGAGGTGAGCGGACGCCGCCTCTGGGGACTCTTCGAGCAGCTCTACGGCACGGCTGAACGCTTTTTTGCGCAGGCCTATGTGGCCAACTATTGCCCGCTCATCTGGATGAATGAGAGCGGCGCGAACATACCGCCCACTCAGCTTCCGCGCGAGCAGGCCGCGCGCATTGACGCCGCCTGCCAGCGCCACCTCGTGCGCCTCATTCGCGCTCTGCGTCCCGCCTGCCTCATCGGCGTGGGCGCTTACGCTCTGCAGCAGTTGCAAATTGCTGCCAGCGCCATCCCCGAATCTTCCTTCACGTTGGGCAGCATCCTGCACCCCAGCCCTGCCAGTCCTCTCTCCAACAAATGCTGGCCGGACAAGCCTCGCGAGCAAATCCTGGATCTGCTGCGTCGGGCTCAGCTCCCCCTCCCTCCCCTCGCATGCCCATTTGTCCCAAGAAAAAGCGATTTCCAATGGTAGTCAACGACACATTATACAACATAAACCGTTGGTTATTTACGAATGACGATTTACGAATCACGATTTGGGAAGTTAGCGAGCCGGAGGCTCGGGAGACGCGGAGCATGAGCAACGGGGGGAGGGTGGAACTGCGCGCAAAACTAGTTAGAAAGCGGCGGGAGAGCGGAGCCGAAGCACAAGTGGATTTTCGATTGACGAGTTACGATTGACGATTTGGGAAATTTGCGTGCTGGCGTGCGGGGTGCGCAGCAAAAGCGAAGCGGAATTTTCGAAGTCGAGATGCGATGATCAAGGGAAAGCATCCGGAGTGATGCCATGCCGCGTTGACTCAGCGCCGCCCCATCGGCGCTTGCTTCGGAGTCGCCTCACAACTCTTGCCTCAAACTCGCCCCACGAGTTTTGCTTCGGAGTCGCCTCACGACTCCTCACCCCTGCGGGGCAAAAGCTGTGCTTTTGGCTAAACTGCCTTGCAGCCGTCGGCAGTTTTCACCCCTCCGTGGCAGCCCCGAGGGCTGGCTTCTTTCTTTCGTCCCTGGAACACGCATCGGGGAATAGGTTCTACGAGCCCGGAGAACATTTTATTGGGACGCGTGTGCCTCGCATAAGACGCGGCTGCGATATTTCGCTTGCATTCCTCTCATTCCTCATGTAGAATGCGGCCATTCAAGCACGGGTAGCTCAGTGGTAGAGCGGCTGCTTTACACGCAGTTGGTCAGGGGTTCAAATCCCTTCCCGTGTATCGCCGAAATGTTCAGCAATCCGCCGCATTGTATTGACAATGCGGCTGTTTTTTCAGGCAGCTTTGAGATGACATTTGCCGGTCATTGGACTTTCTTCGCGGCGATGGAACGGCGTATCAATTCGCGGGTATATGCGGCCCCGGCGCCAATCTGCGGACAGGCAGATCTCGCGCGTTGGAGTATTCCGCCCGAGATGACACGTCTCGATATCCTGCAACCA
Source organism: uncultured Akkermansia sp. (assembly GCA_947588735.1). Classification (GTDB taxonomy): domain Bacteria; phylum Verrucomicrobiota; class Verrucomicrobiia; order Verrucomicrobiales; family Akkermansiaceae; genus Akkermansia. The sequence continues at coordinate 7,033 of CANQAD010000080.1, forward strand.
CATCTATCCGTCCCAGGAAAAACGCGATCCTGCAGGCGATGAAAACGGCGTTTGAAATGATAAATCGTTGATAATTTGTAATTTATGATTTAAGAATTACGATTTGAATGGATGCATGGGAGATGAATTGAATTGCGTCTGGAGAGAACTCTATCGGGACACATGTGACGACAAACGCATTTGGATGGAGCGGAAAAGTAGAGAAAACTCTCCAGCCGCCAGATTAGACTCATCTCCGGATAAATCTGCGCAACGCACACACGATCAATATATTAAAAATCGAAAAACGTCGATCATCAATAGCAACCGCATGTTTTAATGCGGTTGCCCTGAGGTGGCGGACTCTTCGGAAGCTTTTGGCGATTCTGTGGGAGCCTTGGCAGGCTCTGCCGGAGCGCTCGCCGACTCCGTCGGAGTTTTTGTCGGATCCGTCGGAGCAACTTTCTGGAGTGGCTGATCCGTGTTGGGATCTACCTCCACACCGTTGATAAACTTGCGCACGCGTTCCTGACCGCTGCCCGGAGTCCATTCGCGGATAACTTCCACCTTGGTGCGGCGCATACCTCCTTTGCCATCCGACGTAATCGAAACGCTCGATTCCACACTGCGGGCGTAGTTCGATGTCGAGGCAGCGGGACTAAGCGGCGCGGGATCCATAGTTGCAGCATCAGCGTCGGCAGAGGTTGCCTGTGCGTTCGGGGCAGGCGCTTCCGAGGGGGTGGCGGGATCAGCGGGCGCTGCTTGCCGGGGAGTTTGAGGTTGCACCTTGGCAAAACGAGTGACGGCTCGTACATTTTCATTGCCCTCATCGCGGAAGAGGTAGATGTGGTCGATGTTCAGCAAGGCCTCATCTCCCGGTTTCATTTCGCGAATTTGGCGACCCACATCGGCATCCTGCCCCGGCACATCAGCCGCCAGCGATACGGGGAAAAGCTTCCCCGGATAGAGCGCGCCGTCACCCATGCGGTCGTAACGTCTGTGCGCCAGGTTCTGCTTCACCTCAAACACGGCAACTTCCTCCGAAGCATCAGTGGGAACTGCTAAGTCCACCACGGGAATAGTGCGCAGGCCTTTGAAGATGGCATGCACAGCGTTGGACGCGAGCAAGTCGCTGTGATAGACGCCCTGACGCGGCAAATTGACCATCGAGGGCGAGGGACGCCCCATGCCGATATCCGCCCAAGCGGTTGTAACGGCAGGGAGCACGATCATTGAATAAAGAAATGGATGGATTTTCATACTTGTCGGGTATGACAAAGCGCGCAGGCTATCTGTTCAAACAAATGCCAGTTTCATTGCAGGACACCACACGTGTCCCAAGAAAAAGCACCCCCGACAGGTCGTTAACGGCACATCGTGCAGCATAAACCGTTAGTTATTTACGAAGTCAACCATAATTTGGTATAGCGTGAAATTTTTATGGAGCAACATTTCAGAATAAGGCTCCGCTTT
>CANQAD010000081.1 GCA_947588735.1 uncultured Akkermansia sp.
AGCTCGTGGAGCAGCGGCAGCCATTTTTCCAGCCGCTGCCACACGCCCAACACGCTCACTTCCACACTCAGCACATCGTTATAGCGATCCACAACCAAGCCTCCCAGACCATCTGAATCGCCATGTACCAAGCGGCAAGTATTGGTGTCCTCAGGCAACCACTGACGGCGCCAATCAACAGCTGAGCTGAGCGCCTGCAATAAATGCTCCTCGCCAATAGGCTCCGCCCCATGGTGAAGCATACGTAGCGGCGTACGCGACTTCGGGTTCCAAAAGCCCGTACCGAAATACGCCCCATTTTTGTCGTACACGTGAATCAAGCAGCCTGGCTGCGCTCCAGGACTCACCGCTTCCAGCATGCGGGGGTACACCGCCGGGTTGTATGTAAAATACTTCAGTTGCACCCATGGTCTGATCCATCCGGCGCTCCCCATCGGCGGCGCCTCTCTCTCTGACCGCCTCGTCGATACATTCGCCGTTCGTCCCTCTTTTCTCCCGCCTCTTGCCTCTTCTTTTCTTCTCCCGCGCACGTCCCCATCATACCCCGCCGCGCGCCTGTTTGTCAATTCATTCATGCGCTTTTCCAGGGCAAGCGACACATTTGTCCCAAGAAAAAGCGATCCCAACGGGCGGCTATGTCCGATTGCGGTGGGTTACTTTTACCCCTTTCTCTTTCCTCCAATACCCAAGCGCCATCCTGTTAAAAAACTCCCTCCCGTTATCTACGTTGATGCTCACAATCTCAAAGGGCGTGTTGTCCATAAAGTAGTCAAACGCCTTCTTCATCCCTGCAAATGATGAGTTCCATATCGCGTCATTGAGTGTGCAACCACTCCACACATCCGTCCACGTCACACTCCACATGAAGCTCCCTGCCGTACTCCTTCCACCATGCAGCACTGTGTCCATGCAGATCTAGCCCGGCCGTGTTACGTGCCGTATCCTTTCCACAAACTCTACTCCGTGCTTGCCTTCAAGTTACCTGAAGCCCTACAATACAGTGGAAGTAAATATCCCCCACTATGACTGAAACTCATCATATGATTGCAGCGCTCGCTCTGGCGTGCTGCTCAGTTGTTGGCGCGGCGGACGAAGCCGCAGTTTCCGTTCCTCAGCAGCAACAACCCGTTGCCAAGGTGTATTTTACGCGTGACCTGAGTCCGGAGGGCTTGCTGAAGGTGTACAACAAGGTCAACGCAGACATCACCGGCAAAGTCGCCATCAAATGGCATTCGGGTGAACCGAAGGGGCCGAACATTCTGCCCATTCCCATGGTGAAAGCTCTCCAGAGCAGTATCCCCAAGAGTACACTTGTGGAAACCAATACGCTCTACCCCGGTGAACGTGACACCACTGAAAAGCACCGCGCCACGCTCAAGGTAAATGGCTGGACGTTTTGCCCAGTGGACATTATGGACGAAAACGGCACGACTCTGCTCCCGATCAAGGGCGGCAAGCATTTCAAGGAGATGAGCATGGGCAAGAACATCTTGAACTACGATTCCATGGTGGTGCTCACGCATTTCAAGGGGCACGCCCACGGTGGCTTCGGCGGTTCCATCAAGAACATCGCCATCGGCTGCGCGGATGGCAAGATCGGTAAAGACTGGGTCCACGGTCTGCATGGGCAGAAAGTAGAAGGGAACCCCTACCCGGCCATGAAAGCTCACCTCATGGAACACATGGTGGAGTCCGCTATGGCCACTGCAGGACATTTCGGTAAGCATATCACGTTCCTTAACGTGATGCGCAACATGAGCGTGGATTGCGACTGCGCGGGCACCAGCGCTGAGCGTCCTACAGCCCGTGACATCGGCATTCTGGCGTCGACAGATATTGTGGCCATCGATCAGGCTTGTCTGGACTTGTTGGATAAGCTGCCAGCCGATGAGAAACGCGACTTGCAAGAACGCATCAGCTCCCGAGAGGGTGAACACCAGTTGGAATACGGCGAGCAAATGGGTCTTGGTTCCCGAAAATACGAGCTTATCGAAGTCAAGTAACCTCTCCCTATCGTTGCCCTGCGTGAAAAACAAGCTGGGCAAATCAGCCGGTTTGTACTATAGTAGCGGAGTACAATGATGGCGGACGAAATGAAAGATCTCGGCTTCGCACGGCTTGATATTTCGCGTGGGGAACGCACCGGGTTGCCGGAAACTATCTACTGCCCCGGCAAGACCGAGGGACAGCTCCTCAGCATCCTGCGCGCATTTCGCGAAAAAGGATTGGCCGTACTTGGCACGCGCTGTTCCCAAGCTCAGGCCAATGCCGCATGCGTCTCGAAACTACCGGTAGAGTACGATGCCACCGCCCGCACACTGCTGCTGGAAGGCAAGCGTCCTCACCCCCTGCCGGGCGCGATAGCTGTATGCACCGGCGGAACGGCGGATCTGCCGGTTGCAGAAGAGGCTGCCCGCACTGCGGCATATTTTGGCGCGCATGTGGAACGCTTCTATGACGTAGGAGTAGCCGGGCTGCACCGCCTTCTGAGCAGCATCGACTCCATCCGCCGAGCTCAGGTCATTATCGCTGTGGCCGGCATGGAAGGTGCTCTGGGCAGCGTGATTGCCGGGTTGGTGAAGTCGCCCGTCATTGCTGTACCGACCTCTGTAGGCTACGGTGCATCTTTCCATGGCCTGGCTCCTCTGCTCTCCATGCTCAATTCCTGTGCGGAGGGACTTTCCGTTGTCAATATCGACAATGGTTTCGGAGCGGCTGTTCAGGCCTGCCGCATTCTCAACCTGCTTAACCATCACCATGAGTAAAATTTTGTATTTGGAGGGCAGCTGTGGCATCAGCGGCGATATGACGGTGGCAGCTCTGCTGGATTTGGGCGCCTCCCGCGCCAAATTAGATACGGCTCTGCAAAGTCTCGCCGCCCAAGGCGACGGCTTCTCCTGGTCCGTTTCACGGAAAAACTCTTACAGCATCGCCGGCTCCGACTTCGATGTGCACCTGCACCATCACGAGCAACCGCACGAAGAAGGCTACCATCACCATCATCACCACCGCCACCTCGCCGACATCGAACAGATCATTGCTCGCGTCGAAATGCCAGATCGCGCCCGAACACTTGCGCTGCGCATCTTCACCATCGTGGCGGAGGCTGAAGCTCACGCCCACGGTTGCGCCGTAAACGAGGTGCATTTTCACGAGATAGGAGCGTGGGATTCGCTGGCAGACATCATCGGCGCAGCGGTGCTGGTTGACGATTTGGGAATTAACGATTGCGTTGTCACAGCTCTGACAGAGGGCGAAGGAACGGTTCAATGCCAACATGGCGAGCTGCCGGTACCGGTACCTGCGGTACTCCGTATTGCACAGACTCACGCCATACCGCTGCGCCGACGTGCCGTGCGCGGGGAGATGGTGACGCCTACCGGCATTGCAATTGCCGCCGCGTTGCGCACGCTGTCTACCCTTCCGGAGCAATACCGCGTGTTACAAACAGGCATCGGCTTGGGCAAACGTGACTTTGGTCGCGCCAATTTTTTGCGCGCCATGTTGCTGGAGCCAGATGCCGATCCCGAGCAAATTTTTGAAGTTGCCGCCAATATTGATGATTCCACACCGGAAGAACTCGGCTTCCTCATGGAGGAACTCTTCCGCAGGGGCGCTCGCGACGTGTGGTTCACTTCCTGCGTGATGAAAAAGAATCGACCCGCGACCGTGCTCAGCGTGCTGGTCGATTCCGCCCTGTTGAATACGGTGGAGGATACCATCCTGCTTCACAGCAGCACCATCGGACTGCGACGCCACCCTGTACAACGCACAACCATGTTGCGTGAAATGCGTGAAATCACCCTCCCCTACGGCACAGTGCGTGTCAAATGCGTCACTCACGGCGATATCTCTCGCTGCTACCCGGAATACGAAAGCCTGCGTTCGCTTGCCCTTGCCACAGGTCGCCCTCTGCGCAGCATCCGCGAGGACATCGCCGCCGCACTCCGTTCTCAAACGCTATGAAGCAGCGTCTCCGCGAGTTCCTGATTCGCCACGCCGTCGGCGGAGTTGCCCTTGCGTTCTCCGGTGGTGTGGACAGTACTCTATTGCTGCATGCTTTGCTGCGACTGCGTGCAGAGGGACTCGTCCCGGCTCTTTTAGCCTACTATTTCCAGAGCAAGCTGCAGCCCACCGCAGATGCTGCAGAAGTGACGCAAATCGCCTCAGCAATGGAGGCCCCTCTGGAGGTGATTTCCATTGACCCGCTGACGGATTTGCCCAACTTACGCTCCAATCCCGTTGACCGCTGCTACCATTGCAAGCGCCTTCTTTTTTCCAGGCTGGCCGAACGAGCTCGTGCTCGCGGGCTGTCCTGCATTATGGATGGCACCAATGCGGACGATCTGAAGATGTACCGCCCGGGTCTGCAGGCATTGCGTGAACTGGGCGTGGTGTCGCCGCTGGCTGAGACGGGCATGAGTAAAGCGGATGTGCGTCTGTTGGCAGCCGAATGGGGGCTGAGCTGCGCCACTAAACCGTCCTCTCCTTGCCTGGCCACGCGGTTTGAATACGGCTCGAAACTCACCGATGAAGGCCTGCGCTGCGTGGAACGTGGAGAGGACGAACTGAGACGACTTTTCCCCGGCGCAGCCTTACGTTTGCGTGTTCACGGCAATCTGGCGCGCATCGAGCTGCCAACGTCCGAGCTGAGTCGTGCCGCCGACCTCGCCCACTCTATCTCCTCCGCTTTGCACGCATTGGGGTTCACCTATATTACCCTCGATTTGGAAGGCGTACGCAGCGGCAGTATGGACGCCTCCCTGTCCTCTCCTCCATCTTCTCGTTAAAACCATGAATGAAACTACCCTCTCCGTCCTTCTCGGACTCGCTGTGGCCGATGCCATATTGCACACTTTAGCCGGACCGGATCATTACCTGCCTTTTGTCATGATTGCCAAAAGCCGCGGTTACAGCATCTTACGCGCGCTTGTCTGGACCTTCGTTTGCGGTATCGGGCACGTGGGCAGTGCGCTACTGATCGCGCTGGTGTTTATGTATGCCTCGCATCTGCTGACAGAATCGGACATGGAATGGTTGAACGAGAACCGAGGGGACTTGGCCGCCTGGGCACTCATCGGCTTCGGCGCAGCCTACATGATTTATGCCATGCGCCGCAATTGGCTGCACCATCACCATCGCCACGCCCACGGACATGAACTCATCCACAACCACGCCCCCAACATCACCCCATGGATCATCTTCATCATTTTTGTGCTTGGTCCCTGTGAAGCTCTGCTGCCCCTGTTGGCTCCTGCTGCTGCTCTCGGGACGTACGCGGTGGCTCTCGTCACCATCGTTTTCAGCGTTTGTACCATCGCAACGATGATGGTCGCCGTTGCGCTCGGCCTCAAGGGTCTTTCCCTGCTGCGTTTCGCGTGGCTCGAATCCCACAGCGGTGAAGTGGCTGGAGCTACCATCATGCTCTGTGGCCTCGCTATTGCCTTCCTCGGTCTTTGACTTATGCGCCTTTTTTGGATTTGCCAAACCAGCGCAGCTATGGTAGAGTGTCTGCGTAAGCTCTTCGCCTCTGTATGTCATCTCCTGCCACAGCCTTTCTTGGCGCCAGTACCCTGTTAGGAAAGTATTGGACGGAGAGGCGTCATTTTGACTATTTAATTGATAAGGAAAATTTTCACCGAACCTTTGGGCACAGTTTTCGTATGCTCGTATGCCTTGATCCTGCCGTCGCCGATGGCCCGCCACGCATGCGCAAAACGCCCGACATGGATGAACTGCAAACTTACCAACTTCTCTCGCACCTGGCTGATATTAAACCGGAATTCACCGTGTTTGTGACCACCTGCGACATGCTTCCTGAAGAGGCAGACGAAAATACACCGACAATTGAAAAGAGTGATGACCCTTTTGTTCAACGTCGCATCACCCTGCACCGTGAGGTAAACCGCCAGTATGGCCGTGTACTTAATGTGCACCTGCCTGAAATTGTTTCACACGAAAGCAGCGGTTTCAACGATCTGATGGACACCCTGATTTCTCCGCCCAAGGGTAAAGCCAAGCTTCCGTTTGCGCCTTTCGAAAGGCACCAGCTCTACTTCTCCCGTCGTATCTTGGGCGATGTGGAGCGCTGCATTCCGCTGGGCATCCCCTCGATCATCCCGGCCATGCCTCCCCTGACCACGCAGGAGATTGTGCAAGCTCTGCGTCCCGGTTTTGAGGATCGCCTTCCTAACTATTCCCCGGATCAGCCCTCGGGCTCCAACCGCACCTCCATCCACTCCTTCCAGTGGCTCGACCCGAAAGACGGCTATTTAGTGACACGGGAGGATCAGCTGGAGCTGTTGCTTTTCTTCTTTCAATCTGTCTGTGCTTGAACTTCGTTGCACATGCGCGGCGTAACGCTTGCTCAGCCATGTTAAATCTGTTACAATGCCGAGCACGATGCAAAAGAAGCGCATGACAGGCGTTCTCCTCCCGCTTTTTTCTTTGCGGCGGGATGCAGATGCGGGTATTGGCGATCTGATGGCCTTGGAGGAATGGATCGACTGGGCGGCCGACCACGGCGTGGGTTTTTTCCAGCTCCTCCCTGTCAATGAACTCGGAGATGAAGATTCCCCCTCCCCTTACTCTGCTATCAGCTCTATCGCTCTTGAGCCACTCTACCTCAGTCTAGAGCGCGTTCCAGGCGTTCCATCGCCTCTGCCACCTTACCCAACAGATCTGCCGCCTCTGCAACTCCCGGGTGGGCACGACCTTGTGGATTACCCACGGGTACGTAATTACAAGTATGCCATCCTGCGCGAGGCATGGGAGAATTTTCGCCGTGACGAACAGTATGCCGCACTGCGCACCGAATTTGCTGCCTGGATGGAGCAAGAGAGCTACTGGCTCGAGGATTACTCCAACTTCCGCGTCCTCAGCATAGCCTTTGGCTCCACCGCCTGGTGGTTGTGGCCTGTGCAAGATACCGATGTGGCACGCACCTTTGTGGCACAAGATGAGCAAGCCTCCCGCCAAAAGCTTTACCGTCAGTGGTTGCAGTGGCTTTGCGCGAGGGAATGGGCTATGGTACGCCGACACGCAGATGCAAAAGGAGTACTGCTCATGGGGGATGTGCCCATCGGCATCTCCGTTGCAAGCGCGGATGTCTTCTTCCAACGCTATCTCTTTGATATGGACTGGAGCGGCGGCGCCCCCGCCGAAGGCAACTTCGCCGAGGATCCCTTCACCGCGAAATGGGGGCAAAATTGGGGTATCCCTCTCTACCGCTGGGATGTCATGCAGAACGATGGTATGGCCTGGTGGGTACAGCGCATCCGCAAACTTACCGAAATCTTCCGCATGTACCGCATCGACCACATCTTGGGCTTCTACCGAATTTACGCTTTCCCGTGGATGCCCGCCCACAATGCGGAGTTCCTTTCCCTTGCTCCGGATGAGGCAGCTGCCCGCTGCGGAGGCAGGCGCCCCGGGTTCCGTCCACGCCCCGATGACACCCCTGAACAACGCCGGGCCAACCTCATGCAAGGCGATACGCTGCTGCGCACCATCCTGCGCGCCACCCCCGGTCCTATTGTTATCGGCGAAGATCTCGGCTGCGTGCCGGATTATGTACGTCCTGACCTCTCCCGTCTGCGCATTGCCGGCTTTAAAATCCCCCATTGGGAATGTGATCCCCTCGGCAACATCATCAAGGGCGATACTTACAACCCTTGTGCGTTTACCACTTTCGCCACCCACGACTTCCCACCGCTTTGCTGCGACTGGGAAGAATGGTTCTCGCGCGTCAAACAAGGACGTTCAGCCGCACAGGATGCCTCCCGCCCACTGGATGACTCGCTGCGCGATGTGCTGCGCATCGCCCGTGATTGCGGCGCCACTCTTTGCCGCCTCGGCGACTATGCTGGTCTCTCGAAAAAAGAAAGTCTTGTTGCTTGGAACTCAACGATAAAAACGGCCTTATACCGTGCACTTCTCATGAGCCGCGCCAACTACGCCGCCCTCATGTGGACCGAGCTCTTCGACATCCCCGTCCGCCTCAATCTCCCCGGTACCATGGGAGGCACCAACTGGCGTCCTCGCATTCCCTTCAACGCTGCACAAGCCGCTGACCTCCCGCAAAGCACATGGCTGTTCTCGCTCTCCAAAGCGTCGGGACGTTGCTGACGCTTCATGAAGAGGGGTAAAAAGGGGCAGCCCGCAAGGCGGTAAAGCCTGCGGGCTGCATGGGTCCTGGCGGTGATCTACTTTCGCGGGACCTATCGTCCGACTATCATCGACGTGCCAATGTTTCACTTCCGGGTTCGGGATGGGAC
>CANQAD010000082.1 GCA_947588735.1 uncultured Akkermansia sp.
GACGCCGCGTTCTGCGGCGCACGGTGGCATCCGGGACGGCTCTCATGGGCGGCTTTTCCCTGCTGTGGAGCACGGCGACCCCTGCTCAGGCGGACGAAGAACCCCCGCTGGCCGCTTCCGTGGATGATGAGCTTGTGCTGGGGATAGAGAATGAAGATGAGGAAGAAGAACAGGACCTCCTCGCCGCCAACAGCGTGGGGGACATCATGACGCTTGCTGCTACGGAGGGCGTGATGCCTCTTGCCAGCGGGGACGCCTTGACGTGGTCCGGTACAGGTGATTTTAACCTGACTCCGAGTACCGGTGACAATCAGACGTGGAGTGAGCAAGGCGCATCTCTGGCAGATCGTATCGTCGTTCTGGCCGGTACAGCGTCAGATGGTAGGGACACTGTCACCGTGACGGTAAATGGAGCGGACGCGAGTAACACAGTGTCGATGGCAGAACTCATGGTGGGTAAGTCGGGAAACGAGGTTGATACCACTAAGTATGTCTTCCAAGCGGGTGGCAATACGGCGCAGACGCTGGCCGTCACCGGCGCCATTACCTTCCGCGCGGGGGATGTCACTTTCGGCAGTGCGGGGGGTCCCGCACTTTCTCTCTCCGCCGGGAGCATTGTGGTGAACAAGTGCAACTTTTCCTTCACCGGCGGCACGGTGAGTGCCGGCTTCCTGAGCCTTGCAGATGGCAGCACCGTCACTTTCACCAACACGAGCATTAATTTGAGCGGGGAGAATGCTACGGCGGGTGTCATCACTGGCAGCAATACAGCAGCCGCCGAGCTTGTGCTGAGCGGCAACAGCTCGCTGACCCTGGGGTATGCGGGGGAGGGCTCTGGCTCCGGCGACATGCTCAAGAATGTGGTGATCAGCGGAAGTGGCTCAGTCGGCACGAACTCGACCTACACCAAAATCTACTTGCAGGGAGCGACCGGGGAGCAAGATGCCACTTACACTTTGCGCGGGTTGAAGGGTAGCGGAGGTGATATCAGAATCAACACGCAGGGGAACAGTGCAACACTCGTGCTCGATACACAAGACGGAGACAATTATGAGTCCGGTATTCAATTCTCTGACCGTAGCGGTGGTGCAGGGAACAAGATTAAACTGGTCAAGAGAGGCGGGGGTACACAGACGCTCAACGGCAATAATATGGACGCTCGCGAAGTCCGAGTTGAGGGAGGAACGCTGAAATTGACGGGTACCGGCCTGTGGACGAATGTTTTCAGCGTGGACGGGGCAAATTCCATGCTCGATTTTGGAAGCAGTGTGGCGAATGCCTCTGCCAACTCTGCTGTCACTCAATTGACACTCACAAACGGCGGTCAGGCGGTCTTCCACAAAGCGTGGAAATTTGGCGTAGTTGGGGTGAGTGGCTCTGCGAGCAAACTCACGGTGGAGGGTAACATGGACGGAAGGAATCACGGGTACACGAATGCCGTGACCGTGACAAAAGGCGGCTCGTTAGTCGTGGAGAATGCCACCGTTTCAGCATTTGAGAGTCTCACTGTGGATGGTGCAGGGAGCTCAGTCAATGTGGCTGGGGCGTTAAGAGTGTATGCGGACGCCAGCACAGACGTAGATGCTATAACTATCACGAACGGAGGTTCGCTCACGGTGGGAGGTATTATCGAGAGAACCATCACCAATAGCAACCATGTTGCAACGGGTGTGGTCACTCTCGGTGGGCAGGGAGAGGCGAACTACGGTGAACTGAAGGTTGGAGGTGCAGCTTACCTCGGTTCGCTGGTGATTTACGGAAGCGGGAGCAAGGCGACGTTCATGGGCGGGTTGACGGTGACGAATGCTGTGAACGTGTCCGGAGGGACATTGGAGCTGGGTGGAGCGGTGTCGGCAGGGTCGCTGACAGCGACCAACGGCACAGTAAAAGCGTTGACCGGCATGACTGCCACGCGCGGGCAGACCTGGAACTTTGGTGCAGGCGGCGTGCTGGAGGTCGGGGACGATACGACACTGGCGCTGTCGGAAGGAACGGGAGAATGGACGCTGAACATCCAAGTGAGCGGGAACAATGCCCAAGGCGGGCAGTTGAAACTGACGAAACAGGGGCTGACCGCACTTTCGGGGTTGAGTGGGTTGAGACTCACCCTGACCGGTTTGGAGGACCAAGGGGGCGATTGGGAGTATCAGTTGTTCGATATGGATGCCATGTCAGGCGGGGATATGGGAGACAAGCTCACCCAATTCGTGCGGGAGGTGTTGCAAGGCTACTCTGTGCGTGGACTCAGTGTGAACGATAGCGGGTTGCTCACGTACACCAGTGCGCTGGCTGGGGCGCATGACCTGACGTGGACGAATAGAGAGGAGACGTGGCGGTTGGGAGGCGGGGGATGGAACGATGGCTCCTCAGGAGGAGCGGGCGTTTTCGAAAATGGCGACAACGTCACCTTCGCCAGTACTGATGGCGGGACGCACATTGTGACGATTGAGGGCGCGGTGAATCCGGGGAACATGCAGGTGACGAGCGGCACGTGGACTTTCTCCGCAGCGGCGGATCAAACAGCGAGTCTTGAGGTCGCCGTCATGACCGTGGGAGCGGATACCACCGTCAACACGGCGCTTACTGTAACCGGCAGCTTGACATTGAGTGAAGGAAAGACCTTGACTGTGGGAGGTGCTTTCCGGGCAGAAGGTGCAACAATTACCCTGAGTAAGGACTCCAAACTCGTCCTTGCGGTGCAATCTACGGCTCCACAGTATGGCGCATTTTCCTTGGTGTACGGTGGCGGAGAAGAGGGCGTCGGTAGCGTGGAGGTACAGGCGCAATTGGGGCAAAACATTAACTTTGTCAATGTTGAAATTGGAAAAAATGTTGCCCTCCTCCTGAAGCACGTGCACGTGCAAGGAGGTAATCATAACTGGGCTTTTTACCAGAACATCGACAGCTTGGCGCAGACCGGGGAAACGGATGTCACCGTGGAGGGTGAGCAAATACTCCTGCAAGGGACCAATGTTGTCGCCAATATCAGCGAGACGGAGGTTGGTCTCTCGGACCGGCTAGTCATCGACAGTAATGGAACGACGACATTGTCGGGGGATTTGACGCTTCATACGGGGCAGTTGGACGTGCGAAACGCAACATTGAACGTCTTGAGTGGTACGATTAATGCCGGGAACGGAATCATTTCCAATAACCAGAATGCTGTCGGAGGTCACATCAACGCTCAGGATGTCGAGACAACTGTGGGGAGTGGTTCCCGGACGTACTACGGCGCCATGGCGCTGAGCGGTAACTTGACCAAAAAGGGGCAAGGGACGCAAGACTTAAAGGGTGGGTCTGCCAACCAACTTTCCGTTGGAGGAAATGTGACCATTGAGGAGGGCATTCTCGCATGGGGCAAGACGGGGCTGAACTCTTCCATCACCGGGGAACTCGATATCCGGGAGCAAAGCACCTTCAAGCTCTCCGGCGGCGTTCTGACGGTAAGCGGCGCTCTCGAGGCGGCGGGCACCCTTGACATAGGCTCAGCAGCAGGTACGCTCAAGCTGCAAGGGACTGGGGAGCATACGCTGGGCACGCTGAATCTGTCCGGCGTCAATGGAACGCTGGATTTGGCAGGTAAACTCACGGTGCAACACCTCACGGGAAGCAACCTCACCCTTGCTGGTCTCACTTTTGCAGAAAACGGGCACCTCGTCCTCGGGGCTCAGATCGATGCGTCCATCACTCTCGGTACCATCACCTTGAACGGGAATGCGAACATGACGCTGAGCGGGAACTCGTACTCGGCCCTTTGCTTCATGGGCGCCTGGGCGGAGGGCTCCAGCGGCACGCTCACCATTCACCTCTCCGAAGTCTTCCTGCGCAGCATTGCGGGAGATGGGACCGGTTACCAGCTCTTCTCCACTTCGTGGGCAACCCATGTGACATTTGCCACGGATGAAGACAGCCTGTACAAAGGCCACGTACGCCTGAGCGAGGATGGCATGCACGTCATCGTCGACTCCGTGTCAGCCACGAATCTCTACTGGGCTGAGGAAGGTGACTTGGTGTGGGGAGGGGACTCGAATGTCTGGACGAGTGATGAAGGTGGTACGGGAGGCGAGGAGGCCTGGGGCGGCGTGGGCGCCAATGCTCATCTGGTCGCAACTTCGGGCGCGCACGCAGTCAAACTTGCGGAGGATGTGCGTACGGCCAATCTGGAGATAAAGGGGGTGGATGAATCTGTAACGTACAACTTTACATCGAACGATGATGCTCTTCATTCGCTCGAGGTGACCGGCAATCTGACCGTCGGCGCTAACACCCATGTGACATGGGATAACAAGACAAGTTTGTCCGTGGATGGCAATGTCACCTTGGAAAGCAGAGGTACGCTGGAGCTCCAGGTCGGCTCCCACGCCATTGTCCACGGTTCCATCTCTGGTGGTACTATCACAATTGCCGAGGGAACCATCTTGGAGATGGATGGTGCGACAGCTTCTCTCTCCAGCCAGCTTTCCGGTTCGGGCGCCTTGAAATGGACCGGCGGTACGCTGACGCTGAGCGAAGGCTTCAGCATCCGCGATGGAAGCCCCAAGATCAACGTGGCCGGCGGCACGCTCGTCCTCGGCTACGCGAGCACAGCAGACACGAACTATCTGTCCGGTGTGATGCTGCAGGTGGACGGCAACCTGTACTTCACCGGAGCAGCAGATGTTGCTAACGCCACCTATGTGGTGGGAGGGCTGGAGGGAGTGATTTCGAGCTCAGACGTCAAGTTGAGCACAGGAGAGAGCGCGAAACTTATCATCGACTACAGCGGAGAAAAGGAGCTCTCTTTCGCGGGGCAGTTCTCAGATCAAAGCGTGAACGCCGGGAAGAAGGTCGATCTCGTGAAGCGGGGATCGGGCACGCAGATCCTTACGACCAACAAACTTGATACGAAATCCACCACAGTGGAGGGAGGCACGCTGAGGTTCACAGTCGCCGGTTCCACATGGTCTGCCTTCACCGTTGAAACCGGCGGAAAAGCCATCTTTGAGAAGGGGTGGACACTTAATGGCAGCTCGCTTATTGTGAATGGCGGAATGGTGAATGTGGGCACGGTGAATGGTGAGTCCCCGAGTAATCTAAGCGTAGGTTCTGCACTAAGCGTGCACGGCGGCACGGTGAATGTGACCGGTAAGCTGGGTATAGTCGATCCTAATACAGAAGCTGTACTCACTATTGATGACGGTGGCACTGTGACGGCCGGTTCTTTGGGTGGGACGAGCAATGGACATGCCGGACGCCTGAAAGTGGGCGGAGCTGACACATCCGGCAAGCTGACCGTGGGAACGAAATCAGATTCCTACACTGCCACCGTCGATGTCTTCAAGGCGAAGTCCTTGTATGTGCAAAACAGCGCCAATGACGCTGGGGAAGGCTCCGTTGTAACCATTTACGGGAATGTCAATTTCTACAGTAATGTGTCTGGTCAGAATGGCTATGCCATGATCATTGATGGCAAGAGCAAGGTGATCATTGATGGCACTCTGCACGGAGATAGTAGTGCCCATGACCTGCAAAGTGTGAAACTGGACAACGGTGGCGAATTGGGTGTGAAGGGAGCCGTGACATTTGGCGACAACTACGGTCTCGAGGTGGTCAACGGCTCCGCCACGCTGAGCGGGGGAGTGACGGCATCGTCCATCACCATGTCCCAAGGGAGCTTGACGTTGGGCGGGGCATTGAACATAACGAATGGTGTGACCGCAAGCGGCGGGAGGATGAAGCTGGCATCGGCAGATTTGACGTCTCACTCGTTGTCGATTTCTTTGCTCGGTGAGAGCGTATTGGAGATTGCTGCCGCTGGCACGGGAAGCGGGGTGACGATCGGAGCCGGTCAGAAACTGACACTCACCGTCCAAACGATAAGTCAAACGAATGGCGGCAAGCTGAGACTCAGCCGGGAGGCGCTTCAAGGGCTGACGGCTGCTGCGGACCGGTTCAGCCTGCAATTTATAGGGTTCACGCTTTCGGAGGATTGGACCTACGATCTGTTTGATACGAAGGGCCTGGGTCTTACTCAGGCGGAGATGCAGGGTTTTCTGGATGCCGTGGCGGACAAGTCGGACATGGGGTCCAAGTGGCAGTTGCAGGTGGATGCAAACGGGCAACTGAGCTTCGTGGCGGACGGGGCGCAGGAACTCACCTGGAAGAGGAGCACTTCAACCTGGATGGATGGCGCCGGCGTGTGGGAAACGGAACAAGGAGGAACCGACAACTTCGGCAATGGTGACCATGTGCGGTTTGCCACCGCAGGATCGCACACAGTGACGATTTCCGGCGCCATTACGACGGCGGGCGTGTCCGTGGAGAGGGGCAACTGGACCTTCAACGGGCTTTCTGAAGGGAACTCGCTGCACATTGCCGGTGCAACGACAGTGGATCCGGGCAGTTCGGTCACATTTTCCGGCGCTGGCAGCGTGAATCTCAACCGGGTCGCAAGCTGGCAAGGCGATCTTTCTGTCGTCGATGGCGCCACGCTGGAGATTCAGAATGGGACAATTGAGGCGCCCGAACTCACTGTGGGAGGAGGCGCTACCGTGGAACTTCAAAGGGGGGTGATTGAGACGTCAGCGCTCACCGTGGGCAGCGGCGGCGGATCTCTCAATTTGACTACGGACCAAGCGTCCATGGTCATTCATGGAACAGTGAGCAAAGGGGAGGATAGTTCAAAGTTAGCCATCAGTGGTGCGGGGGGGACGTTGGAACTGGATGGCGTGGGAAGCGTGAGCGATTATCTCACATTGAGTGGTTCATTCAGCAGCATACGACTCTGTGGCAGTTCGACATACAACTCGAACGCCTTGCGCATTCCGGCAAAGCTGATTGAAGTCAGAGATGGAGCAATTCTTCAGCTCAACAACCTCGCAACGGTGAATACGTTTACGGGAGTAAGGATTGAAGTGCGAGATGGTGCAGCTGTTCAGTTAGGCAATGTTGGATACAGCGGCGTCAACGTCCCGGGAAAAGTCATCCTTAAGGGGGGAGGCAAAATTAATATTGCGGGTTGGTACAGCTCCAGTATACAGGAACTCATTCTGGAGGGGCAGGACAACTCCTATGTAAATAGTTTAGCTCGTGCGGGCACATACGGATTAGATCTCTACAGCGTAAAAGGAGATGGAGAATTGAAATGTGGGGGAGGAGGATCAGGGACTTATGTGCTTAAGTTCTGTGAGGATGGGGGGATGTCTGAGTTCGCTGGTACCATTAGTTGCCATTGGACAAACTACGCCGCAGTTAATCGCGTCTATGTTCAGGAAGGCGTTGATGCAAGAATGGGATCCGGGGGTCGATTTATTTTAGAAAATATTCAGAGTGTCGATCTGGGGCAATCTTCCAAACTGGCTGTTTCGGAGAAGATGGGCGTGAATGATACCCTGACGCTGCAGGACGGGGCGGAACTGACGCTTGTGGGTGTGGGTGCGGGAGTAGTGAGAGAAATCAGCGGGCAGGGGGGGACACTCCTTCTGCAGGATTCGAGCGTTACCGTTAGAGATGGAGCGAGTTTGGGAGGGCTTGAGGCGAGAGGAGAGGAGGAAAACAAGCTCACGATGGGAGGAGAGGCCCAGTTGCAGGTGACGGGTAAGATGAGCCTGGAGCAGGACGCGCAACTGACCTTGGACGGGACGGTCAACGTCACGGGAAGCCTGGCGAGTCAATCCGGCACCCTGAAGCTGGCGAGGGGAGTGCTGACGATTTCCGGCGGCGGGGAGCATGGCGGGACGTTGGAGTTGGGGGAGGGG
>CANQAD010000083.1 GCA_947588735.1 uncultured Akkermansia sp.
TTCTATATTTCGGTTTATAGTTTCTTGGCTTTTATTCTTGGATGTGTAGAGGTCTGTGATCAGGCATTTGACATAATGCTAGACATGAAGATGGTGCAGAATGGGAAGAACAAATCAGAAAATTGCTATACAAATTTGGATGCCTCTGAGGTGCTCAAGTTGCCGCAGTGGGAAGAACAAGCTAGGGAATTGTTAGACAAATTAATTGTGCAGTATTTCCCTATTACGACATGCAGGCACCCTGAATGGCAAATTCCTGTGGAGCAGGAAGAAGAGCAAGATGAGATTATTCTGGTGCCATATAAGCGCATATTAAAGCATAAGAATACACGGCTTGACCATCTTATTACTGAGATCATAGAATGGTATGCTCAAATTAGAGGGAGTAAGGCAAATAAGTGGGGGAAAGATGATATTAGTCCTCAATCTATGGGGAAATTGTGGTCACACTACTATAGCTTTTGGCGAATTGTGGGCCAAGCGTCTAATGAAAATATCGCAAAAAAGGACATATTTCCTGTACAGGGTGACGATGAGGATAAAGAATTTTCATCGTATTTACAAGTTTTTAATATGGCTACCGATATATTTAAGGATAAGGATATGCATCATTTTGAAGGGCTGTTGGATGCTACTGATTATTATGAAAAGTGTATTTTTAATTTTCCTTTAACAAAACATTTTGGTTTGGATATTGGTGAAGCTGCTGAGGAGCCAGTAGAAAATTAACGGGCGTATAGGTTGTCAGAAGCCCGTTTTGCTTTAGTTCATTTCATTCATGGCAAAAGTATCTACCATACCGGCGTATATCTTAGCCAATGAGAACTTGCTCATGGAGCTGTTGAGGGAGCCATTTAGCGCGAGTCTCATCGAGGGAGAACGCGACAAACTTCAGGAATTGGTTCAGTTGGATTTCCATCGGTGGAACAGCACGCGCCCGGATCATGTCTTTCAGAACCGGTGGAAGGAGTTTGAGTATAATTACATACAACAGAGAGACAAAGCAAACAGGTGTGGCTGGCAATATGCTGATCCTGGGGATGGGAAAAGCAATCCTCATTACGTTTTGGCGTCACTTGAATGTCTCGTTGATGAATACATTGAGATACGGCATCATGAACTGCACATCAAGCTGGACAAGTTTGGTTGGTGGCAGAACATGCTCAGCCGGATGTCTCCCTTGCCCATATTGGCTTGGGCGTATGTGAAACTGGAAGAGCGCTACGCCCAGTTGCCTCCGCCTACAGAACGGAAGTATAGGCAGCTTTATCCGTACGATGCAGGGGTCGAGAGTTACATTGCTCAGCAGGGATTGAACGATGTGCACGTCCACGCCAAGATGTGTGCTTATGCCGAGGATTGCTGGCTTGAGGCGTTGGATCACACGGAAGAGGAATGGATGGAGCAAGAACAGAAGTACCGCCGAAATGTTGAAGTGCCCATGCTGTATCGTCTGGTACATGTGGATTTGACTCCGCGAGTCATGGAGCATCACATGGAGATTGCTAAAAGACTCAGATACCTCTTGATCAATTATGCGAGGGACAGGAAGGTCCCATGGAGAAAGAAGGAAGTGGGAGAACGTGAAAAGATGGAAGCGGTTGGGGCGGATGGATTATTAGCATCGCTGAGTTCTCTTCCGCCTATTGAGTGGGACGAAAGACACGTATCAAGTCGATTGGGAGAACCGAGAAAAACGGATACGGCAAGAGGAGAAAATCTTCCCGACACAACAGCGGAAATGAAGTGGATGGTGCAGCTCCTTAAGAAGCAAATGAGGGAGCCAAATAAACATATCGAAAAGGCTTTCTTCCTCTATTTGCTGTTGATAAATGAGTATTACATGTTCTGCGTCCAGAGGGAGAACTCGTATGGCTTCAAGCAATTTCAGCGATACTCCTCGGTGCAGAAGTATGTCGTTTCCCAGCCGTTCTATTTCAGAGGAATCTTTCAACGCATGCATGGCGGAGGGACGAATAGCGTTGCTCATTACGTGGAGCTGCGGATATCTCCTGCTGATGATAAGATAAAGCTTCAACGCAAGCTCCTTCTTATTCTGTGGGGATATTTGGAATATGTGTGGGAGAATTTGAATGGAAAAGATCTGCCTACCGAGGAGCAGTACCGTCATCGTTGCGGCAAATATCTGCACGGTTGGCGGGATGTAGAGGCAGAAGAGAGATATGCAGAAGCAATGGATGAGGTGTTAAATGAATTGGAGGATAAGTTGCAATATGTCCACCATCGGACGATACAACTTGCGATCGTTGTCCATCTCATTAAAAGGCCATGGAAGCCGGATTTTGAAAATAAGAGGGTGGACCTATCACTACGTTATAAGCAAAATCGTGACGAGTATAAGAGACAGCTCAATCTGATCAAAGAATTATTTGAAGGCTATCCTAAACTCAGGCGATGGATCCGAGGAATTGATGCGGCGGCTGACGAGTTGGAGACGCCGCCCGATGTATTTGCGCCGGCTTATCGTAAGGCTCGTTATGATTTGAATCTTCCACATGCCACCTACCATGTGGGAGAAGATTTTTGTCATCTTGTCAGCGGTATCCGTGCTGTGTATGAAGCCGTTGTTTTTTTGCAATTGCGCAGCGGAGACCGCATCGGACACGCCACAGCGTTGGGTGTGGATCCCACGTTGTGGAGGGAGACGATGCCCATACAAATCACTCTTAAGCGGGGCGATTGGTTGCTTGATCTCCTTTATGCATGGAACCTCCTTCAGGGACAAAGGCAAATGGATCATGTCGTGCAGCGGCTGATTAATGATATTTGTCAGCATGGCTATGCCATCTTCCGGAAACAACACGCTCCCCATCTCCTAAAAAGGGTATTTGATTTGCGGCATTTGGATCCACTCGTTTTGATGGATATGTACCATCAGGCTGTAAGCATGATGAAAAAGAAGGACTACAATCCGGACGATCATTTCGAATTTGAGCAAGCTGTGGAAGAGATACGGGAATTGCCCAATACTTTCCGTCCAAATCAGATTGAAGAAATAGAGGCTTATCGGGCTTTTTGTCGAGAAGATCCGGAGGTGATGGAGCTGCTGTTCGATTGGCAAAGCAAAGGAGAAATATGGGAAAGCAGTCAGGAGCTTATCGAGGTTCCCGCAGATTATTTTTCTGATGAAATTTTGGAGTTGCTGCAGCGATTGACGATGCGCAAGCTCGTGGAAAAATCGATCGTGGTGGAAACTCTTCCCACGAGTAATTTGCGGATCGGACAGTACAGGGAGATGGGACAGCACCATTCATTGAGGTGGCTTAAAGCAGATCCCGATGGTGAAGAAGTGTTGCCGCTTGTTGCATTGGGGACGGATGATCCCGGGGTCTTTTTTACTGACATCAAGGGGGAGTTTTATCACCTCTTCGCGTCTCTGTGCAAGAGGGGAGTTAACGCGCAAAGGGCATTGGAGATCCTCATCCGCGTGAATCAATGTGGCGAGAGATATGCTTTTCGGAGTTTGACGGGCAATTTTGTGGGAGTGGAAACATCCGTAAACGCGAACCACGGCGCAATATCCTTACATTCATGAACGATATGCATATATGAAAAAAATTACCAAGATAGCTCCTGCCGTCTTTCTGACTCTTTTCGTTAATATCCTGTGTCTTCCGCTGTGGACAGAATGTGATTATGGCGGATTTGTGCGCACTCTTTTCACCAAAGAAGCGCAGCTCGATCTGTTGTACACCGGCAAGATCACTCGCGCGGAACCATTTCAGTATCAAATAACGCCCAAACCTCTCCATGCCTCATGGATGTACGAGCGAGGGGCAAATGTTCATCGAGCCAATCTCAGCTTGAGAGCGAGAGGAAAATGGCAGAGACTTTCCCTTCAACTTAAGGCACAGCGTGACGGGAAAATCACCATGCTCTTCAAAGGACCAGATATACAGGATGAATATGGCTTTTTCTATTCTGTATTGACAGACTGGCGCAATATCAAACTTAATGGCAAAACCATTTTGCCAAAACGTGAAGCTTTTTCTTTCAAAAAGCCGTTTACCAAGCAAGTTTCGGTCAAAAGAGGTGATGTTCTTCACATCGAAGCGGAGTTCCGTCGGCATCATTTTTCCATACACGACTTTACAGGGCTGAAATTCGGAAAAGTCTGGTACATCATCACGGGAAACCTGTTGTTCTTCTCCCTGATTTGCCTGCTGCTGACTTACCTAGCAAAACGTCGCGAAAGCATCCGCCTCGGCGACATGATGCTTTTAGTTGGATTCTTTTTCCTGCTTTTCATCCCTCTGATCGGCATTTCAGATGCGATGAAATCTTTACGAGAACTCAGAATGCTTGCTGTGAAGCCAGAGTTGAGTGATATCTTTAAAGAAGGATCTGGCTACGGGAGACGATATGAAAGTTGGTTCAACGATCATTTTTGCGGTCGTGTTTCATTGATGAAGATACACGATGTCCTTCGAAACAAACTATCATCCCGCATCATTCGCACGGAAAAAGCCCTTTATTTCAAGGAAAGCGGATGGGAGTTTCAACTTCCTCTCGTGTATGATTGGGATAGTCGTCCATCCTTCATTCAATCTATTGTACAAAACATTGTCCGACTGAATGAGTTTTGTCAACAACATCAGATCAAACTTTACGTTTTGGAAGTACCTAAAAAAGAGGTTGTTTACAAGGAACTCATCAGAGAGAATTACGGATTTGACGAAAAAAAGTTAGATCAGGTATCCCAAGCGCAAGAATTCATCAGAAATGAAGTCCGGAAACACCATATTCCCTACATCTATCCCTACAAGGCGCTCTGCGCCGCAGCTAAGTCGGATTATGTATTTTTCAAGTGGACGCACCATTGGACAGATTGGGGTGCGTATGTCGGGTATAGAGAATTGATGAAAGAGATAAGCAAGGATTTCCCGGACGTGCCCGTCGTTTCTCTTAATGAGTTCTCAAAGTCTCAAAATTGGTTAATTCGAGATCTGTATGAGGAAAGTTTAGGTTTCATCCCTACACGACGTCAGCTTTACCAATTCTTCAATTATGGAGATGCAGATGATCCGCCGAATCGAACGTTCTATAACCAGTACGATCACAAGAATAGTGACAAGATGGGTTTTAAAGTTGGAAAATTTATCAAAGATTTTTCATATCCCGAAGGAAAACACAAATTTATGCTCATCGGAACATCACAAAATGAAGTTTTTAACCATTTTCTCCCCTACTCCGCTGCTCAATTTAAATATATTAGGATAGTTGATAACCCTGTAAAACTGATCGATCAATTTAAAGTTATTAAGTTATACAAGAAAGACATTCTCGCCTTTAAGCCGGATATCCTCATCCTCTCTATCCATACCGATAACCTGCCCCGGCTTCGTGACCTTTGCGTAAGCAAATAATGCGTGAACTGCTACTCTCTGCTTCACTATTAATTTATTTCATGAAAAATTCTCAAAGCCTCTCCAACCAGATCTACTTCCTATCTTGTGTTCCCAAGGTATTTCCACTCTCGATTTAAGTTAAGAAACAATGGAGCCCACTCATCAAAACGCTTCTTCTTCCCCAACGAAGGGGCATACTCGCCTCTACGCGGTTGAATTTTTACGAATACTCTTTATATCAGGGATCGTCTTCGGACACACAGCTCAGCAAGTATGTCCAAGTCTAAGAGACATTTTTTTGCAAGTCTTTCACACTAAATCACACATGCTATGGTTTGGTGTAGAAGGATTTTTTATCATTGCCGGGTTCTTTTTGTACCGATCAATCATTGCGAACAAGAGTTCTGCCTTTGAGCACATCAAAAAAATATGGATTCGTTTAATTCCGGCTCTCTTGTTTGGTTTCACGATTCTGGCTATCTCGGGGATCGTGCATTGGTGGAAGATCATTGATCTCTTGTTTTTCATACCGGGAACCGGTCTCGCTCCTGAAGTCATCTGGAACTCCGAATGGTTCGTGTGCGTGGATTTTCTAATCAGCTGCCTGGTCATCGGACTTTTCAACTATTCAAGAAAGTCGGCATGGGTCATAGTCGGCGTGCTTACTTATTTTGCTCTGTCCCTGCAACTACATGCGCGTCCCGTGAAGTATTCTAATGTGATCGATATGGTCTATTATACATTGATTGCTAATGGGATTTGCAAAGGTTGGGTATGCATGATGTTAGGAATGCTTGCAGCCTTTATCAGCCAAAATCTCTCCTTCCACAGGGGCAAACTACTTCGGATCGCAGCGACTATCCTCGAAGGATTGGCCCTTTATATACTCCTTGATTACATGCGACATTCTCGAGTACGCTTCTCTCCTCTGGAAGTGGAGTTGGCTCTGACCTTGTTCATGGTCTCGGTTGCCCATAGCCTGGGGTACATTTCTTCCATGCTCAATCGGATAAGCTGGATTCAATTCTTCTCGCGTTACACTTATCCCTTTCTGATAGGACATGCCGTTATGATTAAGTGCGTAAAGAAATACGCCTCCTCACTAGATAATGATTATAAAGCAGTTATGGTGATAGGGGGGGTATTTTGTTAGGAGTTATTGAATATCATTTAGTTGAGAAGTTTTTAGTGCCGAAAATTAGAGCGTATTTAAGCCGAGATCAACGGGCAGAAATCAACGGAGAAGCAAACTCATAGTTCCCATCCATGAACGCGAAAAAGAAGAGCACGACTAGAAAAACGAAAATTCGAAGGAAGCGGCCGTCGGCGAGGAAGGGGAAAGTGGCGGTGCTGTTTGCCGTGAACAACGGGTACGCGCCGTACTTGGGGGTAGCGCTGGCAAGTCTGATGGAGTGTGCGGGGAAGCACAAATATGAACTGATCGTATTGCACCACGACCTGAGCGAGCGCAATCGCGAGCTGCTGGAACGCATCGTCGACCAGTTCGGGCGTGAGTGTGAGTCTGCGGGGAGATTTCAGCTTCGGTTCATGGAGATGCCCATCAGCATGGCTGACTATAATTTCGCCCCGGGGTATAAACCTCTTTCCGCCGAATGCTGGTACCGCCTCTTTGCTCCGAGCCTTTTCCCCGAATACGACAAAATGCTCTGGCTGGACTCTGATATTTTAGTGCGCGATGACATAGCTAAACTGTACGCCACAAGTATGGGGGACAACTGGATTGCTGCCTGCCGCTGGGATTACGGCATCATCGGCATTTTGGAGCGTGAGAGGCGGCAGAG
>CANQAD010000084.1 GCA_947588735.1 uncultured Akkermansia sp.
ACTATTTTTGTCCAAACGATAAATCTCTTGCCCTCTTTTTCCCCGTTCGGTGCTCTTATTTTTGTCCGATTGCGGTGGCATCGGTAGCAGTGAAAAACCGCTTGCTTTGTCTCGCGCGGTGGGGTAGGATGAAATGCGCATGAGCACAAACGTTCCTCCCAATCAAGTCCCACAAGTGCAAGCCGTCGTCTTCATTGGCGCTGACGCCGTCTCGATGATGGTAGCGGAGTCTTCTGAGGCTGGGGTACGTGTGTTGGATGTGCTCAGTCAACCGGTCGAGTTGGCGAAGGATGTGTTCTCCGGCGGCATTATCCGGCGTGAGACGATGGATCGCTGTGTCCACATCATCAACGGCTACAAAACGTTGCTGAAGGAATATGGAGAAAACATCACTCCGCGTCTGCTCGGTAGCAATGTGCTGATGAGCATCCGGTTTATGGATGCTGCCATGAATCGCCTGCTCAACTCCTGCGGCTTGCATCTGGAGGTCATGGATGACGGTGAAATGACACGCCTTCTCTACCTCAACATGAAAGAGTTGCTCGTCGATCGCCCGGAACTGGCCGATCAGAGCATTCCGGTGTTGCACGTCGGACCGGGCAACACGCGCCTTCTCGTATTCGACCATGGGCGTATCACCTACTACGCCAGCTATCGCATGGGCGCACACCGCACTGGGGTGTCCATCGGCGATGCAGCTTCCGGCGCCGCCGACTTGGAATCCTCACTCATCCGCGAACATATTCGCGGTGTCGTTGAACAACTCTTCCACGATGCCGAAGCAGTTCTCCCCGATCATCCGGCCGCCATGGTCGTTTTCGGCCCGGACTTTCACCGCATCCACTCTCCCATTTTCGCGCAGGATGCCGTATCACCTGCCGACTTACAGGAACTGGCCGCTCTTCTAGCCTCCCTCTCCTCCGACCAACGCATGGAGAGATTTGATGAAAATTACGCCGGCGTAGGCGCTCTGCTCCCCTCTGTCATCATTTTCCACGATATCGCCCGGGAGTTCCGCGCCCAACAGCTCCTCTTCCCTCAGGAACAGTACAGCGGGGCTTTCCTGCGCAACCTCCTTCCCGCACGCAAGGATAACTTCGCTCTCGAACAAGAGGTCATCCACTTCGCCCTGCTACTTGCAGATCGCTACAAAGTCGACCGCACTCACGCACGTCACGTGCGCAAGCTCGCCATCTCTCTCTTCGACCAGCTCCAGGAACTTCACCATCTCACCCGCCACGATCGTCTGCTCCTCAAAGTTGCCGCCATCCTGCACGAAGTCGGCACCTTCATCAATCCTAAAGCCCACCACCGCCACGGTCAGTACATTATTCTTAACTCCGAAATCTTCGGTCTCTCCCGTCGGGATGTCGAGTTCATCGGCATGCTCGCCCGTTACCACCGTCACGGCGCACCTACAACGGAGGATTACTTCTACGCCCTCCTCAGCCAGCCCGATCGTCTCCGCCTTCAAAAACTCGCCGCCCTCCTGCGCGTGGCAGACGCCATGGAACGCGCCCACTCCCAGCGCATATCCCAATTCTCCGTGCGCTTCAACGCACGACGTCTCGAATTCGTGGTAAAAGGCGTGCACGACCTCACCATCGAAAACCTCGCCCTCCGCTCCAAAGCCGACCTCTTTACCGCCATCTTCGGCTACGACGTCCAAGTGGTGCATGAGTAATTTCACATCTTTTCCCATTTCCACCCCCCCCGGAATTCCGATTTTGCGAGCATCAATCATGTTCCCAAAGCCCGCACCTGCATTCTAACTCAACACACAGAATTCGCGAGAGAAAAGCCTCATGGAGCATGGTGATGCACACGCTGTTATGCCCATAGCTTGGCATGAACGCAATTTGCTCCGCTCAAGCATTGAGTTAACGCCACCCGCTGGCGCCCCGACAGACAGGTGTCGCCGAAGCGGGTTATTTTGCGGAGGTGAACC
The DNA here is from genome assembly GCA_947588735.1 of uncultured Akkermansia sp. Lineage (GTDB taxonomy): Bacteria > Verrucomicrobiota > Verrucomicrobiia > Verrucomicrobiales > Akkermansiaceae > Akkermansia. The sequence continues at coordinate 1,949 of CANQAD010000084.1, forward strand.
TGTCGGCTTTGATGATTTTACTCCTCGCCTTCGCTGAGGGAGAGGGTATCGCAGGTGCAGCAGAAATTGCGGTCGCCGTAGGTGTTGTCCACGCGAGAGCAGCCGGGCCAGAACTTGTGCAGGCGCAGGCCGGGAACGGGAAAAGCGGCAACGCTGCGCGAGTACGGGTGCTCCCACTTGTCGGCGCAAACCTCTTGCGCGGTGTGCGGGGCGTTGTCCAACACATTGTCGCTCGCGGGTACCAAACCGTCCGCCACAGCCGTCATCTCGGCGTGAATATGGACCATCGCCTCGATAAAGCGATCCAGCTCCACCTTGCTCTCCGACTCCGTGGGTTCTACCATCAGCGTGTCGTGCACGGGAAAACTCATCGTTGGCGCGTGGAAGCCGTAATCCATGAGGCGCTTGGCCATGTCATCCACGGTGAGACCACTCTTGTGAATCATCGGTCGGGTGTCCAGAATGCACTCGTGTGCGACAAGACCGTTCTCTCCGGCGTAGAGCGTGGGGAAGTAGTCCGCCAGCTTGTGCGCCACGTAGTTCGCGTTCAGAATGGCAACCTGCGAGGCGTGTTTCAATCCCTCACTGCCCATCATCGCGATGTACATCCACGTGATGGGATCTACAGCCGCTGAACCAAACTCAGCCGAGGACACCGCGCCCTGCGTGCGCTCGCGGCCATCATGCAAATGCCCGGGCAGGTAGGGGGCGAGGTGCTGCGCGCAGCAAATGGGACCCACGCCGGGACCACCGCCGCCATGCGGCATGCCAAAAGTCTTGTGCAGGTTGAGGTGGCAGATGTCTGCTCCGATCGTGCCGGGGTTCGTGAGCCCGCACTGCGCGTTCATGTTGGCGCCGTCCATGTAAACTTGCCCGCCGTTGGCATGCACAATGTTGCATATCTCGGCAATCCCCGCCTCGTACACCCCGTGGGTGGAGGGATACGTTACCATGAGCGCGGCCAAATCCTCGCGGTGTTCTTCGGCGAGACGACGCAGGTCATCGATGTCGATATTACCCATGTCATCGCACTTCACCGGCACCACGGTCAATCCTGCCATGGCGGAGGAAGCGGGGTTGGTGCCGTGCGCGGAGGTGGGGATGAGGCAAACATGGCGGTGACCTTCTCCCTGCGCCACCTGGTAACGGTGAATGGTGAGCAGACCGGCATATTCACCCGCCGCGCCGGAGTTCGGCTGCAAGCACACTGCCGCGAAGCCCGTGATCTTGGCCAGCCACTCCTCCAACTGCAGCAGCATCGCACGCATACCCTCGCACTGGTCGGCCGGAGCGAAGGGGTGCAGCTGCGTCACTTCATCCCACGTAATCGGCATCATCGTGGCGGCGCAATTCGCCTTCATCGTGCAGGAACCCAGAGGAATCATCGCCTCGTTGAGAGCCAGATCGCGCATCTCCAGCCGGTGAATGTAGCGCATCATCTCCGTCTCTGAGTGGAATGCATTGAAGCATTTTTCCGTGCAGAACGGTGATGTTCTCTCACTCGGCGAAGCGTCCTTCACCGCCGCAGGGCTCACTCCAAAAGCCTTGCAAAGAGCCGTCAAATCAGTATCTGTACACGTTTCATCGAAAGACACGCTCACCGTGTCGGCATCCATGCGACGGATATTGTAACCTGCCTTGAGCGCAGCCGCCACCAGCTCATTTGCGCGCCCTTTCGCGCGAAGAGCCACGGTATCGAAAAGGCGTCCGTCAATGACCTCTACGCCTTCCGCAGCACGCATGCTCTCCGCGAAAGCAGCGGCGAGCCGCTGCACCGTGGCGGCGATGTGGGAGAGTCCCTCCGGTCCGTGGTACATGGCGCAGAAAGTGCTGAGCAGAGCCGTCAGCACTTGAGCCGTGCAGATATTGGAAGTGGCTTTTTCGCGGCGGATGTGCTGCTCGCGCGTCTGCAACGCGAGGCGGTAGGCCGGTTTACCATCGCGATCCACGGAAAGACCGATAAAACGCCCGGGCAATTTACGTTTCAGTGCATCGGTGCAGGCCATGTACGCCGCCGCCGGACCGCCGTAGGCCATCGGGATGCCGATACGTTGAGTCGTGCCGATACAGACGTCCGCACCGAATGAGCCCGGCTCGCGCAAGCGCGTGAGCGCCAGCAAATCCGCCGCAACACAACAGAGAACCTTGCCTGCATGACACTTTTCAAAAAAGGCGGCGTAGTCCTCCACGAGTCCCATGTTGTCCGGGTACTGCACCAGCACACCCGCCAGTCCCGGCTCGCTCGCTGGGTCGAATTCCCTCCAATCTCCCACGATCAGCTTCACTCCCGTGGTCTCGCAGCGCGTGCGGATCACCTCAATCGTCTGCGGAAAACAGGAATCCGCCACGAAGAAGGTATTGCTCTTCGCCTTGCTGCTCACGCACAGGTGCACCGCCTCTGCCGCCGCCGTTCCCTCATCAAGCATCGATGCATTCGCTACGGGAAGACCTGTCAACCCGACTATCATCGTTTGGAAGTTCATGAGCATCTCGAGCCTCCCCTGAGCTATCTCAGGCTGGTAGGGAGTGTACGCCGTGTACCACCCCGGATTTTCATAAACATTGCGCTGAACCACGGCAGGCATGCAGGCGCCGTAATATCCCTGACCGATCAGACTTTTGGCGGGCTTGTTGGCGGAGAGCACCTGTTTGAGTCGTCTCAGGGCATCCTGCTCGGTCAGCGGCGCCGGCAAATCCGGCAGTTGCTTGAGCCGTATATCCGCAGGCACGATGGCATCCGTCATGGCATCCAGGTTATCGAAACCGATTTCGGCGAGCATTTCTTTGATCTCGGTCTCGCTGGGACCGATGTGGCGCGGCTCAAAGGGGGACTGTGATGTGATCATGGGTGAAAAGTATTACAAGGAAGGTCATAAAAAGCCGGGCGCAGGAGCTTCTTGGTGGTGAACTCCTACGCCCCGCGAGAAAAAACGATGAGTTTTATTTGCAGAACTCGCTGTAGGCCGCGGCATCCATGAGTCCGTCCATCTCGTCCGGGGCACTCAGCTTGATCTTGCAAATCCAGCCGGCTCCGAAAGCATCCTTGTTCACCGTCCCCGGCTCGTTGCCCAATTCTTCATTGACCTCAACCACCTCGCCGGACACAGGAGTGTAAACATCGGAGGCCGCTTTCACGGACTCCACGGCACCGATAGCATCGCCGGCGGCGTACGTGTTGCCCACCTCCGGGAGATCGACGTAAACGACGTCACCCAACTCGGACTGAGCGAAGTCGGTGATACCTAACGTTACAATTCCGTCGGCGGCGGGGCTGATCCATTCGTGTTCGGCAGAATATTTGAAGTCTGAGGGTATTGTACTCATGGTTGATTGAATAGTTGAAGTTCGGTATGATTATTTTTTTAAGAAAGGTTTTTTCACGATAACGGCGGGCACTGCTTTTCCGCGGACAACGACCTGCACCTCGGTGCCAATCTTGCCATGCTGCGTCGGCACGTATGCCATGGCAATCCCTTTGCCCAGGGTCGGAGAAAGCACCCCGCTGCACAGCTCACCCAGCGGCGTGCCGTCTCGCAGCTGCACCTCATACCCGTGCCGCGGCGGTGCGCCCTTTTCCGTATATTCAATGGCCACCAGCGCCGTAGGACGTCCGGCTGCTTTCTGCTCGCGCAACACCTCCACGCCGATAAAATCCTTGCTCAGGTCGCAGCACCAGGAAAGCCCGGCCTCCAGCGGCGTTTTCTCGGGCGACAAATCGGAACCGTTCAGCGAGTAGCACATCTCGAGCCTCAGACTATCTCTCGCGCCGAGTCCGCAAGGTTTCGCCCCACACGCAATTACTTTTTCAAACCACTTGACGCCTTGTTCCGCCGGGCAGAACATCTCAAACCCATTCTCTCCCGTGTAGCCGGTGCGGCACACGACCAGCGTGTCGCCATCCACGGTAAATTGCCGTATTCCATTGTGTTCCGGCAAGATTTCTCCCGGACACATTTTCGAGAAAACCTCCTCGCATTGCGGCCCCTGAACGGCCAACCCCACATAATCAGCGCTCAAGTTTTCTAACAGGACGTCAGCAGGCTTATGAGCTTTCAACCACGCGTAATCCTCGTCAATCATTGAGGCATTCACCACAACAAAGTAATCCTCCTCCGCGAGACGGTATATAATCAGGTCATCAATGACACCGCCGCGCTCATTGAGCATCATCGAATACTGTCCAACTCCATCTGAGAGCTTATGCAAATTATTCGTCAACATGCCGTTGAGCCATTCTGTTACGCCCGAACCTTGCACGTGGAATTGCCCCATGTGCGATATGTCAAATACGCCGCATCCCTGGCGCACACTGTGATGTTCCTCCAAAATTCCCGTGTACTGCACCGGCATCAACCACCCCGCAAAGGGCACCATCTTCGCTCCGAGAGCCTTGTGTTTCTCACACAGAGGCGTGCTCTTAATAACATCACCGCTCACGCGCCCATCCTACCCACCTCACTCTCTCTTGTCAAGCTTCTTATAGTTACCATTTTCATTTTTCTCATTTTAGGCACACGTGTCTCAATAAAATATCCTCCGGGCTCATCGAACCCATTCCCCATGCGTTTTCCATGGACGAAGGAAGGAAGCCAGCAAGACAACAAAACCTTGGACGATTCAGCAAAGCGGTCGACGGCCCCGGGTAGGGCGCACGCGAAGCGGGCGGTAAAACCGATTGGACAACGCGTAAGCGTTGCCCGCAGGGCGAGCAGGCAAAGGGGTGTCTGCGAGTCAAAGCAGTCAACCCGGCATAGCGTAACACCGGATGCTTTCCCTTGATCATCGCATCTCGTCTTCGAAAATTGCGCTTCGCTTTCTAACTGGTCCTGCGAGCAGCTCCACCCTCCCCCGTCGCTTACGCTCCGCCTCTCCCGCGCGCCAGCGCGCAAATTTCCCAAATCGTCAATCGTCATTCGTAAATCGAAAATTACCAATGGATTCCCCTTCATGATGCGACAAGAACCATCGTCGGCATCGCTTTTTCTTGGAACAGATGTGCATTTTAGTCTTGACATCTCTTCTTTCAGTCTCTATACTTTTTCCGTTCCCGCTCTGGCGGGTTCTTTCAATCGCGGGATGGAGCAGCCCGGTAGCTCGTCAGGCTCATAACCTGAAGGCCGCAGGTTCAAA
>CANQAD010000085.1 GCA_947588735.1 uncultured Akkermansia sp.
CGCCGCAAACATAAGCGCTGTATATCCATCTTTTCTCGTCGTATTGACATCTGCATTTGCTTCCAGCAGGAGTTTGACAATCTCCACGTACCCTTTCTCCGCCGCAAACATAAGCGCTGTAGTTCCCACCTTGGTCTTGCCATTGATTTTTGCCCTTGCTTTCAGCAGGAGCTTGACAATCTCCACGTGTCCCTTCTGCGCCGCAAACATAAGCGCTGTATATCCACCTTTTCTCGTTGTGTTGACATCTGCATTTGCTTCCAGCAGAAGTTTGATAATCTCCACGGATCCCACCCTCGCCACAATTGTGAGCGCAGAATCTCCATCCTTGTCCACAGCATTGACATTTGCCCCTGCCTCCAACAATAGTTTGACAATCTCTACTTTTTTGAGAATAACCGCTGCCATAAGCATTGAGGTGAATACGTCCTTCTCGATCTTCACCTCTAGATCTGCCACATTCACATCCGCCCCAGCATCGATGAGCGACCGTATTTTTTCCACGGAGGCTTGGGGATCCACGACTTCATGGAAGAGGACTTTACCCAATTTCTCTTTTTCGAGCATCATGAAGCGCCGATTTATCTTTTCTTTGTTAATCATTGTATGTATGCTTGTTAATGGCATTTGGCATGTTTTCAATGAAAAGAAATAGGCGTAGGGTTGTTTCTTGATACGGGCATCTTTCCGCTACATGCCATAATGTCCGCCATGTTTTTGGAGAAGTTTTTTGATACGGACTTCATTGTCCTCTCCCAAGCAGTCCATTGGCGTTGCTCCGCGATTGGTTTTTGCATTCACATTTGCCCCATGTTCAACGAGCCATTGGGAAATACTCCAACTTCCTAACGCACATGCAAAATGTAAAGCCGTGTTTCCTTTTGTCTCTGGCAGGGTTACATCCACATCAGCGCCGTTGCGAATGAGCGGCAACAACGCAAGAAGTCGCTTTTGGTACAAAGCGGAGTCTGCACTCTTGCATTTTAGTGCACGCAGCCGATCCAGCATGACATCAAGCTGCTCCATGTCCGACTCGGGTATGCTCCGGCGTGAAGAGCTCTTCGTTTCCTGTTCGACCCGCTCCACACTACTGTTTCTTTCCTGCATTCCCTTGGGCAGTTCGACTGATTGGAGAAGCATCTGATTCTTCTCATCGAGTAATTGCGCTGTCCGTTCCGTCTCTTTAGAAATCTGTTTTGTTATCGACTCAGCGTAGTATTTTTCCGCAAAGAGGACAATCTCATTGTATTGCTTCTTTAACTCCTCATTTCTCGTTCCCACCTCTTTCAACTGTTCCTCCACCTGCTCTTTTACATCTGGGTGCACATACCCATGTTGACTCAATTTTATCAGGTGTTCTCGCACGACTTGGCACTTCTGCAATCCTCGATTGTACCTGCGGCGTATTTGATCCGCCCTTTCTTTCAGGGAGGCTATCTGGAGCCGTTGGACGTATTCAGAGGCCGCCAACGGTTCGTCGTCATCTATAGTTTGCTCATCCAACAAGGAACACTCCCGAATGGTGGTTTGCAAAGAACGTGTTCCAACATACTTCCCTATATTATACCCCAAAGAGAGCATAATGCACAAAAATGCAAGTGCTACGATCTCTGCTATTTTCTCGGTATCAAACATACTTTATCCTTCGCAATTTATTCTCCTCGAATCAACTGCTCACAGGCTCCCTGAACCTCTCCCAATTCTTGCTCGATATTCGCATCAGCTGCTAGATGACCCAAGCGGGCTAGATATTTTGAGAAATACAATCGTTGCGCGAGTTCCTCAATCCTCCGTTGCATGTTTTCTAACTCCAGCTTCCTTTTTTCTTGTTGAGCTATCTGTGTCTCATAAACTTTTCTCGCTTCAGTCGTTGTTGAGTTACTTCTCTCCATATTGAGTTTTTGAATTTGTTCATTCATATGTGAGAGTGATCTCTCAAGCGCAAAAAAATAGTTATGCAGCAGTGGAGCCTCATTCGCTAAAATTATAACCGGTCCCCGATTCTTTTCCCACAAACGTGGGTACAGGAGCTTATTATCAAAACAGGCTAAACCTAATCCGAACGGAATCGATGCGACGAACAAAGCTAAAATGAGCCCTCCACATCCAACATCGCCAGCTGTGGTATTAAATATTTTAAAAAATACAACAATCGCCCCAAGACAGCACAACGCAACCACTCCCCCCCACAGTATATTCAGCCAGAATTCGGATGTCAGGAAGTACTCCATCTCAATCTTCTATATTCAGAATATCAATTTCCGCGCTTAGCCTATTACAATTGCTTTGCAAATTCCTTACGTTTTCGCTTGCTTTCTCAAGCATCTCTTCTTGCCCGGAATCATCAAGCGCATCCTTTGTCGCTTTCAGCATGGCAATGCGCTCCCGGGCGAGTCGCACGTCCTCGCGCGCGCGCTCACGAATTGTGCGCAATTCTTGTAATTTTTTTGTACGAGACTCAATCGACTTTTCGTAGCCAACAAGCTGTTTCTCGTAGAAAGATGCTTGTTCATCATTGCGTAGCGCAAGTTCCTCCTTGCCCTGATTACGATAATCCGTGGCCTTCTCCTGCGCACGCCGCAGACACAGCTTGGCATCTAATTGAAGATGTTTGAGTGCTACAAGCTTCTGTTCCGCCTTGACATATTCCGTGTCGAAGCGTTGCAAAGCAAGTGTTCCCTGATCAAGTTTAGACTCCAATGCTGACACAGATTGTCCTGTCACCACTTTACATATAATCCCCAACTCGGTTCGTGCCGCTGGCGAACATACAAGAGCTACGAGTACGATCACACAGACGACACCCACAATCTTTCCGATTAGTTTACCCATAGTTCTATCATCAGTTATTTTCATCCATTGCCTGCACTTCCAGCTCGGCTTCCAAACGGTTACAGGTACTGCGTACCTCATTTTCTAGCTGACGAGCTTTTTGGAGCGCAAAGCCGGCATCGCTCCCTCCTGCTGCCCGAAGCTCAGCACCAAGGCTCTGCATCTTTGCTTTCAACGTGTCCAACTCTATCTTCTTTTGCTTAAGAACGAGCTGGAATTGCTTGTACCCGTTTTCCGCTTTCTCTGCGGACGCCGTGAGCGAGGGGAGTCGCCCCTCCAGCATCTTGAGCTCAGCCTGCTTGGCTAAGGTATCGCCCCCGCGACCCTCCGCCTCCGCCACGGCCGCCTTGCAATCTTGGATCTGCCGTTCGCAATCGGCCTTCAGCGTCTTGAGCTGAATGAGGGACTCCCGCTTCGCCTGCAGTGCCGTTTTGTAATGCTCCAAGGCCACATCTGCTTTCCCCACACGCTCCTCCAGAGCAGATATCGTCTTCTGCACGGCTACTGCCCCCGCCGCCTCCAGTGATTGCTTTGCTTCCGCGCTCTTTTCCGGGTAAAAGATAAATGCCAGCCCTACAAGCACTGCTGCGGTAAATACTATCAGTATGATCTTTTTCATGTGCCTTTAATGATTATAAACCGGTGCCCATTTTTCGACACTTAGGAAGCTTATTTAAGCCCCCTTTTTTGTGTGCACTGGGAATGTGGCTTTCTTATATCATTCGGTAACCTCGAATGTCAATCCATTTTTGGTGCGATTTTGTAGCATAGGCGCAAAGTCTCGAACAGAGCGATGGCGCGGCGCGTAGCGTCGCAAGCTGCGCCGGAGCGGAAATATTGCACCAAAAATTCGCCGCCATCGGGGACTCGGCAGAACCCCAACACATCTCAGGACTCCGGGTAACCCAACGCCGAGTAAGACCGTTCTTTGTTGTAATATTTCAGCCATTCTGCCGTCATCTCCATGGCCTCCCCCAAGCTCTCAAGACCACGCTGCAGGGAAAGCCCATGCTTTGTATGTTCTCCAGAAGCACTCTATGATAATGTTATCTGCCCAGCGCCTTACCGTCCATGCTGACTTGTATGCCCTCTGCCCGGACTGAACACTGCCAGTATTCCGAGGTATACAGACCGATCCGCTCAAGGCTTCCAATGCCTCCTTTCCCTCAAACTCAGTGCTGCAACGCTCTCTCTTGTGTATGTTTTCCTTTGCATGTGCGCGTGTTGACTGAATTATAAACACGCCAGTTACGTTGCACAAGCAAAAGGTGGCTTAACCCACCGTCTTAAATTCCGGCACCATTACAGTAAGCAAAGTAAACAATGGAGCCAAGTGCCGCAAGAATCACAATCACCACCATCAGTTCGATAAGAGTGAAGCCTTTCCTAATGTATTTCTTGAATTGAGGTGTTTTCATAAAGCTGATGAAACTACAGCACCACACATATCACATTGCTCTCAGAATTGCAAGTACAAAATGTGGATCGCAAAATTAAATGCGACAGGATCTTGGCACAAAAAAGGATACCAAGAAGTTCAAAGCATGCTAAAGTAATTCCGTCAAAAACAACGAAGACACCCAAGCACATTGCAACTCCGTTGCTCGAAAAGGCAAGCAAAATACATTCTCCGAGTGTCAGCAAATTAAGCGCTGGCTGCGTGAGAGAAAGTCTATCAGCTCATTTCGGCTCAGGTTCCACGTCCTCACCGCCGACTTCGTCGGGATCGGCATCCTCCGGCTCCGGTTGATACACGACATCATGCATGTTACAGGAGACGGTCGCAAATATCTTCCCCGTTTTGTAGTCCAAATAGAAGGAATATTTTGGGTATCCTTGATTCATTCCCATGAGGGCAACATCGCATTCCTCAAATGCTTCCTGCAGCTCAGCCGCCGGAGCGGAGTATACGTACGTGTGCCCATCAATTATACATACGAACCAATACTTATCTCCACTTTTAGCGGCCCTTTCAAGCTTGGCTGTTCCTATGTTCATCCGACACCGTTTGTCATTTGTTGGCGTCGCGGTTTTGGAACGGACTGCATATTGATATTTCTTAGTCATGGTCGTTAGGTATAAGTTGTGTGTTATAGTTAAGCTTTTTTCACGGGTATTCCCAATTTGGCGCAATGTCCCTCGTAGCAAACGCGGTTCAGGTGCGCGACCTGGCAGAAGTGTTTGCTCACCTTGAACATATCGCCTCCGCTTTCGTTGAAGTTGCGTACGAGACAGGCATTGCAAAAATCGCGATCAGCGCACTTCAAGCAAGCCGGGAAGCTGCTCTTGCGAATCTTGCGAAGCATCTGCAGCTGCGGAGAATTCTCCCAAACGTCCTTGAGACGCTGTTGGATGGTTCCCACCGGCAGACCCTGCCACCCCGAGCAGGGATAATACGTGCCATCAGCCGCTAAGCAAATATTGTCGATAGCCACGCCGCAGACGAAGTCATCCTTGATTTCTTCCGGGTTACTGGGCTTGTACTCCTCCAACATGCCTTTATACGTCACATCCTCACTCATAATGTCGCGGATAAGCTGTCCCGTTTCTTCCAGAGTCAGGCGTTCGTCGAGATTATCCGTGGAGAAGTCCGTGCGCGCCATCATGATGTAATCCGTCTGAGCCTTGCAGTTTAGTTCCGCCGCCCAGCGCAGGACGTCCTTGTACGACCGATAATTGGTACGCATACACGGGCAGGATATCTGCACCGGAACCTCTGCGGCGACCAATCGTTCAATCGCGGCCTTTGTTTTGACTTGTGAGCCGGGAAGCTTCGTAATGTGATCATGCTCTTCCGGCACCATGCTGTAGAGGGAGGTCTGCACCATGGACACGTTGCACTCTTTGAACGCGGCGAAAATGTCGTCATCCATCCTGATCAGGTTGGTAAGCACGTTGATGGAGAAATCCAGTTCTCGTGCCTTGCGAAGCACAGCGATGAAATCCGGGTGCAACAGCGGTTCACCGCCGGAAAGGGTGAGAGACAACGTTCCCATCTCGTGCAGCTGCTCGAGGACGTCGAACAGCTGTTCCTTACTCAGGCGCTTGCTTTTAAACTGATGCGGGATATAGCAGTGGATGCAACGTTCATTGCAGAGGTTATTGATTTCGATCTGGCATGCGTGAACACGCGGTGTTTTGCGATGAGCCCTCGCAAAAAACTGGACAGAATCCTCAGAACACGCCTTTGTCTCCCAATCTTTCAAGAAAATATCCGTTGACGTTTTGGCGTTTTCTGCGGCATAACTGAACTGTGCCTCGTTGTGATCGCATTCTTCAGGTGTTGCTCCGGATGTCAGGTAATTGAACTTCACGAGCTTGTCCAGCAGTTTCCGCAGGTCATGCTCAACCTGTTCCACGGGTGGGTCGATAAAAGCCTTCAGGACTTCCTTCAATAAGACTTCGAATGATTGAGCATTGCGGGAGAGCGCACTCAAAAAGACGCAGCCTGCTTCATCCGCCACGAGGTCGTGTTTCGTCAGCTGGGAATAGAGGTAACCGTGCTTATCTATTGCTCGGAAAAACGTGTTTTTATTCAGTCGGTAATACATAAGAGCGTGTTTTGGTAAAAAGAAAAAGGGAAAGGGAGGCTCCCCAAAAATGGGGAGCCTCCGTACGTACGTTACTTAGTACGGGCACATATACGGCAAGAATAATTGCTGCCGTAGTCATTTGCGGGACAGCCAGCCGCATAATTGCCGTGAGGCTCGTTCTGAGCCAATATAGTTGGTGTACTGTATTTCATGTTGTACTTATTGTTTGTTGTTGAATCAGGCATAAACCTGCTTGCAATACGGTTGCAAGGGGATAAAAACCACTATATGTTCCATATATCTGTGGATTGCAAGAATAAATGCAACAGATGACAAAAAAAGTTGAGGTCATAAGAAGAGAGGGGTAAAGTAGTGGCGGAAGGGTTGAGCCATATGTTAGGCGGATTTGCCATTGAAGATGGCGCGGGGGTAGCAATTCATCCAGAGGGCGATGGCGTTGAGGTTTTTTTGAGAGACGCCAGATAAATCTGTGCCCTTGGGGAAGAAGCGACGGATAAAGCGATTGACATTTTCATTGCTACTGCGTTCAGAGGCACAGTAGGGATGGGCGACGTAATGGACGGTACGAGCTTTGTTGGAGAGGCAGGAGGAAGAGATAGCGGCAGAATCGGCGAACTCGCAGCCATTATCGGTGGTGATGGAACGGAAGATGGAGCTGAAGGTTTGAGCACCGAGGCGACGTTC
>CANQAD010000086.1 GCA_947588735.1 uncultured Akkermansia sp.
CTGGGGATAACGTTCACCGGGCCAATCTCAGTTTGAGAGCGAGGGGGGAATGGCAGAAGCTTTCCCTGCAACTTAAGGCGCAGCGCGACGGAAAAATCACCATGCTTTTCAGAGGACCGGATGTGCAGGATGAATATGGCTTTTTCTACTCTGTCCTGACGGATTGGCGAAATATCAAAATAAACAGCAAAACCATTTTATCCAAACGCGGGGTGTTCTCTTTCAAAAAGAATTTTACGAAACAACTTTCTGTCAAAAAAGGTGATGTTTTCCTCATTGAAGCGGAGTTCCGGCGGCATCATTTTTCAATTCACGATTTTACAGGACTGAAACCCGGAAAGATATGGTACATTATCACGGGGAACCTGTTATTTCTCTCTCTGATTTACCTGTTGCTGGCTTACATAGCAAAACGTCGTGAAAGCGTTCGCCTTAGCGACATGCTGCTTCTGATCGCATTTTTCCTCCTTCTCTTCATTCCAATGATTGGCATTTCAGATGCGGTGAAATCTGTGCGAGAAAACAGGATGCTCGCCGTGAGGCCAGAGATGAAAGATATCTTCAAAGAAAAGTCTGACTATGGGAGACGGTATGAAAATTGGTTCAATGAGCACTTCTGCGGGCGTGTTCCCCTGATGAAGTTACACGATGTTCTCCGAAACAAACTATCCTACATCATCCGCACGAAGAGAGGCATTTATTTCAAGAAAAACGGGTGGAATTTTCGACTTCCTTTCGTATATGACTTGGATTGCCGACCAGCTTTTGTTCAATCGATTGTACGAAATATTGTCCAACTGAATGAGTTTTGTCAACAACATCAGATCAAACTTTACGTTTTGGAGGTACCCCGAAAAGAGATTATCTACAAGGGACTTATCAAAGAAAACTACGGATTTGATGAAAAAGTGTTGGCCCGAATATCTCAGGTACGTGAATTCATTAGAAAAGAAGTGCGGAAACACCAGATTCCTTACATCTACCCGTACGAGGCCCTTCGCGACGCGGCTAAGTCGGACTTTGTGTTTTTCAAATGGGTCCACCATTGGACAGATTGGGGGGCGTTTGTAGGTTATTGCGAACTGATGAAACAGATACACGAGGATTTTCCAGACATGCCAATCGTTTCTCTTAATGATTTCCAAAAGTCCCAAAGTTGGTTAATTCGAGATACGTACGAGGAAAGTTTTGCTTTCACCGCTACTTGGCGTCAGCTTTATGAACTCTTCAATTATGATACGGATGATCCTCCGAATCGAGTGTTTTATAGCTACTACGACCACGATAAACGCACGAAGATGGAGTTTAAAGTCGGAAAATTTATCAAAGATTTTTCATATCCTGAGGGAAAATATAAGCTTATGGTTATAGGCTCATCAAACAATGAAAATCTCAACCATTTTCTCCCTTACTCCGCTGTTCAGCTTAAATATATTAGGGTAATCAACGCCCCTGTAAAAGCAACTGATCAATTTAAGATTATCAAGTTGTACAAGAAAGACATTCTTGACTTTAAACCGGATATTCTGATTCTCTCCATAGCTTCTGAAAACCTCTCCCGTCTTCGTGATCTCTGTGCCAGCAAATAATGCGCAGGGCTGTCGCTCCCGGTTCCACCACATACAAATTACCTCCCGTAAGCTCTTCAGAAATTACTCGCATGCTTTTATCAGATTGCATGGACATCCCAAAACGGGTCAGGATGATAGCGCTTCACACATGGTGGCGAGGATTGGTGGGACGTAACTGTCAGGATTTGTCAGGATTATCAATCGAAAATGGCAGGCGCATTTCCTAATGCGGTTGCTCTGTGCGCTGGAGGGGCAAACGCACGAGAGCCCATGTTTGGCTTTCCCCATTTTCGATTTGTTTTATTTATTGATCATGTGTGTATTGTTCAGATTTATTCAGATGGTCAACAAGGCGGGTGACGGCGTTTTTTCCTCCATTCACAACCCTGGCTCAGAGGCGTTTGCGGTGGAACTCCGTGGCGCAGTTAAACATTGGGTCTGTGAACGTTTGGCAAAGCCGCATGAAATCAGCCTTTGATCAAACGGCTCAATATCCACAGAACCAAGAAAATAAGAAGTAGGGGCCCCGCCAGGGAAACCAGACCAATCAAGAGAGCAAGCAGCACGAAGAGCACGGCGCAGAAGAGCAACAGTCCGCTCCAGTGCACACGCTGCGTGAGCCAGCGCCAGAGTGTGGGGTTAGCTTCCTCTTCCTCCTCCTGGCTCAGATCCACCTCAGACAAGCGACGCCAGGTTGATGAATCGGCCTTGCGAACCCATGCGTCATTCGAGATACTGCCTTCGGCTCGCATACGCAGCAGGTCGAGCCCATCAATTGGCCCCACCTTTTCCTTCCCGGTATCGTAGTAAAACTTGCGAGCCATGGTAATCAGGCGTGAATCGGCACGCCATCAGCCGCCAGTGTGGCTTCGTGAATAGCCTCGGAGAGTGTGGGATGCGCAAAAATCATGGCGTGCAGGTCCTCATCCGTCAATTCTGCAGAAATGCCCAGCTGCGTGGTGGCGATAAGTTCCGTGGCCCCCTCTCCCACAATGTGAGCGCCCAGCAGCTCGCCGTGCTCCGCTCCAAAGATCAGTTTCACAAATCCCTCCGTCTCGCCGGCGGCCACGGCGCGGCCGATGGCCTGGAAAGGGAATTTGCCGACTTTGTAGGCGACGCCGGATTGTTTGAGCTCGCGTTCACGTTTGCCGATGCTGGCGATCTGGGGGTGGCAGTAGGTGCAGCCCGGTACCAGAACGGGCTTTTTCGGGGTGGTCCCGGGCAAGAACATGCCTTCTACAGCTTGGGTAGCTTCGTAGCTTGCGGCGTGAGCCAGCATGATGCCGCCAATGCAGTCGCCGGCGGCGTACACACCCGGCAAATTAGTCTCGTAGCGCTCATTCACCTGAATAAAACCTCGATCGGTGAGCTGCAGCCCTTGCACATCCGGCACTACGGGCGACACTCCCACGGCAACCAGACAGACTTCCGCCTCCACATCGTTATCTGGTTTTCCGGGGCGAGTGACATGAGCCTTAATCCCAGCGTCCGTTTTTACCACGCTTTCCACCTTAGCGCCCGTCAGGCATGTGATGCCGCGCTTCTTGAAAGCTCGCTCCATGGCTTTACTTACCTCGTCATCCTCGTTGGGCAGGAGATTGGGCAGGGCTTCCACAACGGTGACTTTGCAGCCCAAGCTGCTGTACACATATGAGAACTCGGAACCAATAGAACCGGAGCCGATTACCAGCATGCTGGACGGCACTTTGGGCAGGGTGAGGGCCTGCTTGCTGCCGATGATGCGAGTGCCATCCATGGGGAAGGCGGGAATTTCGCGTGTTTGAGCGCCGGTGGCAATCAGGATTTTTGGCGCTTGGAGCCGGGAAACCGTTCCATCCAAGGCAGTGAGCTCCACCACACCCGGGGCAGGGATACGCGCCGTGCCCTGCACATGCTCTATACCGTGCTTTTTGAAGAGAAATTCGATGCCGTTGCACAGTCGGTCACTCACGGCCCGCGACCGCGCGACCATGGCTCCCCAATCGGCGGATACCTCCTGCGTCTTCACTCCGTAAGCCTCCGCTCCTTGGGACATTTTGCGGAACATCTCTGCGCTTTCCAGCAGAGCCTTGGTAGGTATGCAGCCCCAATTCAGACACGTGCCACCCACGCGCTCTTTTTCGACGCACACCACCTTTTTGCCAAGCTGTGCTGCACGAATAGCTGCCACATAACCGGCCGGTCCGCCACCAATGATGATCAAATCTGTCGCCATGCCGCAAGCATAGCTTTCGTGACCGGGATTGTCAAGTGTGCTGCCAGCCATAGCAGGCAAACGTATGAGGACATACGTTTGATATTTACGAATTACGATTTACGATTACGATTTATTGATAATGTGCGCGTTGCGCGGTTTTTCGGAAGACGGACACCGATGAAAGAACAACAACCTTTCCTGCACAGTTTCCTTCCCGCTACACAAAAAGAGCCGTCCTGTGCCGGACAGCTCTTTTTGTACAGGTTGCAGCTATTGCGCGTCAACACCATTCTCCCGGCGACCAGAAGAGACGTGCGTGCTCCTTCGTGATACCTCGCATGTTCAGGTATCGCGTGCGCAGCAGAGTTGGTGTGGAATGTCCCATTTCCAGCTGTAGCTGTGGGAGGTCTTTGAAGTGCTTGAGATGGTAGCTTGCGAAGGTATGCCGGAGCACATCTTGCTGCCATCGCATGATCCCGGCTGCGTTGCGCAGTTTCTTCCACCGGTAATTCCATCCTTTGGGACAGAGAGCGCCAGTGAGGTTCTTCCCTCGACATACCCGCAACAGCCAGCGCCGCAGGACAGACTGCAGCGTGATGCAGCGCGCTCCGCCGGTCTTACTGTGCTTGGCAGGGAGCAGAATAATTCCTTCTTCCCAGTTGATGTCATCCCATTGCAGTCTCTGCGCTTCCGCAGGGCGTATTCCTGCCCAGAGCATCACGCCCAATAAGGCTGCGCAAGAACGATGCGGGGGCTTTCGGGCGGTGTGCAGGAGTCTTTTCATATCCTCCCATGCAAGTGGGGCTATTTCAACTTCCGCCAAACATGGTTTCATGACTCCGATGATGGGGTTGGCAGCACACCACTCATGTCGCATCCCACACGCAAAGATGGAGTGCAGAATAATGCGCGCTTTGTGGAATTGCCGAGGGGTAGGGAAAAGCTCCGAGAGCACCTTGTGGCAGTGCTTTGCCTTGATGTCTCGCAGCCGCATGTCCCCTATGCGAATTGAACTCTGTAGAATACGCCTGCATATGTAATGTAGCTCACGCAACGTGCTGGGGCGCCTTCCTTCTCGCTCGTGCAGCGAAACATCCACGGCCTTGCGGAACGTGACCGAGCAGGTTGCTTCCCTTATGGCGTGGTTTCCTTCGCATATGATCTCTCGACAGTAATTGAGACGCGTTACGCCCTTTTTACTATGAGGGCATTGCTCCAACAATTCTCGAGAGAGCCGTATTGCATCATCCAATGTAATACCCATCGTTTGGGTCCAATTCTCATTTACGGTGATCATAGTTAGAATCCGGTTTTTTACCGGGTTAAGTAATTTTATGACCAGACTCCCCAATACGTCAACATGGATAAAGCATAAATCTGACCTGCTAATCTGTTCCGTAATGCCAGTTTTCTCCTCTCTGCCAGTCCCCCTTTTTGATTCCTCCTATTCCTCCTATTCCTCCTTCAGCGTACAATCAATGCGAGTCGTTGTGCAAGGCGTCCGGTCATGGAGGGAGTCAGCCACTGCCGTGCTATCCCTCCGGAGTGGGCGGCGCATGGCATAGCTCTGGTGGCCGACTGTCCTGACGTTCTGCGGCTATTCTACCGGTTCGAGCCCGAGTTCGCGCAACTTTGCCAGGTCGGCGTGAATTCCTGCCCCGGGGATTGTGAGATAATTGCCGCTCATCAGAGCATTGGCGCCGGCGGCAAATATATCGTACTGACGCTGCTTGAGCACACTCACACGCCCCCCGCAGATGCGAAGCGTAGCGTCCGGTATCATGTAGCGAAAGAGGGCGATGATGCGCAGAGCTTCTTCCGCGGGCATCACGGGTCGGTCGGCCAGCGGCGTGCCGGGGTGCGGGTAGAGGAAGTTGATGGGAATGTTACGTATGCCCTCGCGCCGCAATTCCTCGGCAAAGGAGATGCGGTCGTCCCAGGTCTCTCCCAAACCGAAAAGTCCGCCGCAGCACACTGAGAGTCCGGCCTGGCGCGCACAGTGCACGGTGTCAAGTCGATCTCGCCAAGTTTGCGTGGTGCATATCTGCGGATAGAATGACTCATTCGTCTCCAGGTTGTGGTGCAGTCGGGTGAGACCGGCCTGCTTCAGTCGCTCGATGGCGTGGTCTTTCAATCTGCCCAGTGAGCCGCATATTTTGGGAGTCTTTTTGCCGGCTTTTCGACGGTTTTCAATAAAGCTCGCCAACTTTTCCACGTCGGCGTCCGTTAATGCTCCGCCGGAAGTCACGATGCCGCATCTCTCTACCGGCAAATCCTCCCATTCGCGCACAATTTCCTCAAGTTGAGCCTCGCTTTTGAAAGGATATTTTTCGATTTGCGTGGTATTGAACCCGCTCTGCGAACAGAAGCGGCAATTCATGTTGCAGTTTCCGCTCTTTGCATTGATGATAAAACATATCTCAATCTTGTTGCTGAAGTAATGCTCTCGAAGTTTTGTGGCTCCCGCGAACAATTCCTCTTCCTCCATCTCTATCAAGCGCCGGACCTCCTCCCGCTTCAGTCCTCCTTGCGCAATGGCTCGTTCTATGTCCTCCTTCATGCGAGGACCTTATACCACATCTGTTCCGTTTTGTAAAGGAATTTCCTACCTTTTAACTAGGTATATATTGCAGTGATACATTGATCATGAGCTCATTACCTCAAAAAATAGGAGCTGAGCGCCATGTTGTGGAACGCCTTGGACCAATGCCGCAATATCAGTGCCACCGAGGCAATCGACGGCGGTACGCTGGCAAAGACGCTTACAGCCCCCATCTTGCTCGGCAAGGATGCCAAAAAGTGAATACCACCCCGGCTATCGTGTTCCTTCCGCCTGTCCGGAGGGGCGGTACACACGCGGAACGCGGGCGGAGATGGAGGTGATGACGTTGGAGGGGATGGTGTGAGCGCGGGCGGTGAGCTCCTGCCAGGGGACGTTCGGCCCCATTATTTCCGCTACGTCGCCGGGCTTCACATCCTTCAAGTGGGTCACATCCACCATTACCTGATCCATTGTCACGCGCCCCAGCACCGGGCAGTAAGAGTTGTTGAGGTACACGCGTGCGCCCGTGTTGGAGAGGTAGTGCAGGTAGCCGTCCCC
>CANQAD010000087.1 GCA_947588735.1 uncultured Akkermansia sp.
CTCCGTGTCACCATCGAGTGAACGCAGAATATCCAAGCCGTCCGGAAGGAGTTCATAGAATTTCAAGCCATAAAACTCGTTCTCTCTCATCCTCTCTGTCTGTTCAAACAAGCCGCTTCGCTTAAGAGCCTTTTCGATCATCTCATGCTGTCGCTTCGCCTCTTCAACAGATGCCGGACACTCCATTCTTAACATCAGACGCTCCGTATCATCTAAAGCTCTCGTGGCTTGCATGAATTCTTCCTCATGTTCCCGTGCTTTTTCTCTATTTGTCATTTTCTCTAGAACGCGAGCAATTCTTCCCGCATCATTCTCTAATCTTGTTATAATGTCCCCAGAATCCGCCGCAAACGCGAACATGCTCACCATGACCAATACGGTATAAACGATATATATTTTTTTCATGAGATTTTAGTACTGTTAGAGTTTAGTATTGCCTGACTTCATACACGCCATCAGATATGATCTCTGCCCCTGATGAAACCATTACTCTGACTTTATTGTATCCACTACGCCGTGAAATAGGGAGAGCTTGCTCACCATACGTATATTTCCCCGTTCCTACTGTCTCACCTAAGTATATTGGTCCTATGAACACTTTTTCTAGAATTCCTCCCGGCCATACGTAATCTATCTCTCCTCCTGTTCTTGTGACCCATGATACGCTTATCACAACGGAACTTCTCTGCTCACGAAAATACGTTTGCCTCACTTCTTCACACTTTACGCAGGGATCTATTGATTTGCCATTTTTCCAGTGTGCGCGGACAATAGCCATTCCCATCCTGGCAATTCTCCTTTCGGGCACTTGACCTGGTTTCCACTCTTCAAAGTGATTGAAAGGATAGCCCACGAGTTCAATTGTAATGCGTATCTGAAGACACGACTTAATAAGTTGATCAAAATTATAAGTATGATTTTCGTCCTCCAATCCTCGATAATCATTTTTCAATACTGGGGCATTTCGTACATAATCGTACGGCATTTGTCTGAATTCAATCGGATCCCTCCTTGTCCACCTGCCGTCGAGTGGATTATAGTAGCGGTAGTTGTAGTAAACCAAGTCTATCTCGGCGTCGTGATACTCGCTGCTCCATTGGATGCTCTGAGTAACTTTCGCGGCGTTGGAGGCTATGCTGACGGTACCGTAGGGGGTGTAAGTGTAGGAGGTCCCTATGGCTCCGCTGCTTGTGTAGAGCTCGCAGATGTTCTTCGTTAAATCCCAGCCGTACGTGTACCACGTGCCGTTGATTTGGATGGCCAGCGGACGCGTGGCTACAGCTTGCGAAGGATCCCAGGTGAGCAGCCAGAGACCATTGAGCGTGGCGCGGGTGAGATCCAACGCCGCGATCTGCAGGTAGTCGTAGTAGATGTAGCGCTGGTGCAGCGTTACAGTGCCATTGGCGTTTTCAACTTTCTTCCAAATGCGGCGTCCCATGTAATCGTAGTCGCAGGTGATCACCGTGCCGTTGCTTTCGTTTTCGAAGCGGATGGCTCGGTTTTGGGCGTTATACTGCACCTTCCATATGCCGGTGCTCGTTTGAATGAGCGTCTGGTTGCCGTCCGCATCATACTCCGGCGTGAAGTCGTTGCCGTTCGTATCGATTTGCGTGTACTGGTTCAGGTCATTGGTGGTGTATGTGACTTGTGCAGTGTTCTCCTGCGCGGTGATGCGGTTGCCGATGTTGTCGTAGGCATAGGCGTAGGGGGTGTGGACGAGTGTTGCGTTGGTGATCTGACTGCGGTCATCATAACCAAAGGTATCCGATATGACACGGCCAAGGCGGGAGGTGGTCCGCTCGGTGGGGCGTCCGAGCTTATCGTAATCATACACCCGGCGTGATACAAGGGTGGCGTCGCGCATGTAGCTCATCGTGGTGAGCAGGTCACGCTTGGCGGCGTACTCCTGCTCCAGGCGTATGCCGTTGGGCATGGTGAGCGATTCCAGCAGGTCGGCGCCCGGCAGGTAGGCGTAGCGGAACTGATGCTGTGCGCCTTTGTGCAGGAACGAGGCGGAGCCGATGCGGCCATCTGCCGCATAGCCCCACGAAACCGTATGCATGGCGGCATTCCCTTGTTTGACCACGTAGCCCGTGCTGCGACCATAATCATCCCACGTTCGCAGGATGGAGAAGCTGCTCTCATTCACTTGGATGCGCTCTTCAACGAGCTTGCCGTAGGCGTCGTAGATCAAGCTGCGCGCGCCTGCAGCATCCGTAATTTTTACAGGCTGGCCAAGGATGTCGTAAACGTACTGCTGGAAGGCGGCGTCCGCCGATGAGAAGCCGATGGCCGTGACGAGCCCGGTCTTGCTATCATAGGTGTAAATGGTGGTGATGTTGCGAGCATCGGTGGAGGTGTAGAGGCGGTTTGCGGCATCGTAGGTCCTGGTGGAGCCGCGCCCATCGGCATAGGTTTTGCGAAGCTCCAGTCCGGTGGCGTCGTTGTACGCCCAGCGCGTGGTGTCGCCGCCCGTCATGCCGCGCGGATCCGTGGAGATGACCTGC
This sequence comes from uncultured Akkermansia sp., assembly GCA_947588735.1. GTDB lineage: Bacteria > Verrucomicrobiota > Verrucomicrobiia > Verrucomicrobiales > Akkermansiaceae > Akkermansia. The sequence continues at coordinate 2,508 of CANQAD010000087.1, forward strand.
CCGCTGTCCCGCCATGTGGTGAGGGCGATGAGCAGCCCGGCATCATTGTATTCGAAGACGGAGGGTTGCACAGCCGTTCCCCACTCGGCGATCTTCTGCCCGCGCACATCGTAGGCGTAGCACGTGGTGTTGCCGAGCGCGTTGGTGATGACGGCAGGGTTATCGCTCGTGGCCTCGTAGAGAGTCGTCGTGGTGTCGCCTGCGGCGTTGGTTACCTCAATGGGACGCCGGGCGATGTCCGTCCTGGTGGTCGTGGTGTTGCCGCGCCCATCGGTGTTGGTGAGCAACATGCCGGACTCGCGGTAGGTGCGCGTGGCGGTGGCGGTGATGCCCATGTTGTCCGTGCTGCGGATGTCAAAGCCATCATACGACACGTTTTCAGCCACGACATCGGAGGTAGGGAGCTGCCGATAACTCTTGCGCTCCGTTCCTTCGCCGTACTCCGTCCAAATGCTTGTTGTCTTGCCGTACTCATCGATGCTGATCTGCTTGCTCTCCAGCGTGGGAGAGAGCTCCGAAACGAGCGTTTTTTGCACCGTGGTCAGCCACTCGCCTTGCGCGTTGTTGCGCTGTGTGGTGGTCACTTGGTACACCTCTCCGTCTTCACCCGCCTCGTAGCTGTGGGCGAGCGTGGCGATGACGTTTCTGGCGGGATCGTTCGGCGCGGAGGGGCTCAGCAAGGTCGTCACCCGGCTCTGCTGCCCCATGCTGTCGTATGCATAGGCGGTGGGCGCCATGGCGCCGACGGTGCGCTGCGTGAGCTGCCCCAGGGCATTGTACACACTGCGGGTGTAGAGGTAGGTGTTCGGCAGGGTTGTCGGGGCGGTCTGTGTGAACTCCTCGCCGTAGCCGTTCACGATGCTCTGCGAGAGGATGGTGCTGCCGTTCGCCAAGTACACTGTGGTGCGCAATCCGTTGATGTAATCGTACTTGTAGATTTGTTCGCGCTGACCTGTGCCGCTCAGGCGGGCGGGTGTACCATCGGTGTTCGAGGTCGTGATGAAAGTGGCGCCCGCGGGGGTAGTCACAGTGGTGGTCAGACCATCCACGCTGTATGCGGTGAGCGTTTCGCGTCCCAGTTCGTCCACTTGCTTCACGATACGACCCTGCAAGTCGTACTCCGTGGAGGTGACGGTCTTCATGGCGCCGATGTAGGTGGTGGTGCGTGTCACTCTGCCCGCGCCATCGCGCTCGTATTCGGTAATCGTCTCAGGAGTGATGCAGACTTCGCCATCGTACACCGCGCTGCGCGTTGTCTCCACCAGCTGGCGTGCGCTGTCGTAGGTGTAGTGCGTGGTGACGCCGTCTGCATTGGTTTCCTCCAGCAGATTTCCCTGGCAGGTGAGACGGCGCGTCATCCGGCGTCCGTTGTCCCACGTGGTGCCGATGAGACGGTTGAGTTGGTCGTACGTGTGCGAGGCTCCGCTCGTGAGAACCCACTCTCCGCTGCCCAGCATCACGTAGTTTTCCTCGCGCGTGGTGTTGCCCTCGGCGGAGATATAGCTCACTTGCCGCGTGCTCTGCCCCGGCACAGGCGCCCCCTCCACCTGAGTTTCGGCAGTCATGGTGTAGAGCGCTCCGTATTGAGTGGCGGCGGCGTAGGTGTAGACAGTCTGCACGCCGTTCTCGGCCTGGCGCATCTTCGGACGCCCCGCCGCAAAGGGCTCCGGAGCATCCGCCAACCACGTCTCTTCCACACTCAACCGTGTACCGCTCACTCCGGCGGCGGTGGTGCGTTTCTCTACGCGGCGTACATGGTCGGCCTCGCTGTAGGTGTACACCTCATCCAGCATCGTCGGGTTGCTCGAGCCGTTAAAATACGTCGTGCGAACGCGAGCGGGATCCGTGCTGTAGGGAGCATCGCTGCGGTATGTTGTCTGAACGGTGCGGCTCAGCCCGGCGCCCCAAGGGGAGCTCTCCTCGCGCACACGCCCCTGGAGGTCGTAGATTGTCTTGTACAGCCCGCCACCAGGTTCGCGCCGTTCCGTGAGCTGCCCTGCGGTGTTGTAGGCATAGGTCGTGGTGAGCGCACCGGGTTCTCCATAGCCCGCCGTGCTGCTGAGCAGCAGATTGCCCGCCGTGCTTTTTTCGTACTCCTCCCGCGTGCAGGAAGCCGCCACGCTTCCCTTCATCTGACGCACCGTGATGCTGTAGTGCACGCCATCCTCGGCATCCTCACGCACACGCTCGGTGATGACGGCCCCGTCGCCCTCGCCCTCCTGCATGCTCCACGCGCCATTCGCCCACCGCCATGTGGAGACCATCTCCCCATAGCTCTCGGGCAGTGTATGATCACGCTCCCGAATCGTCAGGCTCTTCTCCGCATCATCGGAGCTCACGCTGAAGGTTTTGACCGGATCGCCCGCCACCGAGTAGAGTTCCCCCGCAGCAGCCGGAGCCGTCACTTGAGCGGGCGGATAAATGCGAATGGCATAGCCGTTGCCGTCCCCCGGCAGGATGTCGGCAAGCCCATCCCACGCGTTCCATATCTGGCGAATGGTACCCGACTCCGCCTCGCGCACGATGGCGATGTAGGCATACGCCTCCTCAGCGCTCACGCTGTAGCCATCAGCGCTGATAAAGCCCACGCACTGCCCCTCCTCCAAGTCGTAGAATGAAGCCGCACCGCTCGGGTACGCCGCGCGGATGTAGGCTGCTTCCTCAATGCTGCATTCCACTTCTGCCTCACGACTCATCGCGCTCACCGGAGCCAATTCCGTATTCGACCCAACAGATGCGCCTATCTTAAAAAATCGCGCTCCTGTCCCATCCAACAGGAAGTTGACCAGATTATGCCCATCCCATAGCTCGACCATCTGGCTGGGCGCCAGCCCTTCCTCCGGCAAAGCCAGGCTACTGCCCAGCGGATGCTGCCATCGCAGTCCCGCCGGTTGTCCAAGCTCAGGCTGATACTCCTCGTAACAGGAGATGGAAAGCATGCCGGTCGGCATCCCCGCCAGACCGCGAAACACACCAAATTGCGCCGTCCACGCCATGTCATTCGCGGATGATGTGCGGCTCACCCCACGCCCGCCGGACGTGCTGCTCTGCGCCTCGGTATCCTCGTCCCCGCTCGCGGCGCGCAGTTTCGATGAACTGCCACCACCGTGAGGCGTACCACTTTCTGGTGATGGACAATTACACGGATCTGTGCAATTCGGCGGTCGATTGTCGTTCGGAGCCGGCACCACTTCTACCGCCGGACCCACCGTGCAACTCAAGAAAGATGCATTCTGCTTCTCCGGATACGCGATGTTCGTATGCGTCACGTACACCTCGTATTCCCCTGCGGCAACATCCGTAAACGCTCCATTTATCGGCACACCCGCTCCGCTGCCGGATTGCACAGTCTGCCCCGCCATGCTCACCGTGGCCGAATCATCCACCGTTCCCTGCACCTTCAAAGTGTAGAGAGCCTTATCCTCGCTTCCATGACCGACCCTTACCCACTTCATGCAATCCGTCAGCACATCCGAAGGGGTGGACGGTTGTTTACGCGAATAAGTAAACGCGACTCCACTCCCCTCCCGCGCCGCCTTCACCTCGACATACGTACACCCCTGAGCCCTGCGAGCCGGAACACTGTTGCGGATGATGTAATTCGTCTTCATGGCAAAAAAGTTAACAAGCATAAGCCGTACCTGGCATGGTGGCATGTTTTGCCAAAAAAGCAAGCAAAAAACGCACGGCAACCGCATTAGGAAATGCGGTTGCTATTGACGATACACGATGACGATTTATTGATAATGTATGCGTTGCGCAGATTTTGAATCCATCAGCGCAACGTGCCGCGCACGCATGAGGCGGTTTGCACCATGTTCTTAAGCGAGGCAATCGTTTCCAACATCAGCTTGAGCGATGCGGCAATCTCGGTGACGCTCGGGACGCGCGGCGGGGACATCCTCGCGCGGGAAGGACCAGTTGAAGATGGTGACCGGACCGGTGAGCATGCCCTTCACCAGTTTTTGAGTGAGGGAAACGGCGTAGGTGATCCAGGGCGTCGTGATGCTCGACATGCGCGAAATATCACCCACGATGATAGTCAATTATAATTTTTGGGGTATGCTCATTTTTATTGAACCTCCTCCATAAGGACAATGCTACGCTTACGGGACGGCCTTCTGCCTCCCCATTCCCCTCTGACCAGGGAGAGAGCTCCTCGCTCTCTCCCTTGGATCCCTCTCTGCGGGGGGGGG
>CANQAD010000088.1 GCA_947588735.1 uncultured Akkermansia sp.
ACTTACACCCCCTACGGTACCGTCAGCATAGCCTCCAACGCCGCGAAAGTCACTCAGAGCATCCAATGGAGCAGCGAATATCACGATGCCGAGACGGGTTTGGTTTACTACAACTTCCGCTACTACAATTCTCGCGATGGTAGGTGGACGAGGAGGGATCCGGTGAATCGTATTGCTAATAACGCTCGTTTGTACTCATATGTTGATAATAAGGCTACCTTCTATACAGACACATTAGGACTTTCATGTAAAATCTCATATAGTATTAAATTACATCGACTTAAAATAGAAAAAGTTGATAAAGACGGAAATATTGAACATCTTACTACGAATAAAGTGTTCTCTGGTAACAATGAACACAGGAATAATCCCGGTAGTGTTGGGGAGCCAAATAATGGTCCAATACCACCTGGTAAATACTATGTTATAGAACGTCAGAGTGGAGGACTTTTAGGAGAAATTCTTGAAGCATTTTATGAATTCTTTTTTGATAATGACAAAAGAAAATGGTTGGCTCTAATTGCCATTGACAATAGAATTGATGATTCTACATGCATAAATGGGAAAGTACGCTCTCTATTCCGAATGCATGCGGGGTCGAAATCTCTAGGCTGTATCACTTTTATGGATAAGTCCGTATTTGAGGAAGTCAGGCAGTTTATTCTTGACACTGATTCAAAGACGGTAAAGAATGCCCAAGGAGGAGAGTATGTATACTATGGGATTTTGGAAGCTACTGCAGAATAGCTTCATGTTTATTCTGAGGTTATTTGTTAGATTGGCGCTTTGTTTTTTTGCAGCATTGCTCACAACAGTAGTTTTGGCACGAACCTTTCCTGACGACATTGTTTGGGAATGGGTTCCGGTTCGCATAGGAACATACATAATAAGAGTTTTTTCCCCTTCTATAGTTATTGATGGAGAATTAGCTTATGATGTTAGACTCATAGATTATATAGTTTTTTATGGAGGAAGCGCTTTTCTATGTTATTTGTTTCTTTCATACAAGATACAAAAGCGATAGGCAATATAATGTGTGCATTGCAACAACAAAAGTAACGGATGAAAGACAGATAGAGATGCTTAACCCCAGCCACAAAGTCGAGCGCGACCTGCTCACGGGCATGGATTATGTGCGAGACAATAGTCTTGTCACGCAACGCCAGTACAGTTACGACGCGCTGGGAAGACCGATGGCGCGCGATACGCGCTACCCGGACAAAGCGATTCATCATGCAGACTCCTTCACTTACAACAAGCGTAGCGAACTCACAGGCGCGCTACTTGATGGGAATGCCTACACCTATGCCTACGACAACATCGGCAATCGCGAGATCGCCCAAGAAGCGGCTGAGGATATCACCTACGACGCCAATGATCTGAACCAGTACACGCGCATCAGCACGAACGGCGAGGACTTCATGCCGGAGGATGATGCGGATGGCAACCAGACGCTCATCCAAACAAGCACAGGCATATGGAAGGTGCAGTATAACGCCCAAAACCGAGCCATCCGCTTCGAAAACGAAAGCAACGGCACGGTGATCACCTGCGACTACGATTACATGGGACGCCGCATTTGGAAGAAAGTTGAAAACGCCAATGGCACTGTAACGCTGCACCAGCGCTACATCTACTACGACTACCTGCAGATCGCGGCGTTGGATCTCACCCGCGCCACGCTCAATGGTCTCTGGCTGCTCACCTGGGATCCTTCGCAAGCTGTAGCCACGCGTCCGCTGGCCATCCAAATCAACGGCACGTGGTACACGTACGGCTGGGATTTAACGAAGAACATCTGTGAACTCTACACAAGCAGCGGAGCCATAGGGGCCTCCTACACTTACACCCCCTACGGTACCGTCAGCATAGCCTCCAACGCCGCGAAAGTCACTCAGAGCATCCAATGGAGCAGCGAGGTGTATGATGCCGAGCTTGGACTCGTGTACTACAATTACCGCTATTATAATCCACTTGATGGCAGGTGGACAAGGAGGGATCCGATGGGGGAGAGCCTCGATACTTATTTATTTCTTCATAACCGAACAACATTCACAGTTGATATACAGGGTCTAAAGGAAAGCAGCACAGAGGCGAAAGATTGGGGAAAGTCTTGGAATTTTGGTACCTCATGGAGTCATTATCTTTCTGGTGGAGGTCAAACAGTGAGGATTAATTTTGCATCGATCGACACGTCTAGTGTTGTCGTGGCTCGTGATTTCAAAAAGATAAAGGATTGGCTGTACAAGCACCAAATATTGTCCAGAAGACCCTTTGGTCAAGGGCTATGTGAAGAGGCCCGTACTACATTCACAGATGCTCGCTATTATTATAGCACGGCATGGTGGGATTGGTTTGTTTTAGGAACGATAGGATTGGGTTTTACAGGGAATATAAGGTTGAAGTGTGACTGTACATATGAATTACAAGGGGAAATGTGGTCACACGATGATATATATGATTTTAACATGAAGAAAACACTTAAAGACTTACCCAGAGATATTGCAACGGTAATCTCGTATGGCATTCACTTTGGAGAATCAGGGACAATTTATAGGATAGAAATATATGGAAAAAGAAAAATTAAAGAAACGGGAAAAGTTTTCTAAAATGGATCGAACGATATGTCTTTATGTGGCCAGCATCCTTGCAATGCTCGTCTTATCACATGCGTTATCGCGACTCCGGGCGGATATTATAGATGAGATGCCCAAGGTAGTTTTACAGGAATACATGTCAAGTCGAGGAAAACTATGGAGTCTCATATCGTCGGAGGTATTTGTGCAAAACGATGGACTGAACGTGCACGAGTATCAAGTTTTGTCCGAGGGGAAGGAATACACCGTGAGAATCCCTATGACTATGTATTGGTGGATGGTTGATGTGACACCGGAAATGCCATGAAAAAATTGACTGTTACAGCGATCGTGTTACCGACGCTTATGATGCTTCTTCTGGTATCGCGTTGGTATCTCTTCAGACATTGTTACTATTTGGAACTCGATCAACAACTAAGATGGATTCAGCTTAGTTTACGGGTTTTAGTGTTTTATGTCCCTATGTGTGCCTATGTGTATACTTTAGCTACGCTGATTCCTCGATGGAAGGAGACTTGGCGTGAGCTGTTGCTTGTCACTTCGCTTTACCTCGTCTTTGCATTAGCGACGATATGAATGAAAATCAACAAAAAAGAATTTATGATAAGACGTGCAGCTTGTCATTCACCGTTTTCCCGATTATAACGGGAATCACTTGTTTGGCAGGAAGTCTTCTCCGTCATATATCGTGGCTGGATACGTGCGAAGCCATCGAATCGGTCATGATAAGTTCATTGTTTTATTTCTTCCCGGGTGCCTTGCTCGGATATTGGTTGGCAGGTAAGGTTCGTTCCACGACCTTGAAGGTTATTTTTGCGGCATCCTGCCCGCTGCTTCTCCCTTTATTGATTATGACTGCAGCATACATTATCTGCATAAATGAGAACATGACACAAAACTTCCACGCATTCCTTGCCGGAAAGTTTGTTACTATGTTCTTAATACCATACTTCCTCGGCATCGCCGTCTATGTCTCCCTCATACGTCGTCTCTACAGGGAAAGCGTATAAACTTCGTCCCTTCTCTGAATGCAGAAAAAATATCGAAAGCCCATCAATCCGATGAACCGCTCGTCATATACCTTATCGGTCGATACGATGCAAAACAGAAGGTATTTATCGCGGAGAAATGGATGGAGGGAGCACAGATTATCTCAGACATCAAGGCTCTTCAACAAACTGACAAAAACCCGGAATCCCATTCACAGCAGGGGAAAAATATCAACCAAGAGGAAGTACGCTCTGACATAGACAAATGCAACAGGTGAAACGTAGGGGTGATGCTCAACTTAAGCCACAAAGCCAAGCGCGACCTGTTTACAAAGATGGGTTCTATCCACAACACGGACGGTGGACTTGTGGTGCAACTCAATTACACGTACGACATGCTTGGGCGTCCGCTCACGCAGCAGACGCTCCGCAGTGGCGGCGCCATAAATGAGACGTTCAATTGCAACGCCCGCTCTGAAAGCCCACGAGGGTTCGGAGCGGGATTGGACGGAAGCATTGTCCGGAGGGCGAACAGGCAATGGGGTGCCTGTGAGTCAACTTGCGGAGTTCGAGCGCCTGAAGCGTGGGAATTTTTAGGGCCAACCCCAAATTTTTGTGAGAAGAGAGATTTTGTTAAAAAGGTAGGAGCTACCCCACCAGCGAGAGTGAGTCTTGCGTAAAAAGCAGGCGGTGAGAGCGCGGCCATGCTCTTACAACGCGCTTGCCGCTGCCCGGCAAGAGGTCGGCGAGGCCTCTGCAAGTGCACCCCAACGCTTCATGCACTTCGCGGAGTGCATTGCCTTCGCCCCCTCCCCGCGCCGTAGGCGCGCTAAAATCCAAATCGTAAATCGTACATAAGCAGCAATTTACAGTTGCTGTAAGGCCTTCTTGGCATTTTCATGCCCCTGATCGGCTGCCTTTTGGTACCACTTTATTGCCTCTGCTATATCCTTGCTCACTCCCCTGCCGTTCGCATAGCACTCGCCAAGGTTACACTGCGCCGCCGCATGTCCCTGCTCCGCTGCCTTCTGCCACCACTTCACCGCCTCCGCAAAGTCCCTGCTCACTCCCCTACCGTTCGCATAGCACTCGCCAAGATTATACTGTGCCTGCACATTCCCCTGCTCCGCTGACAAGCGGTACCACTTCACCGCCTCCGTCAGGTCCTTGCTCACTCCCCTGCCGCCCTCATAGCACACGCCAAGGGTGTACTGCGCCTGCGCATTCCCCTGTTCCGCTGCCTTCTGCCACCACTTCGTCGCCTCCGTCAGGTCCTTGCTCACGCCATTGCCAGAGTAACAACAGTTCCCAAGGCTATTCTGAGCTACCGCCATTCCCTGTTCATCTGCCACACGATACCACTTCGCTGCCTCCGTCAGGTCCTTGCTCACTCCCCAGCCGGTCGCATAGCACTCGCCAAGGCGATACTGCGCCCCCGCATGTCCCCTCTCCGCCGCCGAGCGGTAGTACTCCACCGCCTCTGTCACATTCTTGCTCACGCCCTGGCCGGTCGCATAACACACACCAAGGCTATACTGCGCATATGGCTCCCCCTGCTCCGCGGCCAAGCGGAACCACTTCACCGCCTCCTCCATGTCCTTGCTCACTCCACTGCCATCCCGATAGCACACGCCGAGGTAATACTGCGCCTCCGCATTCCCCTGATCCGCCGCCAAGCGGTACAGCCTCACCGCTTCCGCCATATCCTTGTTCACCCCCTTGCCTGTCTCATAGCACACGCCGAGGTTACACTGCGCCTGCGCATCCCCCTGATCCGCCGCCAAGCGGTACCGCTTTACTACCTCCGCCTTGTCCTCACTCACCTCCTTGCCGTTCTCACGGACTGCAGAGGCAGTCGTCCCTCCCTCCGCCCACGCTGCAACGAATAGAGCGCATACCGCCACCGCCGACATCCTTCGAACGACTTTTCGAATCTTGCTTTTGAAGGTGTAATTTTCTTTCATGGTAAAAATAAGGGTTTGAAGCCCCGGCTCGGTTTCCGCCGTATGCAGGCGAGTGTATCTTTTTTCAAAACAGATGTACAGTCTAAAGGTAAAAACTTTTAGAGAGAAAAACATTGGCATCTGACCATGGCAAAAATTCTGTCATGAAAACGGTGTGAAATTGTTGTTGTATAAAGGGGTAAATTGTTTGTCTCCAATTAAGTAGATTCCATCTGCCGGTATATCTCATTTCAAAAGAGACATACACTTGAATAAGACAACAAAAGCTTTATTCACTACACCTTGTGCAGGATGTGTTAAGAAATTAAAAATGGCTTGCCGTCTAGGGCAAACGCATTAGGAAATGCCTTTGCCTATGTACGATGTTGGATGTACGAAGTCTTTCTCACGATGATGCTTATGAGGATAAGAAGGATTATGATTACTATGGGGAAAAATACAGTTCGTTCACACCGCGACAAAAGGAAGTGACGACGCGCTGGGTAGCGTACTGGCGTGAGGAGTTAAAATTACTGGAAGATGACCTACCTGACTATGTAATGTGCCCGTGGAAATGGGACGAGTAATAAGCTTGCGGGGAATGAAATCCCGAGTAGTCAAGCATTTGATTCCTTGGGGATTTTGGGAAAGTTCATGCCCTATGGAAAATATATGATAAGTAAGAACACGTCTTTATTCAACGCTTTACTTGAAAAAGCAAAGCAACGCCGGACGAACAGCGGCCTCCCGAAAAATGACTAATGCTTATTGAATCCGTGCTTTCAGAAATAAGTGCAATAGAGAACATAAGAAGCCATGAGCGCATACCGTGCGACAGGCAGGGCAATTCCTCTCGCTCTCACAGGGTTGGAAGGCGACCCGCATGCTTCTTCTCGTTTTTTATATTTGCTAACAGGTTGGTTTTATGCTTTAATTCCCTGCGATGAGGCGAGGCCGATTTGCCCTGCTTCATCTCCCCCGGGAGGCGGCGCCGATGCCGCAGGAAATAGATGGGAAAGGCTGTGCAATTCAGCCGCTGT
>CANQAD010000089.1 GCA_947588735.1 uncultured Akkermansia sp.
TGATTGGCATCGATGTAGCCGGGTACCACCGAATCGCGCATGACTTCGTAAAAATCGAGCCCCTCCGGCAGAGCGATCTTGCGCGGCAGGTACTCCATGGGAAGCGGTTCGCAGTCCACGATGTCAGCATAGGCCTCCTTCGGAAGCACAAAGGGCTTGCCCGTGTCGTAATTGACAAAAGCGCCGACGGCAAAACTGATGACGCAGAGTTCGCCGGAGGCGTCGCGGATGGTGGTGTTGCGTAGACCGTAGAACCCTTTGCAGCCATGAATGCCGGTCCATATTTCCACCTCTTCGCCGTACGCCGGAAGTCGCAGAATCTCCACCTGCCTCGAAACGAGGAAGACGGCCATGTTATACCTGACCAACGCATCGTAAAATTTTTTGACGCGACGGAATTGAAAAGTGCTACAGTCTTGCATGAGCAGGGCAATGGTACCGGGACGCAGCAATCCATTTTCGGCCACATCGCTGGTGGCTATTGTGTAGCGGTAAGAATACATAATTTCTGCCGATTAGTTTCTGCCTCGCATTCTCATCAGTCAAGGCGAAAAGCGTTCATATACGCATTATATTCGCCTTTCTTGTCAAAATTGGCTGCTGTTTTAATGGGAAAAGGGTTCACCAAAGTATCAGCGCTGGGAGGGGAGAGATGAGAGGGAAGAAGTCGTATGCCTTCGGTAAAAAATGCATACGGCCACTATGAGAAGAGCAGTGAGTCCCAGACTGACGGGATAGACCGCCATGATGCAGGCGAAGGTGGGGTAGATGGGAAAGATGACGTAAACCCAGAAGAATCGCGTGCCACAGACACAACCGAGAACACACAGAGCCGGAACGAGACTGAGACCGAAACCTCGCAGGTAGCCGGTGAAGGCTTCGATGAAGACCGAAAAAATGTGTGCGACCAGAATATAGCGCAAACGGATCATGCCGATGCCGATAACCTCCTGATCCGGATTGAAGAGAGCGAGCAGTTCCTCCCCGCAGGAGAGCATGAACCACGCGGCGGTGCCGAGAAGAACCCCGCTGAAGGCGATCGATGTCCAAAGCGTGCGGTGGCAGCGTCGGAATTGATTTGCACCGAAATTTTGTCCTACAATGGTCGTGCAGGCCTGACCGAAAGAACTTGTGATGCAGTAGGTGAACACTTCCAAATTGTATGCTGCGGCGGAGGCCGCCATGACGACAGTGTTGAGCGAATTGATGGCGAATTGTACGCAGATATTGGAAATAGAAAAGACCATGCCTTGCACACCGGCTGGAATGCCGATACGCAAGATTTCACGCAGGCTGGCAGGGTCAATATGCAGGTGACGCCACTCGAGCTTTACGTAGCCTTTTCCCCGGCAGAGCAAGAACCCGAGAATGGCTGCACTGGCGGCATTAGACGCCACCGTGGCGACGGCCACTCCGTCCACTGAGCGTTCCAGAATCAACACAAAGAACAGGTTGAGCAATACATTCAACACCCCGGAGCAGGCGAGTACGATGAGCGGCGTTCGAGTGTCGCCCATGCTGCGAAAAATAGCTTCTTCAAAGTTGTAGAGCAGGATAATCGGGAGACCGCAGAGGTAGATGCGCAGGTAGAGTTCTGCCGGCTCCAGTACATCCGTCGGCACTTGCATGATATCCAGGGCCGGCCTCACGATTAATTGCCCCAACAGGGTCATGCCCACGCCGCCTAGCACACCCAGCACCACCCCGGTGTGCGCTGCCTTGCGGATGCCATCGCGATCCTGGCGACCGATGCATTGAGCGATGAGGACCGTGGCTCCAAGAGCTGTGCCCACAAAAAAGCACACAAGAAGGTTAATGATCGGAGTGTTGCTACCAACGGCCGCCATGGCTGCTTGGGCTTGTTCAGCGCCTTTTACAAAGCGTCCCACGACGGCGACATCCGCCGCATTGAAGAGCTGCTGCAGCATGGCAGATGCCGCGAGAGGAAGAGCCAGCACGAGCAGCTTGTTCCAGATGTGCCCGTGCAGCAGATCGGGCATACGGCGCGTGCCGGGAAGATTTGCATTGTCAACGCCGGGAGCAGCTTGTTCTTTCACGGGCATGGCTGTCCGTACCTCCTTCCCTCGCTCGTTGTGCTGAAAAGTCACTTATCATGAGCCGCTCCACATTATAGCGACGAAAACGCGATTGGCAAGGGGAATTCCCGCATGCAAATATTTGTGCATTTCATTTTTGCAAAACTCGGCAGTTGAGATAGCGCGTGAATTGGCTTGATGGGCGTTGAAGAATCATCTATACTCACCGCATGTCAATCTCAGAAGGATTATACGAGCGGGCATGCCAGGTGATTCCGGGGGGGGTAAACTCGCCGGTACGGGCTTTTCGGAGGCTCGGGAGGGCACCGTTTTTCGTGGAAAGGGCGCAGGGAGCGCATCTCACCGACACGACCGGGCGTGAGTATGTGGATTACGTGGGCACATGGGGACCGGCAATCTTGGGGCACGCGCCTCAGGCGGTGGTGCAGGCGGTGACGCAAGCTGCGCAGCGTGGTCTGAGCTTCGGCACACCCACGCCTCAGGAGGTCGAAATGGCCGAAACTGTGTGCCGTATGGTGCCGAGCATTGAGAAGGTACGCATGACCAACAGCGGTACCGAGGCCACTATGAGCGCTGTACGTTTAGCGCGCGGGTACACGGGGCGACCGCTCATCGTCAAATTTGCGGGCTGCTACCATGGGCATTCCGATAGTTTGTTGGTGGCTGCGGGAAGTGGCGCGCTCACACACGGTGAGCCGGACAGTGCGGGGGTGCCGCGCGAGTTGGCGTCTCTCACGCTGGTACTGCCATTTAATGATACGGTCGCGTTGGAGCACGCGTTTGCGGAGCGAGGCCGGGAAATAGCGGGAGTGATTGTCGAGCCGTTTCCGGGGAACGCAGGCTTTTATCTGCCTCGACCGGGCTACCTGGAGCGTATGCGCGAGATTACGGCAAAGCACGGCGCATTGCTGATCTTTGATGAAGTGATGACCGGGTTCCGCATTTCGCCCGCCGGTGTGCAGGGCAAGTTGGGCATTACGCCGGATATCACCGCGCTCGGCAAAATCATCGGTGGCGGTCTGCCCGTGGGCGCTTTCGGAGGTCGGAGGGAGATCATGGACTGCATTTCTCCGCTTGGAGCGGTGTATCAAGCTGGCACGTTGAGTGGCAACCCGCTCGCTATGGCGGCCGGTTTGGCACAGCTTCACGAGCTGGGACGTACGCATGCTTGGGAGCGTTTGGAAACTCTCGGCGCGCGCTTGGAAGAGGGCGTGCGCGCCGCATTGCATGACCTTAAGCTTCCCTTCGTCTTTAAGCGCAGCGGATCGATGTTCTGCCTTCATTTCACTGCGCAGGATGTGGTTGATTTGAAGACTGCGCAGACCTCCGATTTTGAGAAGTACAAGAGCTATTTTCTCTCCCTGCTCGACCAGGGCGTTTTCGTAGCTCCTTCACCGTATGAAACGGGCTTCATCAGCACGGCGCACACCGAGGCGGACATCGATGCAACTGTGCGGGCCATGCGCCGTGCGCTCGCCTCGCTTGTTTGAGTATGATGGAAAACAATCATTGAATGATGCGTGGTTAACGTGCATCATAGGGCAGTATGAGACCACAGGAGATAAGCCACCGTGACAGCGTGTGCCAGCTCATCAACGCGCCGCTGCTGTATCGTACTCAAGTTGGCATATTTGTGCTGCGTGTGGGGGTAGCGCTGCTGATGCTCACACACGGCTGGGGAAAGTTGGTGATGCTGATGGAGGGGAAAGGGAGCGAATGGATGGATCCGTTGGGAATAGGAGCTACAGCATCGTTGGCGCTCTGCGTGTTCGCGGAATTTTTCTGTAGTATGGCGATTCTTATTGGATTTTTGACGCGCGCGGCTTCCTTTGTTCTCGTTGTCAATTTTTGGGTAGCCGTGTTTGTGTACGGAGATCAGAGCGCTTGGCCGCAGAATGAGTTGCCGCTGCTCTACATGATCTGCTTTGTTGCACTCATCGGTGCCGGTAGTGGACCGTTGGGCGTGGATCGCGTGCTTGCGCAACGCCTGCGCTGCAACTCTCGCGCAGATTGATGGCCTCGAGGCGCCTATTTAGGAGCACTGCCCTTGCGGGAGTAAGGATCGGTGACGAAGGTCCAGATCTCCTGCATTTTTTGCGATTGGAAGTAAGGCTCCTTGATGATGCGCCACATTTGGGCGCTGAAGCGGTTCTGAGTACGTGCCCATATTTCGAGATCTGCTTGGGAACCGCCGGTAGGTGGGGGCAATGAACGAAAAAGATTGCGTATCTTGACGGCTGCCTTCTTCGCGCTCTCTTCGTCACTCACTGCTTCCATCAGTGCAGCGGCAGCCTCCAGTGCTTTTACTTCTTTCTTGAGCACAGGATTTTGCACCTTGTCCGCTTGGGACGGTACAGCGGCGGGCACTTGGGCATTTGCCGGGCTGACAAAACCGACTACGCTTATGACGAAGGCGATGAAAAGGGAACGCATTACGGAAAAATCGGGTTAAAATTGCTCGTCCTTGAAGAAAAAGCGATCAATTTCGATGCGTGCATTCTCCGGGGAATCCGAGGCGTGGCAGATGTTGAGCATGCTATTGGTGCCGAAATCACCGCGTATGGTTCCTTTGTCGGCTTTTTGGGAGTTGGTGGGACCGAGGATGGAACGCACTCGGGCAACAACCCCCGGGCCACCGAGGATAAGCGCCACCACAGGGCTGCTCTGCATGAAGGCAGACAGCTTCGGGAAGAGAGATTCGCCGTCAATCACTAAGTCAAGAATGTGAGCGTAGTGTTCGCGAAGGATCTTGTCATTCAGCTGCATCATCTTGATGCCGTGCAGAATGAATCCCTCTGCCAGAAGGCGTTGCAAAATCGTACCGGAAAGATTGCGTTGCACACAATCCGGTTTGAAGAGAATCAGAGTCCGTTCTTCCATGGGCGTGGTGTTGACGGAATAATACATACGCCGTAGGAACGCATGTGTCAAGGAAAAAGCGCGCGCAGAATGCAGTCAACGGGGGCATGATTCGCATCCACAGGGGTGAGCCAGGATTCGCGGCGCAGCCATGTACGCTGGCGTTTGGCGTATTGCCGCGTGATGAGGGTCAAGCGTTGTTCCAGCTCGTCGAGCGTCATTTCCCCGGCGATGAAGGATTGCACCTCGTTCAGACCGAGAGTTTTGGAAGCTGTGGCAGAGAGCTCACCGAGCGCGTGTACTTCGTCTGCGACGCCGTCTTCAATCATATTGCGGGCACGCCGCGCGATACGCTCATCAAGATCCGGCGTCTCACGTGTGAGGACGAATCCAGGGCCGGCCGGGGCGTGCTGCCAATTTTTCTGCCAATGGGAGAGAGGCATGCCGCCGGCCATCACGATTTCCAAGTTGCGGGCCACGTAGCGGGGGTTTTGCAGATTGGTGTGTGCAGCTCCCTCCGGATCCGCTTCTTTCAAACGCGCCACAAGTTCCGATAGGGGCAGGGCAGTCAGCTCAGCGCGCAGTTTGGTGTCTGCCGGCGGAGCCGGGGAGATGCCGTGTGAGATGAACTTGACGTATAGCCCTGAACCGCCAGTGATGATGGGTCTGTTGCCGCGCGTCTGAATCTCGATGATGGCCCGCTGAGCGTGTCGTGCGTGGGTGGCGGCGTCGTTGTTTTCACTGACCTCCAGAAAACCGATGAGGTGGTGCGGTACACGCTCCAACTCACCGGCTCGTGGCGCTGCGGTGAGAATAGGCATGTCTCGGTACACTTGGTAGGCATCGGCGCTCACAATTTCGGCGCACCCCATGCGCTCCGCCAGTTCCACGGCAAGTTGGCTCTTGCCGCAGCCGGTCGGGCCGAGAATAAAAATGGGAGTGAGTTCCTCCATGGACATCACTTCTCTCTGCCGACGTATGGTCCGTACGCGTTGTCCCGCGGCTCAGAGGGCATGATCAGACGCACCAGCACAATGATCCCAATGACCAACATGGCCACAAGGGCTGACAGAACTGCTACAAAGAGTGCCGCCGCGGTCGTTTCATTTTCTATAACCAAATGGAGAACATCGTCCGTGTAAAGTAAAAGCAGATAAAATGAAGTTGTCAGGAGAAGGCTCACTATGCTCACGATATATGCCAATGTCGCGGAGTAGCCCGCATCGTGCAATCTTCGTACGGCGGCAGCCAGTGCGGAGATGAACAAAACGAGCCCGATGATGGTGCTGGCGACAAGGTAAACTTTGAAAGCGACAGGAAAGAAAGACCATATAGATCGAAAAGGATCTCCAATCCATTCCACCGTTGTTCCAGCTTCAGGAGGGAAAATGACAAAGGAGTTCCCGAGCATGTTGAGAATTGCATTAATCAGCCAAAGGCACAGGTAGTACCACCAGAATTGAGGGCGCGTGCTGCGTCCCCGGAAGGTGAGGAAATGAGCGAAGCCGTATTTTACATGGGCGACGAAATCAGAAGGGGAATCGGGGCTTGTTTTCATAGGGGAGTTTTCGTACTATGCGAAGATTAAAGCATGCGTGACATAAAGTGTCAAGC
>CANQAD010000090.1 GCA_947588735.1 uncultured Akkermansia sp.
CCCAAAAGCGGAGCCTTATTCTGAAATGTTGCTCCATAAAAATTTCACGCTATACCAAATTATGGTTGACTTCGTAATTCGTAAATCGTAAATCTTCTTGCTCCTTCGCATACTCTTCCAGCACCTCCGCCGCCCGCGTAATACTACTCCCCTCCTCGTACGCCTCACGCACCGCCTCAAACACCGTCGCATCCAACTTCGCCGCCGCATATCGCCCTGCCACGCTCGCCCCGCTCTCCTCCATCAGCTTCTCCAGCGTCGCCCCCTCATTCTTGATAAACGCCCGCCCCTCCTTACTCTTCGCAAACGCATCCCACGCCTTCGATATCGCCACCAAATGCTGCGCATCCGCCAGCTTCTTCTGCACATACTCAATGCTGTCATGCGCCTCCTGCGGCATATTGTACCGCCCGTGATTCAGCAAAAAATGACTCTGCGCCAGCGTCGAAAACGCCTCGATAATATCCTGCCGCGTGTAGCTCTCCTTTCCTTCCGGCAGCAGCCGCATGCCCTTGTCTATCTTCATCAGCCACTTCTCCGCGCGCTTCAGCATCTTCCCCAGCTCCTGCATCTGCTCCGCATTCGTCACCTCCGCCCCCAAATCCCGCTCAATAGAATCCTCCACCATCTCCCTCTCGTTCACGTGCCCCCGGTTATACAGCAGCACACTTTGCCCCGCGCTCATCCCCCCCAGCCTGAAAACCGCCGTGCTCGCCGTCTCCGGCGTAATCCCCATCGCCTTGCCCTCTGCCGTCCCTTGCATCGCCTCCACGCGCTGCCTAAATCCTTCCGCCGCCCCCATCAGCGACCGCAAACTCACCCCGTGCACCGCGCTCTCCTGCCCCTCTGCCTCCTCCCGGCTCATCCCCTCCGCCACATACCCCTCCACCTTCGCCGCAGCCTCCGCCGCCAGCGCCTTCAGCACATTGTACGTAATCCGCCCGCCGTTCTTCTTCATCTCCGCCAGCGCAGCCGTCGGCACATTCTGCATCGCAATAATCTCCCCCTTCGCCTTATCCTCACCGCTCATCTCCGCCTGCGCCATCGCCAGCCCCTGCATCCTCGCCTGCGGTCTCCTCACGCTCGCCTTCGCCCCCCGCCCTACGGGTACTACAATTTCCTACATATCGCCGTCTGCCTCTACTCCATCTTCCTCGCCACAACCTTCTGGCGTCCACAACAGGTCAGCTATCGCGCGCTGTTTGCCATCGCTATCGCCATCCTCTATAACCCTATTTAGCGTATTACCCTCACCCACGATTTCTGGCTTGCTGCTAACGCCCTCACCATTATTCTCTTCCTCCTCCTACCCCTACCAACCAAACACGAACAGCAATAAAACGCCCCAAACCTTGAAAACTATCCTAGAGACCTTGGAATACCTCGTGTACTGGATAATCATCCTCATCTCCTTTTCTATCGCACTCTTTAATTCCCCTCCGCCCTTCGGAGGGCGGAGCGCAATCTAACCCCTCCCACACGCAACACGCGAAATTCCCTCATCGTTCGTCGTACATAGGAGCCTCCGCTGCTTTGTAACGACATCCGATCACGGCTTCATCACATCCCGTCCGCATTTGCTTTGCCGTTCCCGCAGCTCCGCTGAGTATTATTTGCAATTCGTAATTTGTAATTCTTAAACCGTAAATAACCAACGGTTTATTTTGTGTGATGCGACGTTAACTACCTATTGAATGCTTTTTCTTGGAACAAATGTGCTTGACTCCGCCGAATCCATGATAAACTAACAGAGTCAAACTTGACTCCATAACCATGAAAACGCCTAAAAAATACCTCGAAGGCTCCCCCACCGCCCCAATCAACATGGAGTGGTATGAGCTAAAAGCAAAGCACATGCTGGAAATAGTGGACGGCTGGCTGTACCACCACGACAAAGGTTCCTCTCTCATGGCGCGTATCTTCTCCATTGGCATGAATGAGAAGGACCTGAATTTCTTTCTCCTCGTAGAAAAAGACGGCCTATACTACGCCAGCGTGGGACACGCCGAAGCGGGAGAAATGCCCTACGGCAAAGAAGACGAAACCGGCATGCGCCCCGGTATGCCCATCGACGCAGAGAAGTACCGCGAAAACGGCGAGAAATACCTCGCCCCCGCTCTGCTCCTCTCCGCCAAAGGGTGTTTCATCCACCTGTGTGAAGACTACAAACAAAAAGGAAAACCGGTGCAGGCAACCTTCAAAGTCCAGGCATACCTCACGAAAGAGCAGGTTGAAAAACTTGACGCCGAATGCAAAAAACTGCAAATCAGCCGAGCCGCTGAAATCCGCCGTCTGGTAGACGCACTATAATCTTGCCGGTTGTAGATTAGTATGGTATGATAATTAAATAATTAACTATCAATCACGTATATTCATCTTGGGCCTCTTTTGTGCTGGGAAGTATATTATGTCATACTAATCCCATTCACCGTCCCGGCTCCCGCCGCGTACCCAGCGCCTTCGCCGCTCATGATACCCTCCTGCCTCGCCTCATACGCGACATCGAAAAACGCGCGGAAGTAATTTTCCACCTCCGGAAAAGGCATCCCGTACACTCGCTCATACATATCCCGTATCTCCTCCGTCCTCTCGCCCATCTTCTCCCTCAACGCGTACGCCATCCGCATCACCTTCTCCCCGGCAAACTCCCTCAGCCTCTGCACCACCTCCGGCGTGTATCCTTGCATGCTCAAGCTCTCCGTATAATCCGCCTGCTCCCAGAGCAACACCCGGTACGCCGCCTGCGCCGGGGATAGCACCAGCGTCTCGTCGTCATTATTCTGCTTGACATCCTGGGAAGCTTCCTTTACCATGATCGTAGATCCGGATTCTTCAAGCAAGGTTTTGAGTAATGGAGGAATTGAGTCCTCTTCCTTGCTTGTCCAATTTCCGGATCTTTCCTTATCAAGATACAGTAATCTTTTTTCTCTTAACAATCCTACTTGTTTTGCGGAAGTATCGTGAGAATACGCTGTAATCAAATCAACAATTTCAGCTCCTGTTTTGGAGGACCTTCCTAAACGTAATACCGCTATTGTCTTTCGTTTAATGATATCTTTTCTAAGTCCGTCTCTATTCTCCTGCACGCTCTTCTTAGTGGGGGCGTCCATATCTGTCACAACAAGCAGGCTGCCATCCCTATCCTCTATAACGGCGATAGGATCATTGATTTCCTGAGGCAAACGCGCTATCTGCTCTGGCGTCAAATTGTGTTTCTTACTCAGCTTGTACATATTCTCCCAGTTGATATGCACGTTTCCACCCCACGGCTTCAACTGCTGCAATAAAACAGGATATTTGCACAGCGTAAAAATATCCTTCTTCTTTGGTTGTTTCTGACCACTGAAAGCGGCAATCACTCTCTGCGCAAAGCTCTTTGAGAATGGGTCCGCTACCTCCTTCGGCTTCCCGTCCTCCTTCCTCCTTGCCGCCTCTTGCTCCCTCTCCTGCCTCCACTTCTCTCTCGCCGCCTCTGCCCGATTTTGCGCCGTCTTCGTCAGGTCGCTGAATCGCGCGTACTCGTTATCCGTCAGCACAGACATCAACGCCTCCTTGCCGTGCAATCTGCTTGCCTTCGCGTCGCCCAGCGTCCCGTACTTGTCCAACGCCTCCCGCGCCACCGCCTCCGGCATCAGCCCATCCTCCTCCGTCAGGTAGCGCAACGCCTCCGCAAACGTGTTCGGATTAAAATTCTTCTTGTGCGTCTTCCTCCTTAACAGCCCCATGAACTGCCTCCGCACCGTCTCCGTCTCCTGCGCGTCGAAATCCGGCTCCTGCGGCACAAGCTTAATCCCCGTGTCCATGTTCCGCCGCGTATCATCCAGCCACTCGCGCACCTTCTTGTCGTCCTTCTCCCCGCTCGCCTCCCGCGCCGCCTGCGTCATAAACTCCTGCCTATCCCTCTCCTTCGCCTCGATATACGTGTGCGCGCTCGCGATACGATACACCGCATCCTTCGTCCACTTCTCAATCTCCGGCACCTTCGAACACGCATCGAAAAACTGCGCATCATTCAACCCAAAGCCCAGGAAATTCAGCGTCCTTTTCACCAGCGGCATTGCCTTCCTCTGCTGCATCTCCCTGCGCGCCTTCTTCTCATTCTCCGTCTCGCCGTACTTCTCCATCGCCGGAGCGCACAACTCCGCAATCCGCTGCCGCGCCGCCTCCTGCGCATTATCCCATGCCTGCCTCCCCGTCGAAATATACTCGCCCAGAGCCCGGCTCGCCGCCTCAGCCTGCGAAGCCGTCATCAGCTCAAAGCACGCGTACGTCTCATACTCCTCCTTGCTGCACGCTATCTCCAGCACATTCCCGTCCTCATCGTACGTCTTCACCGTCACCGTATCGTTCGGCTCCAAGTCTGCCCACGCCTTCTCCGTCCCTTCTCCCGTGTACCTCTCCCGCTCAAAAAGCTCCTTCTCCCCACGCGTCAGCTCCATCAGCCGCACCATGTCCACCACCTTCTTGTACCTCTCCGCGTCTATCCGCCCCTTCACAGGCTTCCCATTCTCTCCCGGCATCGGTGACAACGCCCCCACCACGCGGCGAATCTTCCCCAGCGTCTTATCCTTCCGGAACGCATCCAACTGCAACGCCACCCGCTCCATAAACTTCGCCATCAGCTTGTCCGCCCGCACTTCGCCCACCGCCTGCATCAGCGTCGTCATCTCCTCCGGCAGCTCGTGCCTCAGAGCCCTCCACGCCGCATCGATTGCATCCTTGCGCGCCTTGCCTCTTAGCAGCCCTCCCACTCGCGTCCTCATCAGCTCCTCCCATCTCTCCTGCAGCGGCGGCAGTATCTTCTCCACCTTATCCCAGTGCTCCCCCCAGAACTCCGTATCCCCCCTGTAAACCGACCCCTCTAGCAACATCTGCGCTATTCTGTTGTACGCCCCTCTCATCCGCTCATCCCACCCCGTCATCGGCACCATCCGCCCAGCCTCCACCGCGCTCCCGCTCTCAGCCAACTTCGCGTAGCTCGAAAAATACACCTTGTACGCCTCCAGCCCGAACCGATACGTCGCAGGAAGCAAACTCTCCAGGCTCTCCATCGTCGCCAACGCCTCCGCCGCGAGCTGCACCCCGCGCGCTCTCTCATCCTTGCTATCCCCCAGCATCCTCAGCTCCCTCATTCGCCTCACCACCGCCTCCTTCATCTGGTACACCGCCCGGTCATAATTAAAATCTCCCGCCGTCCCCAGCCTGCTCTCCAGCAGGTACGAAAAACGCCCCATCCCGCCGAACGTCACACCGCCCAGCTCCGTCGCCTCCCCGGGCACCGCTATCGTCCACGTCGTCGGGCTATTTTCCGTCAGCCCGCTTCCCTCTGCCATCGGGTCTCCATCCTTCCCCGCACCCGTAAACCTCGCCTCCTGCTCCCCGTGCGAATACCAGTACACCCGCGTAAGCGCTATATCCTGCATCTCCTTCCCCTCCTTACCCTGCACCATCTTTACCATCGCCTCCAGATACGCCAGATTCTCCCGGTTCCACGCATCATCCCCTCCCGCCTTGATAGCCGCCTTGCGCAGCTTAATCGCCTTCCTCAAATACGCCAACGCCTCCTCCGCATTCATACTCCCAGCCCCCATCGCGTGCCCCTCAATCGCCTGAATCGCATGCTGACTCTCGTGCAACAGCGTCCCCAACACCCTCTCCGGCGTCATCCCCACCCCCGTATTCAGCGCCAAATACCCGGCTTCCTTCCCCTGCGGTCTCGCAAAAAATCCCCCCGTCCCGTCCTGCATCTTCGGATTATACAGCCGCACCCGCATATTCCTCAACTCCGGGTACGCCTCATACAGCTCCGGATACTCCAAAATCGCCCCCAAGCTCGCGTCCTTATGCCCGCCCACCGGCGACTTAAGCTGCCCCAGCGTAAACCCCGTACTCAACCGCGCATTCGCCGTCGGAATCACAAACTTCTCCTTCCCGTCCGCCGGGTCCCTATACACCTTGTCCATGTTCGCACCCGCCGTCCTCGCCTTCATCCCCGCCACACTATAATCCGTCACCGGCTTCGCCCCGCTCGGCGAAAAATCCACAATCGCCTCCCCCGGATACTCCAGCGTCTCATTAAACGCCCGCTCCATCCTCTCCCCAGCCGTCATATCCGCACGCGCCTGCACATTCCGCGCCTCAATCTCACCCGCCATCCGCAAATAATAATCATACTCGCTCAACCCCTCCCTCTCCATCCCCCTCTCTCTCGCCAACCTTGCCGCCTCACTCTCATATCCCCCGCGTGCAAACCCCTCAATCCCCTGAATCGCATGCTGCACCTCATGCAACAG
>CANQAD010000091.1 GCA_947588735.1 uncultured Akkermansia sp.
TTTTCTGAGGAAACAAATCAACCTTCCTTTTTTTGTCTTCTCTTACCCCCTCTCTTAATTTTCTTGGGACGGATATGCTGGGGGGCATTTCGGCCTCTTGACATGATTCGCCCTATCGCGTAAAATGAGTGCATGCAAACGTTCGCATACCTTGGCTCACCCACGCAGTGGTTCATTTTGGCAGTTATTTGCCTGCTTGTTTTCGGAGCTCATCGCTTGCCGGAAATCGCTCGCAATTTGGGCAAAAGTTTGGGTATTTTGCGCAAGGCGAAGCGCGACTTCGAACAGGAGCTCATGAATGCCGAGCATCCCACCCCTGCAGGATCCCAAAAAGACGACTCTCCGGAGGGAGAGGCCCAAGCTGCTCGCAATGCTCTTGCGGACGCAGACAAGAAGCCGAGTTGAACGTCACGATTTGTTCGCCGCATTCAGCTTGATTTGCATGGGAGTCAGGTCCATGTTTTTTACCCATTTGGCGAGCTCAGCCTCGCTGTAGGAAAAGAGAGCGTCTGCCGCAAGCATGCGCCCGAGTTCAACTCCGCTGATAAGCTCACAGAACACACCCTCGTCCCCACGGTGGGCGCATTTAACTTCCCCGTTCCGCATCATAAAAACACCATCCTTCGGACTGAGCGAATTCTGCTCAAAAATCGCTTTCCTGAGCTGCTCGCGGTCAATCGTCATAGCCAAGTTTGTCATGTGCGCATTCTAGCCGAGGCTGCGCGCAATGTCAAATGCTTCTCGTGCCCCCCAGGGCAACCGCATTGGGAAATGCGGTTGCTATTGACGATTGACGATGCACGAATTACGATTTATTGATCATGTGCGCGTTGAGCAGTTTTTTCGAATCATGAACGTAGGCAGGAGAGTCCTTGAGAGCCATCATCATGATGGCTGCTTGTCGTCCTAATTTTTGACGCGTATCAACGATCATATCAGCCAACAAGGACATTTTCTCCGTTGATGAGTTTCTTTCAAATGCATTTGCTATTTATGATTGACGATTTGAAAATTTGCACGCTGGCGCGCGAAGCTGCGGAGCGTGAGCAACGGGGGAAGGTGGAACCACGCGCGGGACTGATGAGAAAGCTTGGCGGAGATGCGGAGCTGAAGCACAGGCGGATTTTCGATTTTCAAATCGTAACTCGAAAATCGAAAGTTATGAATGTGTTATCCTTCATTAAGCGGCGATAACCGCCTGTTGGCAGCGCTTTTTCTTGGGACGGATGTGCGTTTGCCCTGGGGGTATGACAATTTCACTTTACGTGTGCGGGAAAATGGGATATAAAATGTACGTGCCGATATGTCCCTGCTGCAATTCTACGATTCATCCAGGCGCTGCAGAGTGCTGCCCGGTATGCGGGTACAGCTTGAGGCGCGCAGAAGCAGTGTTTGGGACACAAGCTTTGGAGTTTACGCGAGTGGTAGATGAAGCAGGCGTACTCATGCACAGCGAACGGCGTGAGCTCATGGAGGCTCTGGAGGATATGGAACGTAATATCCCTCCTGTGGCGCTGGGCATTTTTATCACCTCTCATGGGAAACTCAAACAATTTCGCCCGCATGCGCACTGGGCGCTCAATCATGCAGTGATTCACCACCCGTCCTTTGGCAAACGTGAATCGGTGCAGGCTATTGAGGATGCAGATTTAGCCGTTGGAAGCGGTCGATCAAGGGATCATGATCAAGCCGCCGAGACTGCTCCCCTGAAGGAGTGGTGGAAACAGCTTCGCAAGCGCATTCGCGATTTCGTACATCCCTATCCTCCGCCCGTGCGGCAGGAATGGATGCTGGTGCTGGTGTTGGATGTGCAGCTCGAGGTCGCCTGCTTCACATGGGGCTACATGCTTGATCCCTACATTAACCCTGACAGTATCAACAGCAGCATCGTTGGCGCGCGACTGTACTTCCGCGAGCGTGCCACGTCGGTAGGTCTGCACAAGGTTATGAAGGCCGCGGTGGCACAGCTGGCTGCGCGTTCTCACGGTGTGAACAAGCGCATGCGCAAGCCGATCTTGATGCGCAGCGCCGTGGTGACTCTCGGATTACTGTCCGGCAGTTTGCAGGCCGTTCCCCCCATTCCGGACGATGAAGTGGCCGAAGAGGTAACGGAGGACGCGGCAAAAGGAAGTCCGGCGCCCTCGGCTGTTCAGCCTGCCGAGTCGCCATCGGAGGAAACGGGCGGCAATGCGGCCGCGCCTCAAGCCGCGCCACAGTGGTCTCCCACGGATTATCGCCGTTTGTTGGCCGGAGAGATGCCAGAGGCATACAAAATGCTCACTGATTCGACGGTTTCGCCGCCTCCCCCCGCCAAGACTGTACCGAGCAGGGATGGCTCTGATCGCCGTATCTCCAAGCGCTTTTACCAAGGGTATGCCGACGCTCAGGGCGAGAGTCTGATTGATCCGCAACAACTGCTGAGTTCACCAGAGCGTGCTGATGTGGATTATGCCCTGCGCAAAGTGAATGCAAGCTCAGGCTATCACCTCTACGTTGCCCTGTTTCGTAAGGGTCAGGAGCTTCCTATGGAGCTGGCAGCCGGGGCGCTCGCCCGCAGCGTGGCTCAGCCGGGAGAATACACGGTGATGCTCATGTATGGCATAGGTGATTCTCCACAGATTGAGCTTGGCTACCATGAGATGGAGCTCACGGATGAGAACCGGCATGCCTGGCTCGATAAAGTGCAACGTGCGGCAATTGTGCGCGGCGGCGGAGTGGAGGGAATACTGGCGGCCGTGCAGGAGCTTCATACATGTCTCGCTCCCGTGGCAGAACAATTGCCTCCCCTCGAACAGCGATCTGACCTTCAGGTGCCTCTTGTTCCCATCGAAATGCGTGAGGATGATGAAGCGGAGGAAGTGACTATGGGCGACGAACTGAGGCAGATGATGGGCAATTCGGCCATGCGCCCCATTGGCATGGCGTTGGGGGGGATGTTGTCCCTGGCTATGTTTGCGTTGGGCATTGCATGGCTGCGCCGACGCTCCGGACGCTTGCTGAAGAGTGAGCCGGACGTGCGCCTCTCGTCTCCCTACGGTGCCGGGGTCAGTCGCAATGTCAATTACCTCGAGGGGCGGGAAGAAAAGAAACGTACGGATTTATTCTGAGGAGTTCTCTCTCCTTTCCCTCATCTATGTCAAACTAACGCTGTGGGTGGGGTTGCTGAGGCGTCCGGATCGAAAGCTGCGCTGAAAATGCCCAGGGCGGCATTGCGTTCAGGAGAGGGAGATCAGCGGAAGCGGATGGAGATGGGAAGCCGTGGGGGGGAGCCGGAGGGATCAAGCGGAGCGATGTGGCGGGAGGCGACCCAACCGCGCAGCGCAGTGGCGGTTTCGACATAGGAGAAAGTGCCTCGGCGCGCGAGGAGATGGACAGGAGAGGATGGCGTGAGATGAAGGACGGGCGGGGCGTCTGGTGCGGCGGCAGTGAGCAGGGGAGTGCTTTGCAGAACGTAGGCGAGGTCTGAGGCCGGCAGAGATGAAAAATCTGCGGAGTCGCGCGTGGCATAGAAAATCCAGTTGACGAGACAAAGGAGCGAAAAGAGAGCGAAAAGCGCCGATGCGATGGAGAGCCACCAAGGACGGCGGTGACGCAGGAGGAGGAGAAGAGCGATGCCAAGCAGAAGCAAGGCCGTGCAGATGATAGTAGCAATGTAAAGCTGGCTGCAGGAGAGGAGCGTAAAGAGGTAGTCAACCTCCGAGCGGACAGGGAGCAAGGCCCCTTCTTTGCGCTGAATGAACTCTAAGTTGGCTCGGGCTTCCGGGAAAGAAGGATGGAGCAGCAGAGCGCGTGCGAAGGAAAGAGCCGCAGGACCAGGTTTGCCGAGGCGATATTGGCAGGCTCCCATGTCATAATAAATGACGTCAGCTTCAGGGGAGTTGGCCCCAAGCTTTTCTTGCAGATGTTGTAAGGAGTCAAGGGCTTTGGAGTACTGACGGGCAGCGAAGAGCTCCTGTGGGGAGGAGTCGTTGGCCAAGGAAGAGGAGAGAGGAATCGCCAGGGCGAGAGTGAGCAGGCCGACCGTTTTCTCCAGAGCTTTGCGTACGGAGTGGAGAATAGCGGAGCGTTCCTCCGGAGGAATGCTGGGGGCAGCGCCAGGGCGGAAGGCCTCATCATCCCTGCGCTGCAAGATGCGCTGCAGGTCATTCCCGCGAGAGCCCTCCGGAATATGGGTTTCAATAAAGGCGCCGATGAGCTTGAGAAAGGAGAGGGAGTCTCGCTCGGCAGAAATGCCCGCGAGCTCGCGCGTGCGTGCGCGCAGAGCGGATTTGTCAGCCACGCGATGAGCGCACCAGCGCCATGCAAGGAAGGCAAAGATGGCCAGAGTCGGCAGATACAGCAGGTACCACAGAGCACGGGGGAGCACGAACATGCGGCGCTCGCTGTTGGGTACGGGAATGAAGCCGTAGATATCCGTGAGCTCAGCCACGGGGACACTGCCAGCAGGCGGCGGGGTAGCGGCCGTTTGCACGAGAGTGCTGCCAGCAGTATCAGATTCGCGCCAGGGAAGAGGGATGGGAGTGGAGACAGCGCGTTTGTAGGCCATGGTTGTCGGGTCGAAGTAGGAAAGGGAGAAAGAGGGAATGCCGCTTACCTCGGTGACGGGACGCATAAGCTGGGAGAAAACCATGCCTGTTGTTTGCCCGCTGGCAGAGAGGATGGGCTTGCGGGTGGCGGGGACGAGCTTCCAATCATCCGGGTTGTCGGGGGTGGGACAGGCGAGCTGCTGAAGGTTGCCTGAGCCGCGTACGGTGATCTGCACTTCTACGGCTTCGTTCATGGCGAGCGAGGAGGCATCGCACTTAGCTGAGATGGAATAGCTCCCCACGGTGTCGGCGAAGTGAGCGGGAGCTCCCGGAGGCAAGGGCAGGGCAGAGAGCGTGAGAGAGGGGAGAGGCACCTCTTCCTGTCCGAGAGTAAAGAAGCTGCGTTGGCGAGTAAGGAGAATTTTGCCGGTGATGGTGGAGGAACCCTCGCGGAAAGGAGTGAGCTCACCAGAGAAATCTGCCGTACGCCAGTTCTGTCCATCAGCATAGGCGGAGGGATCGTCTATGTATTGGCCTTGCACCATGGCGAGCACCCCTTGTACAGCGGGCTGGAGCGTACTGATCTTTACACCCACGGAGTGCATTTGCGGCAGGTTGCTCACAAAACAATCCTGGGGGACAAAAAGCTTGAGAGAAGCTTTGACCGGCTGGTGCACGTAAGGTTCCTCGGGGAGGGTAAACCAGAGAGCACCGTAGGGAACGGGAGTGTTGTACCACTGAATTTGGGCGGTGGAGCATACCTGCAGCGGCGGTATTTTGACGCGCACCTTGCGACCGCTGCGATACTCCACCGTTATGTCGGGGAATTGGAGCTCTCCAACTCTGTCCGGGCGAACAAGAATGGGGAGGATTTGCACCATCGCCCGGTTCGCATCGAGCGGATTGGCTCCCGCTTTAGATTGGAGGATTTTCACACCGGCAGAACGCACGCGCGGTTGCTCGTGTACGAAGAAGAGATCCTCGCCCACCTCAGTGTCCACAAGATAAAGCAAAACTTGTTCGCCCGGCACCGCCACGCCTGTGGACCACGCCGGTGTCACTTGCGCAAATGTGTGCCAAGCTGCCCCGAAGAGCACGAGCATGATCATGTTGATGAAATATTTCATAATTCTAATAATCTTTTAGTGGACGATGATTGGGAGAATCCATGTGCGGAATGGGGGAACCTCCGGCCTCGTCCATGTGCATACGCAGTACACCGGCGGCGCGCTGTTTTTCCTTTTCTTCCTCACTTAATTCAGCCTGCTTCGTCTCGGCTTGTTGCTGCTTAGCCTGCTGTTGATCTCGATTTTCCTGCTCGCCCTCGTTCTGCTGTTGATTCTTGTTCTGTTGTTGGTCCTTGTTCTGTTGCTG
The DNA here is from genome assembly GCA_947588735.1 of uncultured Akkermansia sp. Classification (GTDB taxonomy): domain Bacteria; phylum Verrucomicrobiota; class Verrucomicrobiia; order Verrucomicrobiales; family Akkermansiaceae; genus Akkermansia. Next base: position 5,901 of record CANQAD010000091.1, read on the forward strand.
GTCCTTGTCCTGTTGCTGGTCCTTGTCCTGCTGTTGGTCCTGGTTCTGCTGTTGGTCCTTGTCCTGTTGTTGGTCCTTGTCCTGCTGTTGGTCCTTGTTCTGCTGTTGGTCCTTGTCCTGCTGCTGGTCCTTGTTCTGTTGCTGGTCCTTGTTCTGTTGCTGGTCCTTGTTCTGTTGCTGGTCCTTGTTCTGCTGCTGGTCCTTGTTCTGCTGTTGGTCCTGGTTCTGCTGTTGGTCCTGGTTCTGCTGTTGGTCCTGGTTCTGCTGTTGGTCCTGGTTCT
>CANQAD010000092.1 GCA_947588735.1 uncultured Akkermansia sp.
GATGCTTCTACCCCCCCTTCCGCAACTGCGTCTATTCTACCGCAGTCCCCCTCATTTTAGCGAATCAAATTAACCGATTACGATTTGGAAAGTTCGGCGAGCATAGCTCGCGGAGCAGCGACGCTTCAGCGGCGTCGGTGGGTGAAATCGTGGGTGGTCAATGGTTCGAAAGGTCGGTGGGGGAGCGGAGCTGAAACGCGAGGGGATTTTTGATTGACGATTTGGGAAGATAGCGAGTCGGAGGCTCGGAAAATGCGGAGCTGGAGCGACGGGGGAGGGCGGAACCAGGCGCAGATTGGTTAGAAAGCGAAGCTCAATTTTCTAAGTCAAGATGCGATGATCAAGGGAAAGCATCCGGTGTTACGCTATGCCGGGCTGACTCATCGGTCTTACCACCGCTGCGCGTGCGCCCTACCGGAGACCGTCGACCGCTTTGCTGAATCGTCCATGGTTTGCTGTCTTGTTGGCCTGCTTCTTTCGCCCCTAAAAGCGCAGGGGAAATGGATTCAATAAGACCGGAGAATATTTTATTGGGACACGCGTGGCCAACGGGAGTATTTTCTCCGTTGATGAACTTCTCTCAGGTGCGTTGGCCCTGTCTTTTGTCCTACTTTCTGGGCCTGATGCTGCCTCGAAGAGGAGCCTGGGCGACTACCTTCTCGAAATTCTTGCGTCCGGATGCGGCAGACATGCTGTGCGAAATGGAGCGCAGCACCGTAATCAGCAACAGGAGAGCCGCTATGCCAAGCACAATGTAATGCCACCACTCAGGGTTCTTGATGCCCACTTTTTTGAGCCAATCAGGAGGTTCCACCAGGAAGGTGGCGTTCACGGAGCCTTCCTGCCCTTTATCAAGTTTGATGCGCACTTTTTCCCCTGATTGATTGGCAGGGGGCGTGGCGGCTGACGAACCACTGGCTCTGCCCATGGCGGTGCGTTCGGGAGCGGGCGGCTGGGGAACGGAGCGATGCACGCTAACCGTAACTTTGCTGCCGGAGGGAGTGATTGAGGGTTGCTGCTCCGCGGGTGGGGAGACCGTATCATCGGTTTTCAGCGGGAGCTCCCGGCGGCGCTCTTCATCGTTATAGAGAGCCGTCAGGTGCTCGGAGCTCCATTGGTTTCCCAAGGCGGTCGTCTCCGCATCTTTGGAGACAGGCTTAAGTGCCCAGCGGTTCGTGCTTGGCATGCGAGAAAAGAGGGACACTCGTATCACACGTACTTTCCTGGTCTTTGTCTCCTTCGTCTCCATGAAAAGCATGGATTTATCTTTTAATTTCTTGCGCAGCGCATTTTCCAGGCCGAACGTGTTGCGCAGCATTTCGCGCGATTCGGCATCCTTCGCCGGGTCCCACCCTGCGTCCTGGTCATATTTTCCTGCGGCTATGGTGTGAGCGTCTGCCTCACCTTTCTTACGCGGCACAGGCTTGTCATAAACGATGGCGATGAGAATGGCTTCGTTTGTTTGCGTGTTAAAATCAACGAAGACCGTTTTGTCTTCCAGCTTCCAAGAGCGACGGACGCTCCCGTCGTTCAGCACCATAATCTCATAATCCTTGCTCAGCGTAGAATCCGCCTCATCGCGGGTCATGGGCAGGTGCAATTTATTGATTTCAAGCGCCCACAATGATTCCACGCTCATCGTGACGGTTCCCAGAAGCAGAACGAGAAAACGAAAAAGAGTCATCATGGAAACAGAGTAAGGGGATTTGCACGCCTTTTATAATATCCGTGCTCACTTGTCAAGTATTTTTCAAGCAATTGCAAGGCAAACGCGTTGGAAATATACGACTTTCGATTGACGATTTGGGAAGATAGCGAGCCAGAGGCTTGGGAAATGCGAAAGCGGCCTTCCAGCCGTCGCCCGTCTTGCACCTCGCACGAAGTGCGCTAGCAGCCAAATCGTCATTCGTAACTCGAAAATCGAAAATCCGCCTGTGCTTCAGCTCTGCTTCTCCGCCAAGCTTTCTAACCAGTTCTGCGCGCGGTTCCTCTCTTCCCCGTCGCTTACGCTTCGTAACTCCGCGCGCCAGCGCGCAAATTCCCCAAATCGTCAATCGAAGATCGAAGATCGAAAATCGAAAATCGAAAATTACAAAGGGTTTATGCTGCATGATGCGGCGATAACGGCCTGTTGGGACCGCTTCCTTATGGGACAAATGTGGAAAGGATGAGTCCACTCGCCAGTTTAGCCTTGCCAAATGAACCTTCCAAATGCATAATCTTCCCGCTATGGCACGTATCAATGACAACTTTTTGAAACTTCGCGCGGGGTACCTCTTCCCCGAAATTGGCCGTCGTGTAGCAGTTTTTGCCAAGGAGCACCCGGATGTTGCCGCTCAGATTATCCGCTGCGGCATTGGCGATGTGACGGAGCCTCTGCCACAGGTAGCTATTGACGCCATGCACAAGGCGGTGGATGATCAGGCGAGCCGCGAAACTTTCCATGGTTATGGTCCGGAGCAGGGCTACGAGTGGTTGCGCGAGCCCATCGCGCGCGTTTCCTATCAGGAGCGCGGCATTGACGTTCAACCTGACGAAATCTACGTATCCGATGGCGCAAAATGCGACACGGGCAATATCCTGGATATTTTCGGGCACGACAATGTCATTGCGGTGCCGGATCCGGTGTATCCTGTGTATGTGGATACCAATGTGATGCAGGGCAACACAGGAGAGGCACGCGATGACGGCTCCTACGAGGGACTTGTGTATCTGCCATGCACGCCGGAGAATGGTTTTGTGCCGGAGGTGCCGCAAGGGCACGTAGATTTGGTGTACCTGTGCTCGCCAAACAATCCTACCGGCGCTGCTGCCACCCGCGAGCAGCTTCAGAAATGGGTGGATTATGCCATCTCCCGGCACGCCATTATTCTCTACGACAGCGCTTACGAGGCTTTCATCACCGATCCGCAGATTCCCACTTCCATTTTTGCCATTCCGGGAGCACGCCAGTGCGCCATTGAGTTCCGATCTTTCTCTAAACAGGGAGGGTTCACCGGCGTGCGCTGCGGCTATGTCGTCATCCCCCGCGAACTCACCGGGAAAGACGCCTCGGGCAACGATGTGCCCATTGCCAAGCTTTGGAGCCGCCGACATACCACCAAATTCAACGGTGCGAGCTACATCGTACAGCGCGGCGCCGCTGCCCTCTTCACCCCGGAGGGCAAGCAACAGACGCGGGCTCTCATCGATCACTACTTGGGCAATGCCAAGCTGCTCAGTGATGCTTGCCGACAGGTGGGGCTACAAGTGTGGGGCGGGCAAAATGCGCCCTACGTGTGGGTGCAAACGCCGCAGGGCATGACCAGTTGGGAGCTCTTCGACAAGCTGCTGCACGAGGCGCACATAGTCATTACTCCCGGCGCCGGCTTCGGCGCGCATGGCGAGGGTTTCTTCCGTATTTCCGCTTTCAATAGCCGTGAGAACGTTCAGGAGGCCTGCAAGCGCATCGCCCTCTGCCTCGGCAAGTAACGGAGGCTTCACTCTCTCGTTCAAACGTCGGCGCTTCCTTTATTCGGCAGGATCAGCCGGGGGCAGGTGCTGCTGCAAAAACTCCAGCAAATAGCCGGGGGAAAGCAGCTCGCGGGTGACAGCCGGTTCTCTGCCCGGCACGTAAAGTGCATTGGTGGGAACGGCGCTGCGCCCCAGCCGACGCATCTCGGCATCGATGGCGGGGGCGTCCCTGGTTTTGTCCGCGCGCATGAGCACCACGCCGCGCTCTCTCAGCAGCCGACGCACATCCTCGGTGTAGGCAAGGCCCTTGTTGGCCAGGCAGGTAGCACACCACTTGGCCGTGAAATCGACATACACGGGGTCTCCTTCTTCCAGCGCGGCCTTCATGGCCTCCGGCGACCATGTTTCCCATGTGATGGCAGTTGCGTCGTCTGCCGCATCTTCAGAGGCATCGTGCGGCATGCTGCACCATACACCGCCCACAGATAATGCCAGTGCAACAAGCAAGCCTGCTATGCGGGTGGATGTGCTGCGGGCAATCGTACACCAGCGTCCGTACACCCAGCAAGCAGCGCAGATGACTACCATACCGAGCAGCACGGTCAGCCCGCTTTCCCTTCCGTGCATGGTCAAGTACACATCCAACAACCAGGCCGAAGCTCCTATCATGAGGAAGGAAAGCCCTTGCTTGAGTGACTCCATCCATTGTCCCGGGCGTGGCAGAAGCCCGACCAGCCCGGGGAACAAGCTCAGGACGATATACGGCATGCCTAGTCCGAGGCCCATGGCCACCAGCGCTGCTACCAGCCACAGCCCGGGAAGCGCCATGGCAGCCGGCATAGCCGCTCCCAGAAAAGGCGCGCTGCAAGGCGTTGCCACAAGAGTAACGAGCAGCCCTTGCAGAAACGCGCCAGTTACGCCGGTGCGCTGCTGCACTTTCTGCCCGGCAGAGGTAGCGCTTACGCCGATTTCGAAAACGCCGTACATACCCAGCCCCAGAACCAGCAACAGGACAGTGAGACCGTACACAACCCATGTATTCTGCATCCACGTCGCCCAATTGCGATCATCACCACCGGCATCACTCAGCAATTCGCTCGCCCAATCCTGCCACGGGGTATGCGCCAACACGCTCAAGTTGGAAACCACGACCAGCGCCGCACCCAGCAGGACAAAGCTCACGACAATGCCGACAACAAAGGCCAGCGAATGCGCTACCACCCGTGCATGGCTGCCGCCGCTCAGCCGGACAAAGCTCATGACCTTGAGCCCCAGTACGGGAAACACGCAGGGCATCAAATTAAGCAAGATTCCGCCCAAAAACAGACCGAGAGCTATCCCCAAAAAATCCGCGGGCAGGCCACGTGTATTGCTCTGCACCGGCGCAGCGATGGTAACGTGCTCTCCTCCTGGCCACACCAGTTGCCCGCGCAGCACACGCGGGCGGATCGGCGGTGCAGGGTACATGGCGTCGTCCCCCTTGTTAACAGGAAGTTGCAGGCGCAGCGCACCACCCTCATGCCGGGTATTCTGCGGAAGAGCCGGATGCACTGTGTTGTCTTCCGAAATGAAGGTTGGATCGCCTGCAAAACCGGGATCTGCCAAAGAGAGTTCATAACCACCGGGGCCGTGGGCCGCGTTCACTCGCTGCACGGAGGCATCGCCCAGCACCTCCACGGATTTTTCCGCGTCACCCCATGCCGGATTGGGCGTGGACTGGCCACGCTGAAGAAGCAGCCGGGCATGTTCCGTGGTGGGAGGAGAGCATTGCAAATCGTTGCACATCTGCACTGTGACAGAGAAATTCAGTTCCGCTTGCTCTGGAGCATCCGCAGGAGGAGTGATCTGCCAAACTATCACCGGGGCTTCGTATCCGTACGCGACGCCCGCACTGCTGACGATGCGCTGTGGAGCTTGCCAATACGGGCCCTGAACGGCAAAATCAGGCGGCGCGGTCAGCTGCACCTGCATACCGAGTCCGGCGCTGCCCGGGTTGCGATAATAAGAGTGCCAGCCTGTCGGCAACTCGCCCTTTACGGCTACCAGAAATTCCCGACCCGCTTCATACGCCTGCACGTTTGCCTCAGGCTTTAGCTGCATGTGCGGCATTTCCGGTTTTGCCCACAAAATGCCTTGCAGCATCACCAGCGCGCCCGCCAAACTCATCAGTGCAGTTTTCATACCGCCCCATTTTATCGCATCCCTCCCGCGAAAGCAAGTTACTGTCCGGACAGCACAGGGCAACCGCATTAGGAAATGCGGTTGCTATTGACGATTGACGAGTTACGAATTACGATTTATTGATCATGTGCGCGTTGCGCAGTTTATTTCGAATCATGAACGTAGGCAGGAGAGTTCTTGAGAGCCATCATCATGACGACTGCTTGTTGTCATAATTTTTGATGCGTACCAACGGTGATATCAGTCAACAAGAGCATTTTCTCCGTTGATGAACTTCTTTCAAATGAGGTTGCCCTGGGGGGCCACATCCGTCCCAAGAAAATGTAATTCATGGGCGGGAAGCATGATGAGGGCAGGAGTTGGCGATTTCTGGGCGAATCCATAAAACTTTACGTGCTATTGAGCACTAAAACCTCTTCCGTCCCCGCTATGTCATATGGTTGGTTTAGCCACGAAAACAGGTTCTGCGTACTCAGCAGTGATATTCGTAGGTA
>CANQAD010000093.1 GCA_947588735.1 uncultured Akkermansia sp.
TTCCTGCTCATGGTTGACATGACAGAAAAGGAGCTGGAGGAGGTCGCAATGGCATTCAAAAAAATGCAGAAAGGAGGGGAGGTATGAAGGAGGGGACGAGGTTTGAGGTGTGCGGGGCGGTGGCTGAGAAGCCGGTGCCGATGGTGAATTTTGATGGGTCGCTGGCGTATGTGGAGGTGAGGCTGAAGGTGGCTGGGAGGCAGAGGGTGCATGAGTTTTGTGTGCGCGTGATGGATAAGGGGAAGGCTGAGGCGCTGGAGGGGCTGGCTGTGGGGACGCGGCTGCTGGCGCGGGGGCGGATGAGCGGGGAGTTGTATAAGGGGTTTTATAATGTGCATTTGTACGCGGATGAGGTGATGGTGGAGCTGGGCGCGGATGCGCCGCAGGATGGAAAGGAGGGGGAGCGATGATTAAAGCACGGAAAGCGACGTTGTATAGTTTATTCTGCGATAACTGCGGGAGGCGGTTTGAGGGGAATGACTATGACGAGTTTTTTGACGTGGACGATATGCTCGACGAGGCGGCGGACGATGCGGATTGGGTGGGGCTGTACGACGGGAAGAAGGAGCCGAAGGAGGAGTTTGACCACTTGAGCTATGCTGAGCAGCATTTTTGCTGTGAGGAGTGCCGTGAGAAGTGGCTGAAACGCCGGAGGTTTAAGAGTGGAGACCTCGTCCGAATGGGAAAAAGGGAGTTCGTGCTTGAGGGCGACGAGGAGGAGGATGGTACTGTTATTTTAGTTGCTGATGGTGACGATTATTTAACGTCGCGGCACAATGAAGTGCAGTTGTTGATGACTGTTGACCAGGTAAAAGAGTTAAGGCAAATACTGGAAATATATGAAACAAAATGAGACATACGACGGAGAAAGAGAAAGGGGATTTATGAGTGGGCGTTTTGTTGAGCGGCTTTCGCAGGAGGAGTCGGAGAGGTTCCGGCGGTGGATCCACGTGGCGAAGAGGCGGCTGGGGGTGACGTTTCGGCTGGTGGCAGCGGGGACGGGGGTGGCGAGGAATTCGCTGCTGTGGTATGCGAATCAGCCGGGGAAGAGGGTGCCGGTGGAGGTGGCGCGGCGGGTGCATGGTTTTTTTGAGGAGTTGGCTGTGTTGGTTGGTAGAAAGTAAGTAGAAAGGATTTTATTTTTATGGATGATGAGACGAGAGATAAGTTGTGGCGCGTGATGGCGGAGTTGGGGCGCGCCAGGGACCGGTTTTTTATTCATTTTTCCGGGGCGGGGAGGGATACTGACCTGCGGGATGAGCTGCTGGTGATGGAGGCGGCGGTGAGGAGGGCGCTGGTGCTGCTGATGGAAGAAGAAGGAAAGGAGGTGAGCCGTGGCTGAGGGGTTGGAGTATGTGTGTTTCCGGGTGGCGGCGAGGGAGGATTTTGCTGCGAAGTTTGCGGCGAAGGATTTGGGGGTTGGGCTGCTGCTTGCGATGTATTGCGGGGAGAAATTGAACGGGGGTCGCATAAAGGGCGCTAAAAAGTGGACGAAAAGTGAGTGGCTGCTGCGCGTGCATGTGGGCGAGAAGCTGACGCGAAGTTGTGCGGGGCTTTGGCGGTGGGAGGGGGAGGATTTGGTGGTGGAGTGTTATGACGAAGCGCTTGAGAAGCGCATGGTTGCGAAGAGGGAGGCGCAGAGGGCGAAGGCGCGCAAGAGGTGGAGCGTGGATGCCGCGGCAGATGCCATGGGTGATGCCGCGGGTGATGCCGCGGGTGATGCTACGGCATGTGCCGCGGGTGATGCCGCGGTACTATTATATAAAGGTAAAGGTAAAGGTATATGCAAAGCAGAGAGAGAGGTATGTGGTAATGCAACGGTAAAGGGGGGTGCGGGAGGGGGTGCTGCGCGCTCGCTCTCGGAGGAGAAGGAGGAGGAGGGTTTTGGGATGTGGCTGGCGGAGTTTGCGGCGCAGTTGCCGTGGCTGGCGGAGTACCGGGTGCTGCCGCGGGAGGTGGCGGAGGCGGCGCGGGAGGCGTATGAGGCGCTGCCTGCGGCGCCGATGGGTGGGATGGCGGAGCTGATGGGGGCGTATTATGCGGACAAGCTGGAGGAGGATCGCTATCGGCGGCGTTTTTGGCGACCGCGGGGGGGGAAGTTTTTTGCGGAGTTGGGGGATGTGATGCAGCATGCGGAGAGGTGGGCGAGGGAGGTGGGGTGGAGCCGGAAGCGGAAGCGGAAGGCGGAGGTGGCTGCTGCACCGGAGGAGGTGCAGGGGGAGGAGCCTGCGAGTGAGGAGGCGGTGGAGGAGTTTCGGGCCTGGCTGAGAAAGGAGGCGGGGGGAGCTGGGACGCCCGATGGAGGATGTGAGAGTTCGGCACTTTCGGTGCAGGGGGAAGGAGGTGAGGGATGAGGTTGAGTGATTTGTTTGTGAGGGTGCTGAGGGCGGTGAGGAGGCAGCGGCTGGACTGCAATTATACGGAGGCGCTGATTATGTGCCTGCTGGCGGATGGGGAGTGGCATAATACGACGGAGGTTGGGAGGAGGACGGGGCAGGGTGTGGAGAGTGATTTTTTGGTGTTGCACAAGATGAGGAGACGGGGGCTGGTGGAGGGGAAGTTGAAGACGAAGTTGGAGGGGAATTGGTGGCGGCTGACGAGGAAGGGGGAGGAGGTGCTGGGGGAGATGTTTCGGAGGGCGATGGGGAGCGAAGATGGGAAGAAAGGTTAAGAGTTTGTGACGAGGTTGTGACGAAAATGAAGGCGAATGATGGACAAAAGTTGGAGTATGCGCGGCTGGTGGCGCGAGGGATGGCGAAAGGGGAGGCTTATCGTAAGGTGTTTGATGCGAGTGGGAAGAGTGATGCGGCGGTGAGAAAGGCGGTGAGCAGGTTGTCACGCGATGTCACAGTTTTGGGGAAGGTGGAGGAGCTGCAGAGGGAGGCGGATAGTGAGGCGGTGCTGAGTGTGAGGGCGAGGAAGGAGTGGTTGAGCAGGAGGGTGCTGGAGGCGGCGGGCGGTGAGCCTGCGGAGGTGGCAAACGGGATCCGGGCGGTGCAGGAGCTGAACCGGATGGATGGGGCGTATGCGGCGGAGAAGGTGGAGGCGAAGGTGGAGACGTGCAGTTTTGAGAATATTTTGGCGTTGATCGATGAGAGGAAGAAGTAGTTTAACGGTGCAGTAGCAAGGTATTTTTTTTTGAAGGGGAGTGGTAGGATGGGAGTGTTGTGGACAAGGGGACATTGTACACGCTTGCGCTGAGTATGCTGGGCGACCGGAATTATGTGCCGGGGACGCCGGAGGCGGAGGCGTGCGATACGCATGCGCAGCAGGTGATAGGCCTGGCGCTGGAGTATGCGCGGTGGGGTTTTGCGACGGTGGAGAGGGAGGTGGAGCTGGAGGCGGATGGAGGATTCCGGCTGCCGGATGATTGTCAGCGGGTGCAGGATGTGGGGCTGGCGAGGTGGCGGATGAAGGGGAGGCGGATAGTGGCAGAGGATGGGTATTGGAGTGGGGAGGCAGGGGAGAAGGTGAGGGTGAGTTATACGAGCAATGTGCTGGCGCAGAGGGTTTGCCTGCCGGATTATGAGCCGCAGTTTTGCGAGGCGTGTGCGACGCTTTTGGCGGCGCGGCTGGCGCCGAGGTTGACGGGTAATTTTCAGCTGGCGGAGAGGCTGGAGCAGAGGGGGATGGAGGCGCTGTACCGGGCGAAGTTGAAAGATGCGCAGGAGAGGGATAGTAATGATCAGGCGCCGATGAGCGCGGAGGAGTTGATGTATGGGACAGTTTCTTAACACGAATACGCAGGCGACGAATTACAGCGTGCAGGCGATTGAAGCCCGGACGCAGGGGGCGCTGCAGAGGAGGCAGGCGTATGCGAATGCGTATAAGCTGGAGGCGGATAGCCGGAAGAAGGGGCTGCTGGTGGGGGAGAATATGATGCGGGCGGAGAGTAATGCGCTGGCGCGGATAGCGGCGCTGAGGGGGCAGGTGGGGGCGAGTGGATTTGCGGAGGCGGGGAGTAAGCTGAGGGAGGAGCAGAGCACGGCTGAGGCGCTGAAGATGGCTATCAGCGACATGGGGAGGAGTTATGCTATCAGCGACCAGAATGCGAGGAATCAGGCGAATCAGTACAGGAGAGAGGGGGATACGGCGCTGACGCTGGCGAATATCCAGGGGGATTTGTATGATAAGCTGGCGAGGATTAACCGGAAGGCGGCTCCGTGGCTTGGGGCCGGGGAGTTGTTGATGGATTTAAGTAAGACGGTGGGGAGTTTGAATTTTGGCGGGAGTCAGGGTAGCAAGGGGGGCATGACAGGGGGCGCAGGAGCCTCCGGCGTGGAGAATCAGTGGCAGCAGGATGCTGCCGGTAACTGGAAGATAACCGGGAGAAGCAGGCATTAACGATATACGATTATGGCAACGGGAGCATTGATCGGAGCAGTGGTGGGGGCGGCGCTGAGCGCGGGGGGGAGTATGTACGCGGCGAATAAGCAGGAGAAGGCGGCGAAGGCGGCGGCGAATGCGCAGGCTGCGGCGGCGGATAGTTCACCGGCGCAGGTGACGCAGAGCGCGGCGGCGCAGACGACGAATACGCAGGAGGCGGCGCGGACGAGTACGCAGGCGGCGAATGCGCGGAGGATGACGGTGAGCAGTACGGTGAATCCTGTGGCGCCGAATGGGCTGCGGAGGACGCTGGGATAAAAGGTTTTTCTAACTCAACTCAACTCAACTAAACACAAACAATATACACGACGAACGATTATGAAAGTAAAGACGATAGCAGGTGTGACATATGTGGTGAGTGCGGCGGGGAGCTGCACAGTGACGGCGACGACGGATGACGGGACTGCGATTACGCTGTGCGCGCTGACGTCCGGAGGGCAGAAGGCTTTTCAGGCGATTGGGGGTGAGGTGGAGGTGAGCGATAGCGGGGCGGTGGTGATCCCTTTCGATAAAGCCCCCGTGCCGCTGGGGATGGACGGGGGCTGCGATGCGGAGCAGGTGGCGACGATGGTGGATGGGGCGGTGTGCGATGCGCTGTATGATACGCAGGGGTCGGCTGATGTTCCGTTTGGTGAGACGGATGGGAGTAATGTGGCTTATCGCTATGCGGTGGTGGATGGGAGGCGTGTGCCGACAGGGCGGGTGACGGCGGTGACGCTGCGGTGCCGGAATGGGGCGGCGAGCGGGATTGGCGAGAGGGCGGTGTATTTGGCGGTGTTTACGCATGAGGAGGTGCCGGTGTTGCTGGGGGTGTCGAGCGATGCGGTGCAGCAGACGGTGGGCGGGGAGGATACGTGGCATTTTGAGCGGCTGTTGCTGCGGGGGCAGGCGGTGCGGCTGGTGGCGGTGGCGGAGCCGGGGGATGCGCGGGGGCTGGATTGGGCTGGGATTGAGCTGCAGCTGGGGGGGCTTTGTATGGATGGGAAGCTGGATGGGGAGGTGAGTATGGTTTGGTACGGGCCGAGGCTTTTTGTTGACAAGTGCGTTGTTGGGAGTTGGACTGTGGCGCGGGCGCTTTTTAAGGGGGATAAGGGGGATAAGGGTGAGCCGGGGGCTGATGGGCAGCCGGGGGCTACGGGGCCGGCAGGGCCGGCGGGGCCGGCAGGGCCGGCGGGGCCAGCAGGGCCGGCGGGGGCAGACGGTAAGGCGGCTGAGTTGACGACGGAGCAGACGGGGGCGTTGCAGTTTATTATCGACAATAAGGAGGCGCTGGAAGCGTTGCTTGCGGCGCGGGCGGAGTAAAGATTTTAACCTAATTATACAATACTATGGCAGACGATAATAAACAAGAGAAGCATGAAGCAGTAGAGAAGGCGGCCGGTTGG
>CANQAD010000094.1 GCA_947588735.1 uncultured Akkermansia sp.
CCGCTATCAGCATGCAATTTAGCGATTTCTCGAGCGATGCGTGCGCGTTCTTCCTTGTCAGTCTTGGTTGTTTTTGGTTGGGCCTGCATGACGGACCACAGGCGCGAGAGGGCTTTTTCACGCTCCTTATCCTCTGTGTTGGTCGAAAGGAAGGTGAGAGCCGTCATGAGTGAGGCTGGATCGGACTCGTGCTCCGCCAAGAAGCGACAATCTTCCATGGCCTCCGCCTTTGCACCCCGAGACATATTGGCCTTGGCTCGCAAACGAGCCGTTTTAAGCTGCCAGTTGAGATCCGTCTCCCCATAGCACTCAGCAAACGCATTGGCCAGGGTAAGCGCTTGAGCGCAGCCGCCATAATCGCCCATGCGCAAGCGCAACTCACCAAGGGTCAAGTAGCACTGCGGCAATTTATGCTCCTTGTCGGAGTATTCCAAAAGGGCATCACGACAATGGAGTAATTTTTCCTCAATTTCTTTGAGCGCAGCGTGGGTGAGAGCAGGGTTCTCTGCTAAAGCGGTAGTGACCTCCTCAAGCATGAGTCGTGAGGTGGCAAGACACGGCGGCCATTGGGCCTGTTCCAAGATATTACGCACCAGCTGCAGGGCATGTTCCTTCACGGTGCTCACGTCTGCGCGAAGCATCTGCAAATCTGCGGCCTCAGCCGCCAGTTCAGGCGTAGAGAAACGCGCCAACACCGCCGGGGAATCCAAGCGAGATATCGCCTTCACTGCGCCGTCCACATCGCGCATCTTCAGGCAGGTCTCAGCCGTGCGCCGGATAGAATGCAACAGCAATTCCGTGTCCGCAGGCTGGGAGAAGGCCGCATCTTGCAGCATGGCATCCAAATGCAGCTGCAATTCGTAATTCTCATGCTGCAATGCTGCTTGCGCCAGTCTCTCTAGATTCTGAGGGTTTGCTAAATCTTCCACCTCCGGCAATATCTGAACGGCTTCATCCCACAATCCCTTGTCGAGCAAGCGCGTCATCAATATCCAGCGCACACGACGGCGCGTCTCATCATCTTTGATCCAGCCCAAACGCGCCTTGGAGTTCTCTGCCAGCGAGAGCAGCTGCGCCTTATCACCTGAAAGATCAGCCAGCAACCGGCTCAGGTTCGCATTGGCTTCCGAATTGTCGGGGTAATATATTGTTTCCCCTTCAAAGAAGCGTACAATATTCTCCCCCTTTGCCCAGATAAGCCAGATGAGCAGGGCGGTGCCGATAATGGCGATGGAGGCAACGGGAAGCGTGTAATTGCCGGATCTGCGGCTGGCACGGTAACGTCGATTCATAATCAGAATGGGTGGAGATTGGAGGATTAACGCTTGCGACGAGATTGGGAATGCTTGTTTCTGTTTTTAGCGGAACGGGCGGTAGGCTTGGAGGTTTTACGCGTACTGGCTGCTGGTTTGGATTGCGGATGAACAGCAGGAGTCGGCGGAGTTAAACGGCTGGAACAGTGCGCAATTTGCTCTTGGACATCTTCTCGATTCGCTTGCTGCTCTTCCGGAATTTGGGCAAGCACTTGCTTCCATACACCAATGGCTTCCGCCCAGCGGCCCGCCTGCTGAAGGGCAGATGCTTGACCTTCAAGAGCAATCATTCGCATACTGTGGTCGGCTGGCAAGGCAGCGCCTGCTCGCCCATACAACTCCTCTGCAACGTCGGGATGCCCACTTTGATCCTGCGCCTGCGCTTGCAGCAGATAGAAGCGCCCCAGTCCCTCCTTATCCTCAGCATTGTATTTCTCGTACAAAGAACAACACTCCTGCGCAGCTTGGCACGCCTCAGTCGGCTGACCTAACGCGAGATAGCAACGACTCATGCCCTCCAGAGGGTGGACCCGCAGATTCTCCTCGCTCTCTGGTATCATATCCAGCTGGCGACGAAATACGGCAAGGGCGTCCTCATAATCATGCGCCAAATAGAGAGCCCACGCGCGTTTGCCAGTGATTTCTGCACGAAAAAGCGCATGCGGAGAAATGATCGCTCCAGCCTCTGCTTCTGCGCGTTCCAAAAGCGCAAGCGCTGATTGCGCACGGCCAAGATTGAGTGCCACAGAAGCCAGATCCCTCAGGGCAAGTGCGCGAAATAAGCGCGAGGCAGCATCGCTCCCATGAAGCTGCTTGATGCCATCTCGCAGACAATCGACCGCCTCTTCGTCCTCTCTCAGCGCCAAGTGCGCGTAGCCCAGACATGCCAGCAGGAACGGTGACGAGGAAGAGGCAGATGTGGTGGATTGCGTACACTGGCGCAGCGACTCCTGCGATTGGGAATAAGCGCCCATACTGTGCTGTAATTTGGCTAGAAAAATATGCAGTTCAGCAGCCAATTCCGGCGGAGTTGGAGCAGAGAGAGAGGTGAGCAGATCATGCAAAGCAGTTACCCGCTCCGCGCGCGTGCCGCCACTGCCGACACTCAATTGGGCAGCTCGCTCGCGCACCACTGCCGAGTACTCCGATGACAAGCCGAGTGCAAGGAACGCCCCTTGTGCGGCGTCGTAATACCCCTGCGCCTTTTCCCACTTGCCTTCTTTCACGAGTACATGGGCAATTTGCAACATACGGCGCGCCCATTCGGCATTCTGTGGCCTCTGCGGCGGCAACACTTCATCCACCTCCGACTCCGCCTTGAGGAAAAGGCCACGATCCATGAGTTCGTTGAGGAGCTGCCACAAGAGTTCGCGACCAGTTTCATCACTGCCACACGCAGCGAGTTCACCAGCATGTTGCTTCACTGCAGTAATCAGGCAGTCATTGGGAGCATCGGTAAGACGTAACACATCAGACACACGAACATATGACCGCTCCCCCATAATATACTGCACACCCATACCCGCCGCAAAACCAACTAGCATGAGCAATGCACCCATGCCACACTGTCTGAGCTTATTCCCCTGAAGGAAGCTCGGTCGTTTCACATCTCGCAGGAACAGGAATCGCATGAATACTCCTTTAGTCTTCGCACCCCAGATGGAAAGCGGCATGGACCACACGGGCGGCTTGTTCAATGTCAGAGGCTTCCACGGTAGTCGATATACGAATTTCCGAGGTAGCGATCATACCGGTGTGGATCCCCGCATCAGCCAGCGCGCGGAACACCGTAGCGGCCACACCGGAGTTGGAACGCATGCCCACGCCCACCACTGACAGCTTCGCCAGGCCGGCCTCTGTATCCAACCTGGCCTCAGGTCCAAGCTGCGGAAGCACATTCTTGAGAGCCGCCTGTGCTGCGCCAAGCTCGCTCATGTTCATCGTGAAGGATTGGCGAGCCTTTCCATCGTGGGCGGTGTTGGCGACAATCATGTCGATATTAATTTCAGCTTCAGCCAGAGCAGTTAAAATAATGGCAGTGTAGGCTACGGGAGCTGTAATGCCTGAAACTGTGACACGAGCCTGATTGCGCTCAATGGAGACACCACGCACAGCAAGTGACTCCATGGCATGATTTTCTTCTTGGACGATGGTACCGGGGTTATTGTTCATAGAATTGCGTACTTCAAAAATGACACCGAACTTCTTGGCTAATTCCACGGATCGCGCCTGCATCACCTTCGAGCCACTGGAGGCCATTTCCAGCATCTCCTCGTAACTGAGCACGGGAATCTTGCGAGCATCTTTCACAACCCGCGGGTCGCAGGTGTATACGCCATCCACATCCGTGTAAATTTGGCACAAGTCAGCCCTGATTGCCGCTGCCAGGGCTATGGCCGACAAGTCGGAACCTCCTCGCCCCAAGGTGTGGATCTCACCCCCGGGTGTCATGCCTTGAAAACCCGCGCATACCACAATGTGCCCCTCTTGCAGAGCCGTGATAATGCGGGTCGGCGCAATGGATTCAATACGCCCGCGGGTGTGGCTGCCATAGGTGCAAATGCCTGCCTGGGCGCCGGTAAAACTCACCGCTTTGCCGCCCATATCCGCAATCGCCATGCACAGTAAGGCCACGGATTGCTGCTCCCCGGTTGATACCAGCATGTCCAACTCCCGATCCGGCGGATTGTCCATCACTTGGTGAGCCAAACCAATGAGCTTATCAGTAACGCCGCTCATGGCCGACACCACTGCCACCACGTGATTCCCACCGGTCTGCGTCTCCATAAGCCGCCGCGCTACATTGCGTATGCGGTCGATGGTCCCCACAGAAGATCCGCCGTATTTTTGTACAATGAGCGCCATATCAAATTGCTTGAAATGTTTCGATGCGCAGCACAACCGGCTCGCCAACCACCGTAGGGATTTTTCGGATATCATTGAGGGCCCCCTGTAGTTGCCCCCAACGGCATGTGTGCAGCATGAACACCAGGTGATTCCATCCCTCCGTTTCCTTGTGCCCGCCATCAGCCGATGATGTTGCAGAGATACCGATATCGTGCTGCGAGAAAGCCGCAGCAATGGCTGCAATCACTCCGTGGCAATCCTTCACTCTGAAACGCACATAACAGCTCGTCTCGGTATCCGATGCCGACATCACTTCTACCCCCTCCGCATAAGGGCGAAAGCCCGTGTGATAACCCGGTAATCGACACTCTCTCATTGCCAGCACCACATCTCCCACCACCGCGCTGGATGTAGGGTTCTTTCCCGCTCCTCGACCGTAAAAAATTGTTTCGCCTACAATATCGCCGCGCACTGCGATCGCGTTGAACACACCCTCCACTTTGGAAAGCAGGTGCTGTTGAGGCACAAAACTGGGCTGTACCCGTAATTCCAATGCATTGAGTGATTCGTGGTAGCGAATCACCACAAGCAGTTTAATGGTGTACCCCAGCCGACGGGCAAAATTGAAATCCACCGATTCGATATGCTCAATACCTGTCACGCTGATGGCTCGCGGGTTCAGCGGAGTTCCGTAAGCAAGCATGGCGAGGATGAGCCCCTTGTGGGCAGCATCCCAGCCGTTGATATCCAGCGATGGGTCGGGTTCCGCATAACCGAGTTGCTGAGCCTGTTTCAGAGCTTCGCGGAAGGTCAACCCCTCCTTGTGCATAGCCGTGAGGACGTAGTTACTCGTGCCGTTGATGATACCAACAATAGCGCTCACATTGTTGCAAATGAGCGAATTTTGAAGGCATTGCACAATGGGGATGCCACCGCCGCAAGAGGCCTCGAAATAGAGCGGCACGCCCTTTTGCTGCGAGAGATGAAAAAGCGTTCCACCATACTCCGCAAGCAGAGCCTTGTTACCCGTCACCACTGGCTTCCCCTTTTCTATCGCCGCTCGCACCAGCTCATAGGCCTCATCAGTACCGCCTATCAGTTCGATGATGATGTCGATTTTCTCATCCTCCACCAGATCGCGCCAATCCTCTGTGAGCAGGGCTTCGTCCACCGCCACGCTGCGCTTACGCTTTCGGTCACGTACCGCCACACGCCTCACCTCGTAGGAAATCTGGGCCCGCGCCTCCAGCAAATCCCGATTGCGCAGCAGTGCCTCATAAACCCCGGAACCCACAGTTCCTAGCCCGGCTAGTCCAATCTGTAACGTCTCGCCCACCATGTGCGTGCGTATTATACCCTTCTTTATGCCGCTTTTCAAGCCTTAAGTCCGTATCGTCACGGCAACGCAATCGGACAAAAATAAGAGCACCGAACGGGGAAAAAGAGGGCAAGAGATTTATCGTTTGGACAAAAATAGTGTA
>CANQAD010000095.1 GCA_947588735.1 uncultured Akkermansia sp.
AAATCGTAATTCGTAAATAACCAACGGCTTATGCTACATGATGCTACGATGCTCTCCTGTGCACTCGCGTTTTCCTGGGACACGTGTGCTTTGGGTCCACGAAATAAATTTCCTCGGGATCGTTTCAGCTGTGTGTTATACTCCCCATAAACTGATTGAGTTCACGATGCCCCAGCTTGCCCCCAGAATCATTGTTTCCACCGTGCTGGCGCTGCTGGTGGCCGCAGTTATCCACTTCGATGTGATGCTTCTTTATGAGCGCAGCAGGGCTCTGTGCGACTCGTCGCCATCCGTCCCTCGCATGCTGGTGAAGGCCGATTACGACTGGCACGGCTATTTCGACATCGACACCGATGCGATACGTCTCGGCGTTTCTCCCCTGATCGGGCGATCCATCTGGTGGGAAAAGGACGATTGGCAAAAGCTCATCAATAAGCGCGCTGAATCCGCCGCCGCCCTGCAGCCTTTCGAAGAGCGTCCGGCTCCTCCCCCTGAGATAACGAAGGCTTGCTGCTTTCATCCCGGACAGGAACTGCCGGTTGCTGTTTTCTGGCGAGAAGGGGAGGATGGGATGCACACCATCAGCCGCATCGAGGCGCGCGGCAGCTCCGAGGATGTTCCGCGCGAGGGAGAATTGCGCACGCGCGGCGAGTTGTACGCGGATTCAACCTACGGAGACGTGGATTCCGTGCGTCGCGGGGAGCAGCTCATCCCCGCCCCGTTCGCCAATGTCTTTATCGAAACTTACTACGTCGATGGAAGCGTACGGTTCCACCCGACGCGAAGTGAGAGGAAACTGCTGCGTTGGTGGGGTCATGGACACACCGATCCGGATTACGTGATGGAAGTCCTGCTCCCTCCAGGAAAATCTCCTGTGGCAAGGCAAATCTTTATCAATGGTCACCCCTATGAAGAGGGACTGGAGTACATGCGTCGCGGAGAATTCCCCCCGGATCGCCCGCTGAAAAAAGCCTCACCCTCCGAGTCCAAACGCTGAAATCGGGGCAAATGTATTTCCTAATGCGTTTGCCGTGTTCCCCTGCGTTTGCTGAGGAAGTAGTGCGTAATTTCACAGACTGCGACAGCGAGACCGCATATTACAAGGGAACTCCCGACAGGGGGTAAGAATCCTGCCGGAATCGCGCTCCCGGCGTAGAACCAACCAATTTGCACCGCTGAGCAAAAGAGGACGCAACTGATAAGAATTTCCCAACCGATGCGGAGGGTTGCCGGCTGATTCTTGAAGAAGAGAAACCATGCGAGAAAGAGAGGTGTGTACGCAAATGGAAGGGAAATCAGGGCAACCAATAAGGCGCCCGCAAGCGGCGCCTGGACGTAGCAGTGCACTAGGATCGACGAGAGAATGAACTCCGCAGCCAGCGTGGCGAGCGTGCACCACGCCCCGGTGTTCGGAAAGGCTTTTTTCACCTCCTCGCATATCACGACTGAGGCTTTCTTCTCACCTTGAACAAGTCGCCGACAGAAAAAGAGAGCTTCCACCACGATGATACACGCCGCCGTAGGGATTCCGACGTAGAATGCCGGGAGAAGATAGATGAGCGCGCCCTGTGCATCGCTCGATGCCGACTCCGGCGCTTCGATGTAAAACAGGGTGGTCAGAATGATCGCTGGTATGGTGTATTCCCACGCGAGGCGTCGCATCAACTCTCCGGGGAGACGAAAAAGTACGTACCCAACAAGGGGTACGGGCGACGCGAAAATCACGAAAAAAAGAGCCGAACTTAACGCCTCCATTCCTTTCGGGTCCACGTCCGCAACGTAGAACAGGTAAATTGCGACCAGCAGCAGCGCGTGAATCACCGTCCCTACATTGGGAAACAGAGTTTTTTTGCATATTTCGTAGATCATGGCAGGCTCAGCGCTTCGGAGAAAACTGAAACGTGTCGGAAAATGATCCGACCCATATAGTCCCTTATACCATATGCCGTGCATGCGGTCAAGATCAGCAAACAGAGCAAACGCATTCGAGAATTCCAAGTCGCAGACGCGCCAATTCCCCAAAATGAAATCACAATGATTGCCTTCTCTTGTCAAACGAATGGTCGGGTGGTATAGTGAGCGCATGGAGCGAACTTTGGTAAAGCATGTACTGCAGAGGGAGTGTGCAGCGGAGTCGATATGCGTGGAAGGTTGGGTGCGCACGCGGCGCGATGCCCGCCAATTTTCTTTCTTGGAGATCAATGACGGTACGTCTCAGGCGTCTTTGCAAGTGGTTGTCGATGTTGGCGTACCGGGGTCAGAGGATTTTGCGCGTATGAACACGGGCGCCGCTGTGCATGTGGAGGGAGATTTGGTGGAATCCCCAGGCAAGCAGAGGTGGGAGCTGCGCGCCACGTGTGTGCAGCTGATCGGCGCGGTGGCAGATGACTACCCCCTTCAGAAGAAACGTCACAGTCCGGAGTTTTTGCGCACTGTGGCCCATTTGCGTCCGCGCACCAATTTGTACGGAGCCATCTTTCGCATGCGCTCACGAGTAGCGGCGGCGGTTCACCGCTTTTTTCTGGAGCGCGATTTTATCTGGGTGCACACGCCCATCATCACGGCATCAGATTGCGAGGGTGCGGGAGAAATGTTCCGTGTAACGACTCTCGATCCTCTTGCCCCCAACGAAAACTATGACAAAGATTTCTTCGGCAAACCGGCATCACTTACGGTTTCCGGTCAACTGGAAGGCGAATCCTTTGCGTGTGCGCTGAGCCGTATCTACACTTTCGGTCCTACTTTCCGAGCGGAAAACAGCAATACCCCGCGTCATGCCGCTGAGTTCTGGATGATTGAACCCGAGGTCGCTTTCTGCGATCTGGCCGGGGATATGCAGCTAGCGGAGGATTTCCTCAAGTATGTGGCGTCCGACGTGCTGAACGACTCGAGTGGCGATCTCGATTTTTTCTGCCGCTTTGTCGACCCGGATGTACGCAGACGCTTGGAGGCCGTTCGTGATTGTCCTTTTGCGCGTTGTTCGTACACAGAAGCAGTGGAGCTCATGGAGAAGAGCGGTCAACATTTTGAATACCCGCCACACTGGGGAATGGATATGCAGACCGAGCATGAGCGCTTTCTCACGGAAAAGCTCTTTCACGCTCCTGTTATCGTCTACGATTATCCGACGGAAATTAAGCCTTTCTACATGCGCAGAAATCCGGACGGTCGCACGGTGACCGCCATGGATGTACTGGTGCCGGGCGTTGGGGAACTCATGGGCGGAAGCCAGCGCGAGGAACGCGCCGATGTACTGCTGGACAACATCCGCCGCGCCGGCATGAAAGAACAGGAGTACGCGCACTACATGGATTTGCGCCGCTTCGGTACGGTGCCGCACGCCGGTTTTGGCGTGGGCTTCGAACGCCTTATCATGTTTGTAACCGGCGTGCAGAATATCCGCGATGTACTGCCCTTTCCTCGTACTCCGCACAACTGCGAGAGTTGAGGCTGGGATTGACTGCACAAGACGACGCCTCGTGCCCTTATGGGAGCATGCTGCGGATTTGCTGTACCCCAACGCCGTTGAGTAACAGACCGCGCTTCCAAGTGAGCGCCGGATAGTTCTTTTTCAGGTTGGCCACACTCGTGCTGATTCCACTGCCACCCGATGTGGCGAAAGGAATGAGCGTTTTGCCCTGCAATTGGTGTGCCTCAATAAAGGTCGCGATAATGCTTGGGTAGGTGTCCCACCAGATAGGGAAGCCGATGTAAACAGTGTCATACGCTGCAAGGTCAGCCACAGTTCCGCTGATTTCCGGGCGCGAGGCGGGATCATGCATCTCTACGTAGCACCGCGATTGGTGATCTCTCCAGTCCAAATCCGCTGCGCTGTAGGGTACTTTGGGGGTGATGGCATGCAGGGCGCCTCCAGTGGCTTCTGCAAGTTTTTTCGCCGCTCCTTCGGTTGTTCCTGTGGCGGAGAAATAAACTACCAGCGCCTTGCCACTTGGAGGAGGCGTTGCGGATTCTGCCTGCGTTTCTCCGCAGCCTAGGGCGGCGGCTCCTGCTATCATCGCAAGTATTTTCTTCATCATGATGGTTACGGATCGATGCTTCTTATCTTACAGCTTCAACTCACTTGAAGTCAAGTTGATATTTAATCATTTGCGATTTTTGATCGACGTTTTGGAAAGAATACACACTAGTACGCGAGGTTGCGGAGCATAAGCAGAGATGGTCAATAACATCACGGATGCCCGTTGATTCAAAGGGGGCAAAGCGTTTTCATGGCGCAGTCATATTGTAAATAACAGCAAGCGGGGCTCATTGAACCCCGCCTGCCATATGATCATTACTTATTGTTTAACCATCAGAATTGGCAGCTGTAGCCAAGACGTACACCAAGGTTAAGTTGACTCTCAGTCTTATCGCTTCCCTCTCCATCCCCAAAATCAGGGCGCCCAAGCAACTGCATGAGCTGCACAGAAAGGGTCAAGGATCCGGTATTGGTGACTTTTTGAGACACCCCGACTTCTGCACTCCACGCGAAGCCCCACTTGCTTTTGCTTATTTTTTCACTCAACCCAGGTTCAGTCCATTCGTTCGTCACCTTAGTCTGAGCTAGACCTAGGTTGGCTCCACCGAAGAAGCCCAATCCTTCCGTGATTCGCCCCGTGTAACGATAACCAGGCATAATGTAGATGTTCTGGACTTCCCATTTGTCGGTTGTACTCCAATCTCCATCTGACGTACTTATAGAATCGTCGCCGGTTGTCCAACCGATGCGAAGGTTGAACGAGTTGTTTTGATTCAAGGCGTAAAGAGCTGTCAAGTCCAGACCGTACGTATTTACTTTCGGGTTGAAACCCTCATCGTACTTATAGGCATCTTTCAGCGCGAAGTTATACGCCGCGTTTAATTCCAAACCAAACCCGTCCTTTTGTCCCGATTCTTCTCCGTACGCTATGCCCAATGCAGCGCACGCCAATAATGTAGTGAGTGTTTTCTTCATAGTTAGTTTGTCCGCTCGGACGGGTCCAGTATAGCGTATTTGAAATACGTATGTCAAGCCTGTATTTTAGATTATTTTGATTCATTTCTCAACGATTGCCTTCTCTGAATAGTCCGACTTCGTACGTAGCAGCATCCTTCTTTATAAAGATTGCTTTTGATAATCAATTAACAAGTATAAAACTCTACGTATTTCAAATACGGTGAGCAAGAAACAGAAAGGAAAAGATGAAAGACACAGACAAGACGGAAGCGGAGGGCGCCATGGTGGCTCTCGTGAGGGAGATGGGAGTAGAGATGAGTGAAGTCGTGCAATTCATATCGCAGGCACGGCGGGTGGGAAGAGGCAAATTGAGGCGCGCGGAAAGATGCCTGATGGCTGGGGAAGAGGAACTGAGGAGGAGAGAAAAGACGGTGACGTTTAAGAGAGCTGTGGAAGCAGCATT
>CANQAD010000096.1 GCA_947588735.1 uncultured Akkermansia sp.
ACTTGATGGCTTCATCGATATTCTTCTTCCATCCATATATTCCCTCTTCATACAATCCTCCGATGGCTGTCTGTGCATCGGGATTCCCCTTCTCTGCCTCCACTCGCCATTTCGCGATATTTTCCTGTATTTTTTGTGCCTCCTGCTCAGAGAGAGAGCGCGCGATTGGACTCATCACCGTGAATCCCAATGCCACACAGATTACTGTGAACACTCCTGTCCTGATTGTTCTATATTTCTTCCTCACTGTCTCGAGTTGTTATTAGGTGTCACTTAGTTCTTTTCCAAACTTCCCGAGTCTTTTCCTTCCCGTACCGACTTACAGCCGCTGCAACGCCTTCTTGGCATCTTCTTGCCCCTGATCGGCTGCCTTTTGATACCATCTTCTTGCCTCCGTCACATCCATTCTCACTCCTCTGCCGTTCTCATAGCACCGGCCAAGGTTATACTGCGCATCCGCCTGTCCCCGATTCGCCGCCAAGCGGTACAGCCTCACCGCCTCCGTCACGTCCTTTCGCACTCCCTCGCCATTCATATAGCGCACGCCGAGGTTATGCTGCGCCCCCGCATTCCCCTGATCCGCCGCCTTGCGAAACCACTTCACCGCCTCTGCGTAATCCTTGCTCACTCCCTCGCCGTTCTCATAGCACAAGCCAAGGTTACACTGCGCGTACATATTCCCCTGATCCGCCGCCTTGCGAAACCACTTCACCGCCTCCGTCATGTCCTTGCCCACTCCATTGCCAGTTTCATAGCACTCGCCAAGGGCACTCTGCGCATACGCATTCCCCTGATCCGCTGCTTTGCGAAACCACTTCACCGCCTCTGTCACGTCCTTGCTCACTCCCTCGCCATCTCGATAGCAGCAGCCGAGGTTATGCTGCGCCCCCGCATTCCCCTGATCCGCCGCCTTGCGGTACCATTTCACGGCCTCTGCGTAATCCCTACTCACTCCCTTGCCATAATAATAGCACTCACCAACTTCGTACTGCGCCCATGCCTGCCCGGCTTCCGCTTCCTTGTAGAAAGCGGGCGTACCTCCCTCTGCCCATGCAGTAGCGGACAGGAGGCATAGCGCCACCGCCGCCATCGTGCGAACGACTTTTCGAATCTCTCTTTTGAAGGTGTGTTTTTCTTTCATGGTGAAAAAGCACTCACACGTAAGTAGCACGGCTCTGACATTCCTGGGTGTTGTTTTCATTTTAGTGGGGACGAAATATATTTTAGCGATCTCACGCTGCCGCCCAGTATATCTCTTTTCAAAAACGATATACAAACTTCTACCCTGTTTATCCTTCATTGTAAGAAGTCAGCTCAGTTATCTTTTTTTAATTTGCATGCCTTATTTTTTCAAAAATTGGATGTTTTGTCTTGCCACTTTCCTGAATGTCAAAATATGTTGTTTTTTTGTTTGACAATCTCTTTTGAAAAGAGATAATCACACGTAACTTATTATCTTTAAGATAATAATATTAAAAAAGAACAAAAACTCTTCTCAAAACCATTGAGGCGGTGTACCACCGTCCAATGGCAAGGCGGATTTCAGGGAAGATCAATCAGCAGAGGTCTGCTTTCCCCAAGTAACCCACAGCGGGTAGAGGACGAACAGAAGCGCGCCGATGCAGCCCGATGGGATAGACGATCGGCAAGTTTCGGTAGGGAGCGACAGGCACAGAGCCCCTGTGCATGGAGTGACGTTCCGTATTACCCTCCGAAGGGGGAGAAGAACTCATCCTCCGCTTGGGGGGATGGAGAAGGATTCGTCGCGTTTGCCGGAGTTGATTCGGATTTTATGGGCGTCTTCTCGCGCTTCACGTCGGGCTTGAGCACATTGAGCACCCTCTCCATGGAACTCGGGTCAATATCCGCCACCAGGTCAATATAGCTTACTCCGACCGAGCGAATGGCTCGTTGGAGGAAGTAAGGGACCGGACTGGAGGGCTCATTTTTCCTGAACCAATCGCTCACCTGGTGCATGAGCTGCACCATCCGGGCGCGTCCGACTTGAGCATCCGCCCCGGCCGAGGAAAACACCGGAGTATTCTGCGGCGTGGGGACAGTCTGTACCGATGAACCCGTTTGGGTGGTTTTGTCCGCACTGTCAGAATCTGTGTGAGCTGCCTCCTGAAGCGGAGCCTCAGTGACAGCGCTCTGCACGGTGAGAAAAATCTGCATTTGCTTGAGCATATCGCTCAGCATGCTAAAGTCCGGCGTGCCCTGATTATGGGCAGCGTACACGTCACGGATCTGCTTCAGGAGGTCAAGGCTCTCCTCGAGATCGTGCAGCAGGAGTGTCTTTTTCTCCTCAGGGGTATCGCGCAACGCCGCATGGATCGTGCGCGAAGCGTCGCTCCCTTCCGGAGCCTCATTCACGTCTCTCAGACCATACGCCCCCAACTGAGGCGAATTGGCCAAAGGAACTTCAAGCAACAGCTTGGGCACAGAACGATCCGCATCAAAACTTCCCGGCATCGGGGACAGACGGGTGAGTGCGCTGATGCGTTCCTGCACATCGCCATCGTCCGGAACCGGCAGCAGATCATCCCACATAGTTTCACTGAGAGCGGCTATAAGCTTCAAGCCCTCCAGCAAGCCGTTCACCCCCGCATTGGCCAAGCGAGAGATCGTCCAGATGACGACAATACGCAGATCACGGCTCTCGTGCATCAGCTCGGCGGCGGCTTTTTCAATCTTCCTGTAGTCAGGAGGTTCAGCGGGGATCACGGAGTCGCCCATGGTTCTCTCCGGTTGTCCCGCCATCTTTTCCTCCAGTTCCGCCATGCGGGGGTCGTATTCCAGATTCTCGCCGGCCGGCATGGTCCCGGCAATCGGCGTTGTCCATTCGAGAAGTTGTTGGTCGTTCATTGTCGTGTGAGCGCTAGGTTTCAGGGTTGAGATTTTGTTGAGTTAAAGAGGAAGTTCTTCGTCGGGAAAGTCAACGTGTACGCCGTTCGAGCCGTCTTCCGGCAGCAGTCCATCGTCGGCATATACTTTCAGGACGGGGCGCAGGTAAAGCGTGTACACCATCGAGCCGCCGCCGGATGAAACGGGGATAGGCACCGTCAAATAGCCGGGAATAGGAGCATACTCGGAGGCGTGAGAGATGACGTAATCCAAAAGAGGCTCCTGCTGCTGGACATACATGGCAGAAAACTCATCCTGCGCATGGCGATAGAGGCGCAGGAGCAGCTTCTCTTTGCCCGGGATAGGCGATGGCGCGGTCTGTGTGGCATCCGGGACGGCACGGAGCTTACCCGAACTGCCATTGGCAGACCCCACGGCAAAATAGGGGTAAAGGGCAGCGGTGCGCAGGCGCTCCTCCTGAGGCTCCGCCACAGCGCTGGGAAGCACGACCTCAAAAGCGATTGAGTAAGTCTTACCCAGCAAAGCCCGGACGGAGCGCTGCAACTCCGCGCGATCAGCCGACGTGACGGCACGCGGCAGACTGCGCTCGTTGAGGAAAGCCTTGCGGAATACTTTGCGCAATTCCTTCTCCGCAGAAGTCGTTGCATCTCCCTGAGCGGTCGGACTCTCATCAAACACGGTTGTACCGAGCCAATCACCGGGAGAAATCATGTCGCGATTAAAGCGCACACCCACCCAGAACAGGCAATTATATCCCTCCTTATCGCGGAAAATAAGCGGCACGTACGCCGTCTTCTTATCATCCCCCAACACAGCCCCCGAGCGGAGATAAAGGTTAATCGCACTCCAGCCGCCGGAGACATTCACGGTGCAGTCGGGCGCCGGATCATCCGCCCTGCGGAAAAATTGGAATTGAAGATTTCCGGCCTCGGCCGGTATCGGACCGGACGTAAGCGGTATATCCTCCTTGTTCTCCCGATTCAAATTCACGAGCGAGGAGAGAGCCTCTCCATCACGAGCCACACGAAAATACGGATAGCGCCTTCCAACCGGCAGCAGGCGGGTCTTCCCGTCTCCCCCGCTGACTGAGGCAGACCTAGCTTCAGCCGGAGGAAGAACAATCGCAGCCGTGAGCGGCAACTCGGGATCGGCAAGCAACTGCACAACATCTGACACCTTGGCCCATGCTTTCTCTCGCTGTCCGGGCATGGGCAAGCGGAGTGAGGC
This sequence comes from uncultured Akkermansia sp., assembly GCA_947588735.1. Taxonomy (GTDB): domain Bacteria; phylum Verrucomicrobiota; class Verrucomicrobiia; order Verrucomicrobiales; family Akkermansiaceae; genus Akkermansia. The sequence goes on from CANQAD010000096.1 coordinate 4,093, forward strand.
GCTCTCCTCGGGGATGTTGCGCAAACCGGCCTGCTTGGCGATTTCCGCCTCCTGTTTTTCATCCGAGAGACCGGAAAGACCTTCCAAGCGTTCCTGAAGATTCTCCAAGTCATAGGAAGTGAGAATTTCCTCCGGACGTCGCAGCGGGGTGTTACACAGCGGGAACATGGATGCAAGCGGCAGGCATCCGCGCACACTCTCGCTCAACTCATCGGCCGCTTCTTTTTTGAGCAGGCGCATTCCGTTACTCAGGTAATCATTCCACCAGAGGAAGGTCGCATCCGACTCATCGGAGTACCATGACCCCCAGAACTGCTTGAAGAGATCGTCCACCGGCATCTTCACGAGCGTCTGCCAGGCCTTGGATGGAGAAGTATCCAGGCGGCTGATGAAATCCGCCGAATGCAAGAAACTACGCCGCGCCTCTGAATTGAGTCCTTTTTGAGCGCGGTTGATTTCTTCAAGCCGGGAAGCCACCTCCGGGAAGAGCTCTTTATCCTGCAGACAGGGGATGGAAAGAGCCCTGTACATCAACTCGTTGACCTCGTAGAGCATGCCGGACACATCAGCCGTGAAGAATACATCTCCACTCTCAACAAACTGCGCCCAACTACGTATGCCCTGAATTTTGTAGTGGGCCGGTATCTCGTCCGTCCAATACATCACATAGTCCAGGAGAAAATGGCGACACGCATCATCCAACAGCTCGACCATGTGGGTTATCTGCTCATCATCGCGAGATTTGCTCGTGGTCAGGTGTTCGTGCACGAAGGCGGAAAGTTCGTTGAGGTCCGTGATGCGCCTATTGACCGTGTTCGGCTCATAGCAGGGATTGAGCGTGTACTTGCCGGCACGCGTGTACGGAATGGCAGGAAGCTTGCGTGGCATCTTTGCCAGCATCTTCTCAGGGATGATGTCGTTATTGCTCAGAGGCACGGTGCGGAGCCAATCCAGGATCACGCGGTTGGTGAGAATGAGCCAGTTTTGCTCCCAACAGGAAGCGCTCAAATCAGCGCCGCCTTGTTGAGCGAGCGCCGCCACCGCCTCGTCATAGCGCTTCTTGGTTTCCTTCACACGCGCGATGCGGCGATGGAAGGACTCCCCCTGTTCCCCGGCCGGCAGCGGGTAGTACAAGACGTCGTAGAGAGATTGGGCATACGCCATAAA
>CANQAD010000097.1 GCA_947588735.1 uncultured Akkermansia sp.
CGAGGCTTCGCAAGTTTACCAAAGAAGAACTCATAGACGGCATACTTTCCTTGCAATTCACAACCATAGACCTCATCGTCCAAAGGTGTGAGCATAAACGTGTCCTGAAAGAGTGCGAAGAGGACGAGAAAAAAGAGCAACAATTTGCTGCTGAAAGAGAAGAACTGCACAAAACCGTTGCCGAGTACAATTTGCTTGCGAAAAAGGCGAGGGAGAACGGATTGACCGCTCTCTCAATAGACGAAGTAAATCATATGCGCGCTCTTTTGGCGAAGATAGACCGTATTCAGAATAGATGGGCGGGCAAGAAATGAGTACATACAAACTTTATGCGACCAAGACGGGGGAAATCCCCGACGGCGTAGAGTTCTCCCTACGCCCGTACAACACCAACTACTTGCTCGTATTCACGGACAAAGAACTCGGTAAGCCGTTTGTCGAGATACCGCCCGAAACGAAACTCACCGAACAGGAACAGGCGTTCGTCACACGGTGCAAGGCAATCATCAACAAGCGGGCGTTGGAGGCGAACAAAGAGGAGTATGCCGAGGTTTTGAACGGGTTTCTCGATTCCCTCGAAAAGGAGTTGAGGGCGGAAAAGAAAAAATCAAAACCGAAGAAAAAGACGGAGGAGAGCGAAGAATGAATTGGCTTCTTAAAAACGGGAAGAGCGTGGAAATGCAGAAAACGGTTTATGAGAAAGTGATAGACGGCTTCAACCACTGTTTTGGTAAGATTGAATTGATTGAGCTTTGGAAGAAAAGGTTTATCAGTAAGTTTTTGGGGAACACCCATGCCGACATCTTCATTGTCGAGTTTGCGCTCGAGGAGTTGGATATTGCAGAGATTTTCGAGTGGGTGGAAAAGTACAAAAGCGAGGACGGACAATATGTTTTGGAAGGGACGTTTCGCTGCCGTGAATTTGTCGAGGAGTATGTCAAGCGCGACGTGAAAAGGCTTATCGCAAAGTTCCACTACGTTGCGCCGCAAAGCGGAGGCGTGAAATGAGAGAGATTGACAATTTGATTATATGCGAACATCTCGGCTATTGTACGCCGACTGTTGTATGGCACAAGGGCGAATGCTTAAAAACGGAGAAACTTTCTCTTTCCGATACAGTAAAGGCTTGGCGCGAAAAATGGATTGAGTTTTGGGGCGGCGCGGAGTGGATTGTACTCGCATTGGACGACAAGCAATATCAAGCATTACATCAGAGCCCTTTGAGCAGTAATTTGTCCGTGAGAGAATTACTTTACGAGCAAAAAGTAATTTGCATAAGCACGAAAGAAATCGAGAAAATGAGCAGGAGAGGTGGAGAATGAAATACGAACGGATAACGCCACACGATTTGGTGGAAGCAATCACTTTGCCGCCGAACGAAGATATGACGCGCATTCTGCGTTACATTCAAAGGTTGTGGGAGTTTGAAAACGCCATTGAGCGAGGAGAACTCGTGAAGTCGTCTCCCGCAGGGAAGATGACGAATAGAGGGTATTTGAACAGCCTTTCCGACGAGGAGTTTGCGCGAACACTGCGTTTCGGCTTCCTTTGCTACCGTTGTGATAACGGGACAAAGAGGGGAAACTGCAAAATCAAGGCATATGACACAAAGCTATGCGATGCGGGCATCGCCGCGTGGCTCAAAAAAGAATATGACGGGAGCGCAGACTTGAAATGACGCATGAAGAGTTAGAGGATCTGAAAGAGATCGAAAAGGACTTTGACAAGGAGACAGCTCGGCGGGTGTATGAGGCGGGGTACAGAAAAGTATTCAACAAATACACCTGCCAACGTTGTGGGAAAAGGTATATGGGACATTCGGACAAAACCCTACATACCGTGAGATATTTTACCGATGCGAATGGTCTCACAATGGGGAATTTCCGCCTTTGTCCGTCGTGTTGGCTCGTTTTATGCAAGCAGCGCGACAAGGTGGACGACAAGTTCTTTTCGGAGCTGAAACCGAATGGGAAAGCAGATTAAAAGCAAACAGCGTGTAAAGGATTTTGCCGAGGTTTTTACGGCGGAGCGGGAAGTGAAGGCAATGTGCGATCTCATTCCCGAGGATATGTACTCCGACCTCACAAAGACCTTTTTAGAACCCGCTTGTGGCGAGGGCGTATTCCTCATCGAGATTTTCAAGCGCAAACTTGCCTACTGCAAAGATGCGCGGGACGGGCTTAAGGCATTGAACTGTCTCTTTGGTGTTGATATTCAAGCCGACAACGTGGATGTGACACGGCGGAACTTGCTCGCTGTCTACCGAGAGCATTTCCCGAACGCAAATGACTTCGCTATGAGCTTTGCACGGGCAATCACGAGAAGCCATATTGTTTGCGATGACTTCCTCAACCCACAGACGGAGACGGTGAAATCGTGGGGAATTACAGCCGATGAAGGGTATGTACGTTACCTCGAAAAGAGAGGAAAAATTGTCTCGAAAAAAAATTTTTAAAAAATAAAAAAATTTTGTCACAATGTCATGTCAGAGATTTTTTACTGTGTCATAATATACGCGTATAAGGATATTTCCTTCGGGGATAGGGATTGCAACTCGACAAAGCGGAAACCTATCGCCGCCTTCCCCGAAGAAAATATAAATCAAAAACATGAGGATAGGGAAATTCAAGATAGGTGAATTTATGAGCAAATACATAGACTTGACAGGCGAGAAGTTTGGAAGATTGACTGCCATACGAAGAGTAGAAAACGCGAAGAACGGACAGACAAGATTTTTGTGTCGGTGTGATTGCGGAAATTATAGGACTGTCGTAGCCGTACAACTTCGGTCGGGGCAAACTCAATCATGCGGTTGCATGAGGAAGGACTTGCTGACGACACACAATGCGACAAATACAAGACTATACTCCGTTTGGTGGGGAATCAAGTCAAGGTGTTATAGCCCGAAGTGCAGAGGATATGAAAACTATGGAGGGCGCGGGATAACTATTTGCGACGAGTGGCTTGGGAAAGACGGCTTTCAGCACTTCCGCGATTGGGCGTATGCCAACGGTTATGACGAGAACGCTCCGAGAGGGGAATGTACCATTGACCGCATAGACAACGACAAGGGCTATTCTCCCGATAATTGCCGTTGGGTAGATATGAAATTTCAGGGCAATCATCGTCGGAACAATCGAGAAATCACCTATAACGGTGAAACACATACTGCTTCGGAATGGGCTAAAAAAATCGGTATAAGCGTAGAAACGATATTCTCTCGACTTGATAGGAATTGGAGCGTAACAGAGGCACTCAACGGTCGGGAGGCGCAAGAGGAATAAGCGATTATGGGCGCGACGCAGAAAAAGAATACAGGCGAGCGGAAAGAAGAAACGGCAGGGAAAAATTCTTGGTCGTCAACTTTGGCTCGCCTTAACAACATCATGCAGATGTATTCTGGACTGCCCGCCGCAAGTCTTTACGGTGCATTCAGTCGCGCCATTGCCAATTTTGCCCCCGCACAGCATAGTAGAACGATAGGGATAAACCCGCTTCCTTGCGATTTCACAAAGGAAGAACTTGGGGTATTTTTGAGAAATCCCGCGTCGAGCGAATATCAGTTGCAACAGGTAGGAGCTGGACTTCGTTGGAGTGCATACCCTTTCAACAAGTTGGTGCTTTCCTACGCTACGATCCCGACGTTCAAAAACTACGTTGCCCCTCAATATATCGACAAGAGCACTCTTTCGGATGAGGGCTTCAAAAGAGAGTGGAGGCTTGTCGAGAAGATAAGAAAAGCTCTTGATATTCAAGCGTTTGGGCGTAAAGTAACGGCGCAAGCGATGACATACGGGAAAGTGTTTTATCTTCTGCGCTCCGACATTGACAAGTCCCATAATACGGTGCGGTATGCTCTTTGGCAACAGCTTCCGCAGAGGTATTGCTTGATAGAGGGTTTCAATTCCATAAGCGGATATACGGTTGCTTTCGATCTCACATACTTCTATCAATTCGGGACGGACTATCGGCAGTTTGGTGATCTCTTTGAACCGTTCATGTCGGAGTTCTCCGATTGGATTAAAGAGAAAAAGGAGATCAAGGGCAAATATATTTATGCAAGCATAGGTGGCGTACAAGAGCGGTTTAAGATACACGCCTATCAATCAAATGGCGATAACAGTTGGAAACAGGCGGGGCAATGGTGCTATTGGGTTTCCTTGCCGATTGACCGCGTATGGACGTTCGAGATAGACCCCTCGACGGCGATTGCCGCAAGCCCGCTTTCGGGACTTATGCAGACATTCGCACAACAGGCAGACTACGAGGCGGCGCAACTCTCCCTCATACTCAACCCGCTCATCAAGATTTTCACGGGCGAAATTCCCTATAATGACCGCGACAACGCCACGAAAGAGGACAGCTATAAACTGTCCGTCGGCGGGTTGGAATACTTCATCGAGATGTTCAACCAGCTCATGCGCCAAAACCAAACGGCGGGCGCAGGAATGTATGCGGCACCGTTCCAAAACATCAAGTCTCACTCGTTCGAGGAAGCGGCAGGAGCTAATGAGATAAATCAAAAGTTCTCGCTCTACGCGGGGTCAAAGAG
>CANQAD010000098.1 GCA_947588735.1 uncultured Akkermansia sp.
CCCAAAAGCGGAGCCTTATTCTGAAATGTTGCTCCATAAAAATTTCACGCTATACCAAATTATGGTTGACTCGGTTAATTTGATTCGCTAAAAAGGCAACGATAAAAACCAAAGCAATAAAAAAGCACGGCGTCAGGAGCTGCCCCCGACTTTCGTACTCTTTCGAGCCTGACCGTGCAGGAATATTCAACCACACCAACCTTCAAAAGTCAATCACAAAACCACACCAATATAAAAAAAAACGCGCGCAAGCGCGCTAACTCCCCAAATCGTCAATCGTCAATCGTCAATCGTCAATCGTCAATCGTCAATCGTAAATCGTCAATCGTCAATCGTCAATCGTCAATCGAAAATCCACCTGCGCTTCAGCTCCGCCTCCCCCGCCGCTTTCTAACTACCCCCGCGCGCGATTCCACTCTCCCCCATCGCTCACGCTCCGCCTCCCCGCGCGCCAGCGCGCGAATATCCCAAATCGTCAATCGTAAATCGAAAATCGAAAATCGAAAATCCCCACGTGTTCCCGCTCCGCTCCTTCCTGATGGTTCTCATCGGTGTGGGAACCTACGCCTACCGCCGCGACGACGGCGCGCCCGTCGTGCCGCTCAGCACGCGTAGCAGATTCTTGTGCCTCTCGATCAGGCGCGTGATCTCCGCCACATGCGTTAGCGAGGTTTCCGATATGGTGTAGTGTGGCACGTCCATTTCTCCTCGTTTGTTTTACCAAAAATATGCTGCGTGCCAAGAGAAAATGATTGATTGATCTTCAAAAGTTTTTCCCTCCTTCAAGTCTGCCAAAAATACTGCCAAACTTACTGCCAAATTTTTGCGTTGACAGACGGGGAAACCAGATCGATCAGGAACTTTTGACGCATCGGGTCATAACAGGCTATTTTAGAAAATTCTCTTCGGAGAGATTTTTCTAAAATAGGAATCGACAAACAGGAAAGAAAAGGAGCCTGATTCAGCCAAATTGCCGAATAATTTTTGGCCAAACGGGTGAATAAAATATGGCCAAATTGCCGAAAAATTCTTGGCTGTTTTGGCGAATTGGTCTTGTAAGACCCTCAGCGAGATGATATACTGCATGGACGAGATGATATGAAGAAGAAAGATTACAGATCCCGGGTGACCGATGCGGAACTGAGGATGAAGTTGGAGAGCAGCGGAGCTTTGTTGATAGAGGGCGCTAAATGGTGCGGGAAAACAACTTCCGCTCAGCAAGCTGCAAGGACGGTCATCAGTTTGAACGAGCCGGGTAAGGTCGAAGAGTACCAAACGCTTATGCGTTTATTCCCCAAGGAGCTTTTGGGAGGGGAAGCACCGGTGTTGCTGGATGAGTGGCAGCTCATCCCCCAACTATGGGATGCGGTTCGGTATGAGGTGGATCAACGTGGTGAGCGTGGGCAATTCATCCTCACGGGGTCTGCCGTACCGGCGGATATGTCACAGGTGCATCATTCGGGAGCGGGACGCATTGCGCGCATGAAGATGCGACCGATGTCGCTCTTTGAATCGGGTGAATCATCGGGCGAGGTGTCGCTGGCCAACCTCTTTGCCGATGATCTGGATGTGACCGGCAAGTCCGAGATGGAGCTGGATAAGTTGGCCTTTCTTATAGCGCGCGGCGGGTGGCCCGCTGCCCTCGACCTTTCAGGGGATTATGCCTTACAGCAAGCCAGAAACTATTTCGATGCCATCGTGCATGCCGATATATCACGCGTGGATGGCGTCCGACGCGGACCCATGAGGGCGGCAGCCCTGCTCCGCTCATACGCCCGTATGGTGGGCACGCAGGCAAAGCTTTCCACGATTGCGGCGGATATGCGCGAGACGGAAGCTGCCACTCTCTCAGTGGATTCGATAGCCTCCTATCTGACGGCTCTGGAGAATATCTTTGTGATCGAGGAAGCGGAAAACTGGTCCCCACGCCTCCGAGCACGCACCGCTGTTCGTTCCTCGCGTACGCGCTATTTTACGGACCCCTCCATCGCCGTGGCGGCATTTGACGCCGGGCCGAGCGAGCTGATTCACGATCTGTCCACCATGGGCCTGCTTTTCGAGAATATGGCCATCCGGGACTTGCGCGTTTACGCGTCTGCTCTCCACGGGGATGTGCACCATTTCCTGGATAAGAACGGCCTGGAAATCGATGCCATCATTCGCCTGCGTAACGGCAAATACGGGCTCGTGGAGATCAAATTGGGAGCGCACATGGCCGATGAGGCGGCGAAGACCCTGCTTAGATTCGCAGAGAAGATAGATACCAAGCATGCCCCCGCCCCCTCCTTCCTGATGGTTCTCATCGGCGTGGGAACCTACGCCTGCCGCCGCGACGACGGCGTGCTCGTCGTGCCGCTCAGCACGCTGCGCCCGTAACCCGTACCCTCCTCACTCCTTCGCGCCGCGCATCAAGAGAAAATGATTGATTGATCTTCAAAAGTTTTTGCCTCCTTCATGTCTGCCAAAGTTACTGCCAAAAATACTGCCAATTTTTCGCATCGATGGGTAGGGGAATCGGGTCGATCCGGAACTTTTGACGCCTCGAGGCGTAGCTGGCTATTTTAGAAAATTCTCTCCGGAGAGATTTTTCTAAAATAGAAATTGACAAGCGAAATGTTCTCATTTATCCTAAAGGCCAGGAATTCAAAAGGGAAGCCATGAGCATCGACATATCACGCGACACGTATCTCAAGGAGTTGATTGACCGAAGGGAGAGCGGGCTGATCAAAATCGTGAGTGGGGTACGCCGGTGCGGCAAATCGTATTTGCTGAATAGGATATTCCGGGGATATTTGGTGGAGGATGGGGTGGCTGAAGCCAACATTATATCGGTAGCTCTGGACGACATTGTGAGCGCAGAATTACGGGAGCCGCGGAGGTTCTACGACTACGTGCTGCAGAAAATGCAAAAGCGCGGGATGAACTATCTTTTGGTGGACGAATTGCAGGAGTTGCCGCGATTTGAGGAAGTGATGAATGGCTTGTTGAGGGTGCCGAATCTTGACATCTACGTGACGGGGAGCAATTCACGCTTTCTCACGCGGGACGTTGTGACAGAGTTTCGGGGGCGTGGGGACGAGGTGCGGGTGTACCCTCTCAGCTTCGCTGAATTCTACAATGCGTACGGACAGGACAAGACGACCGCCTTGCGGGATTATCTCACCTACGGGGGCATGCCGTACACCCTGAATTATACGTCTGCGCAGCGTAAGCAGCAGTACCTGCGCAACCTCTTTGCTGAAACGTACGTCAAAGACATCGTGGAGCGGTATTCGTTGCGCGCCAGCGAGGGACTCGATGAACTCATCGATCTCATCGCTTCCGGCATCGGCGGGCTCACTAATCCCGCCAAACTTCAACGCCGCTTCAAAAGCATCGCCAACTCCTCCCTTTCCTCCCCCACCATCAACAGCTACATCGTTGCTCTCCAGGATTCCTTCCTCGTCCACCGCGCCAAGCGTTACGATATACGAGGCAAACGCTACATCAACACGCCCTTCAAACTCTACTTCGCCGACCTCGGACTGCGCAACGCTCGCCTCGATTTTCGGCAGCAGGAACCCACGCACGCCATGGAAAACCTCATCTACAACGAGCTTCTTTTGCGCGGCTACAGCGTGGATATCGGTGAGCTGCATACATCCTCTTCCCACGCCCCATACGAGGTCGATTTTGTCGTCAACTCCGGCAGCGAGCGCGTTTATATCCAGTCTGCCTGGTCACTGCCGGACGCCCATAAGATGGAGCAGGAAAAGCGTTCTCTCCGTCTCATCCCTGACTCCTTTGCGAAGGTTATCATTGTCAACGACGCCATCAACGCCTACTACGATGAAGATGGCATCCTGATCCTGCCGCTTCTCGACTTCCTTCTCACGCCGACGTCCTCAGCGCTCCGCTGGCCTCTTTAAAAGCCCGGGGCAAACGCATGAGGAAATGCGGTTGCTATTGACGATTGACGAGTTGCGATTTATTGATCATGTGCGCCTTGCGCAGGGTCTTTCGAGTCAGGACGCAGGCAGAAGAGTTCTTGAGAGCTATCATCATGATGACTGCTTGTTGTCATTTTTTGATGCGTATCAACGATCATATCAGCCAACAAGGGCATTCCGTTGCTCGACTCTTTTCAAAGGCATTTGCCCCGGTGGAGCAGGTTAAAAGTACTGGGAGACGGCGAAGCGCGTTCGCTCGGCCATGATGCTCTTGAGGGCGGCAAGGTTGTTTTGCTCGTATTGAGATAGCGCGGGACCTGAGGGAGCTGGAGCACAAGCCGAGGAGTTTTCCACCCTGAAAAGACCCGCCCGCCGGTTAAGGGCGGCAACCCCCGGCGGGCAAGCAAATAAATAGTAACGCGATGAATATAAATCCACGCAAGATCAGTTAAGCAGAAAATGCAGGAAGAGTCAAGAGATTTTTTAGCCCCATTTCCCCGGCGCAATCGGACAAAAATAAGAGCACCGAACGGGGAAAAAGAGGGCAAGAGATTTATCGTTTGGACAAAAATAGTGTA
>CANQAD010000099.1 GCA_947588735.1 uncultured Akkermansia sp.
TTCCCTCACTTTTTTTCACTTTTTCCTCCTTTCCCCCTCCTCAACCCTCCCTCTCTACCCCCTTCCACCCCCCGCCATTCCGCGACTTTCCCGGAATTTTGCCAAAGGAGAATTTTTTGTGCAGGCAGGTAAAAAACTTGCACGTTGCGACGGCATCATGCTACATTGAGCACATGAAGAAGCTACGCGTAGCTGCACTCGTCGCGTTGACGGGAAGTCTGTGCTTCATCGGATGCGGACAAAATGAAAATAGCAAGGAGCCGAAGACGGCACAGGAAATGTACGAGCGCGTGCAGGAACTCATCAAACCGAATGTGCAACATGAAGCCTCCGACCCAGCAGAAGCTCTCCAATGGCTCCGACGTGCGGCCGAGGCCGGACACCTGCAGGCGCAGACGGATTTGGGTGGCATTTATTTCAGTGGAGGAAACGGAGTGCACCAGGATGGCAAAGAGTCGCTCAAATGGTTCACTATGGCTGCAAATCAGGGGAGTAAAGAAGCGTTGGTATACATGGGCCTCATTCACCGTATGGGACTCGGCGTGCCACATGATGAAATGAAAGCACGCGAATACTGGAGGCAAGCGGCTGAAGCAGGCATCGCAGAAGCGCAGTACTACATGGGATCATTCACAACAGCGACCGGTGATTTGAATGCCGCGAAACAAGCTGAATGGCTCCGGAAGGCTGTGCAGTCGAGCAATCCTGCTGTGGCGGCAAAGGCAGCCTGCGCTTTGGGGTACATGTACGCCGATGGCAAGGGCGGCGGCATCCGGCGCGACATGAAGGAATCCGCCCGATGGTACGCCATCGCGGCTCAAGGCGGTGACATGAGGGCGCAGTTAGTATATGGCATCATGCTGCTGCAGGGGGAAAACCTGCCAAAGGACACAGAGAAAGGCATGAGTTACATCCGCATGTCGGCCGGACAAGACAATCCGCAGGCTATCGCGCTTCTCATCAATTTGTTGCGCAATGGAGAAAACGCGCAAGAGAATGAGAGTGAAGCTGAGGCGTGGTCTGAGCGATTGGAAAAGCTACGCATCAAAAAAACGGCAACGCCTGAGAATCACTGAATCACAAAGCACACTTGGGTAACCACTGTGGCTGCCACCGCGCGTTCGCCACGACGCGCCGGTGTGAAGGTCCATTGACGTAACACCCAATCGCCGGCGGTCGCATCAAACGCAGCGTAACCGCTGCTCTGCACCACCACCACGCGCCGGGGTCTTCCTTCCTCATCTAAGAAAATACGCAACCGAACCTTGCCCTCCACGCCGCTCTGGCGCAAGGAAGAAGGGTAAGGCGGCGCCGGTGCGGCGCGGTACGTTGGCGGAGTAAAAGCCTCTCCCTCGGCAAGAGCATGCGGCGCGGGCGCTGCAGAGGGCGGGGAAGCAGTGCGATGACGCGGCACGGCGACAGTGGTCGGCGGCAAATCTTCCTCCAAATCCACAAGCAGGGAATCGGTCAAAGGCTGGGAAGAGGATGGGAACGCAACTTCCTCCACGGGAGAAAAGACAAATGGAGGAGGGGACGTCACGAGGGAAAAAGCCGACGGAGCAGGAGCAATGGAAGGGAGAGGAACAGCCTGCGGAGGGTCTTGAGAAATGGGCTGCTGCACAAAGACGGCGCGCACGCCATCTCCCCGCGATGAAAAACACGGCGGAGTGAAAGCCAGAAAACCGAGAAGTGCGGCACAAAATGCCAGGATGCATACCGTGCAAACCAGCGCGCGCCAATGCATGGGCGCCCGGTTGGGACGCGCTAAGCGCCGTCCATTCACGGGGAGCCTCCCTTCTCGTACGCTCCGAGCCAGAGCGTGTGATTATCCACCGCATCCACGTAAAAACCGGGCGCAGCGGGGATATGGACGCGGGGAGAGTACAGCACGTGCGCGCGAGATTCTCGCCAACCGGGCAACCACACGGCGAGCTCACGCACCAGGCTTTCCACCTTGGACAAGGCATCGGCGAATTGCGCCTCATCACGCGCAGCAGCGCAGGCAGCCAGAGCTTCATCCATCCGCGCATCTTGCAAACCGAAGGGGGCTTCATCCCCGGATGCGGATGAATGGAAATACCGCGCCGGGGCAGGTAGCGGTTGAGCCGGCACCGTAGCCCAAAATGTGAGATCATGCGAGCCATCCCGGGCTTGCTGAGCGCAAGCTTGCCAGGAGAGAGGCTCGGGAAGAATTTCCGCGCCGCATGTGCGGGCGCTCTCGCGCAGAATCTCCACGAGCGTGCTCACCTTTTCCGAAGGAACGTAAGAGAAACGCACACTCAAACGCGTACCGTCAGCCCGACGCAGGATGCCATCCTCGCCCGCCGTGCAAAAACCCGCTTGAGCAAAGGCGGCCCGAGCCTGAGCAGGATCATAGACAACACGCGGCGCATCCTTGGGCGAAAGCGAGCCGTAACCAGAGAAAAAGGCGCGCAATCTTTCCCCCTCTCCGCGAAAAATGACGGCTATCGCGCGATCCATGTCCATGGCATGCATCAGCCCGCGCCGGAGAGGCAGAGACAACCTGCGAGCATTCAGCGCTATGCCGTACGGCGGAGGCGGACAAGTCGCGCTGAACTCTGTCCGCACAATGCCGCGTGCATCGGCATACCTCTGCCAGGATGCTACATGACGCGTTTGAACCATATCGAGCTGCCCCCGCAGGAGCAGCTCAAAAGCCTGCGCCTCATCCGTGAGAAAGTGAAACTGGATGGCGTCCACATTTGCCGTATGGCGGTAGAGAGGCATATCCTGCGCCCACCAATGCCGCACGCGACGCAGTTCAATGAGACGTCCCCGCTCCACGCGCGCCACGCTGTACGCACCGGTGGATGGCGGAGTGCGCCACGCGTATCGTTCAGCGTAATCACCGGCGAAGTCGGCGTAAAAGCCCGGTTCGGCGGCATGAAGAAGAGCGGATGCACGCAGCACAGCGAGAACGCCGCCGTGTCGCAAAGTGAGACTCAGCGTGCGGTCATCGTACACGCACAGTTCCTCGGCGGTCGTTGAAAGAGCCTCCCACGCGGCATCCCGCGATTTAGCCCGCAACAACGCCCCAAGCGCATAATCCGCCGCCCGTACAGGCCGACCATTGGTGTAGCGCGCTGCGGGGTGCAAGCGAAAGAAAACCGTGCGACCACGCGCCACCCACTCGCACGCTACACCGGGAACGGGGCGATGCGTGACCGGATGCTGCGCCACAAGTGGCATCTCCACGCGAGTGAATGCGTTGGCGTGAAAAAACTGCGGCGTTGGGCTGCCAAAGGCCAGCAAGTTCGAGGGAAAGGGCCCCGGACTGGACAGGCGCAGCACGCCGCCGCGCTGCGCCTGCGAACTCCCAATGGGTTCCTCACCATCCCCGGAGCTCCAGGGCAAGTCGTCAGAAGGCAGTTCCCCGGCATCCGCGTGCACAATGCGCATGGCGGGAAGCCGGGAGAGCTCTGCCCATATATCCGGCGGGTATGCGGCGGGCGCAGTATCTTCCTCTTCGCAAGCGGGCTGCTCAGCAGACTGCACACTGCGCACAGCCCACCACGCCGCCCCTGCCAATATGAGCAAGAATAGGAAAACGACTGCACCCGCGCGCTTCATCGCATCAGAACTTCACTGTGCAACCGCCGTACACAGCCGTGCCCGTATTCAGCATGGATTTCTCGATAGGATACCCGCTATCCAAAACATACTTCTGATTTGTGAGGTTCTCCACGCGCAGATGCACATTCAAATGATCATTGATCTCGTAGTTGACGTACCAGCGCAGGATGAGATAATTGTCAAGATTCGCACCACTCCAATCGGTTCTGCGACACGCAGCTGCCAAGCCGATGCCCGTGGTCAATTTCTCCACTGGGCTCGTATGCACATCGGCGGACCAAACTTGACGGGCAGAGTGAGCCACTTGCTTGTCATCGCTGGATTTTGGTTGAGTGAGGGTGCATGCAAGTTTGTAACCTGTGTTCCAATGATGTTCGAACGTGCCTCGGGCGGCGAGTTCGATACCCTGGTATGTCTGGTGCCCCTCCTTGTTGACGTAGTAGCAATTGTAATCCGAGGAATCGGTTCCGATTGCATAATCGGTTCCGATTGCATTTTCGGCGCGCGTCCAGAAGAGGGTGGCGGCGAGGAAGTGATCCTTCATCCACTGCTGCTCCAGACCGAAATCGACGGTCCAGTCAGTCTCGCAGTCAAGGTTCGGAT
>CANQAD010000100.1 GCA_947588735.1 uncultured Akkermansia sp.
TCGCGGGATGGAGCAGCCCGGTAGCTCGTCAGGCTCATAACCTGAAGGCCGCAGGTTCAAATCCTGCTCCCGCAAGTTTTTTCCAAGCGCCCGTTCATTTCGACGGGCGCTTTTTTGTTACCTCCCCTGAGTTGTCAGGGCGATTTCGCCGTATTACAGACCGGGCAACCGCATGAGGAAATGCGGTTGCTGCTGACAATTGACGATACATGATTACTATTTATTGATAATGTGTTTATTACGCAGTTTTTCGAATCGTGAACATATGAAGGAGAGTTCTTGAGAGCCATCATCATGATGACTGTTTGCTGTCATAATTTTTGATGCGTATCAACGGTAATATCAGCCAACAAGAGCATTTTCTCCGTTGATGAGCTTCTTTCAAATGCGCTTGCCCTGTGAAAATGGCTTGAAAAGACAACGGGCGTGGCGTAGAATGGTCGCGTTATGTTGGATATTCGAGTCGTTCGAGAGAACCCGGAGTATGTTAGGGAACGGGTGAGATTGCGGGGCGGTGAGCATTGGCAGCTGGTGGATCGCGTGTTGGAATGCGATGAAAAGCGACGCAAGATTGAGACGGAAAAACAGGCTTTATCGCAGGAGCGCAACAGCTCATCCAAGAGAATCGGTGCGCTGATGAAGGAGGGAAAAACCGAGGAAGCGCAGCGGCTCAAGGAGCGCATGGGCGAAGTGGGTGAACGCCTTCGCGAGCTGGAGGCCGCTGCCACTGCCGCCACCGAGGAGCAGGAACAGCTGCTGCTCGCCATCCCGAATATGCCGCATGACGGGGCCCCGGTAGGTGCCGACGAATCGGCCAATCCGGTCTTGCGCGTGTGGGGCGAAAAGCCGCAAATCGCTGAGCCTCGCGACCACGTGCAGCTGGGAACGGCGTTGGGACTGCTGGATTTTGAGGCGGCGGCGCGGCTGTCCGGCTCCGGGTTTATCGTGTACCGTGGATTGGGAGCGAGGTTGGAGCGCGCGCTGGTGAACTTCCTTCTTGACACGCAGACACAGGAGAATGGCTACCAGGAGGTTGGGGTGCCTTTTATGGTGAAACGCGAGTGTATGGTAGGGACGGGACAGCTTCCCAAGTTTGAGGAAGACATGTACGGGCTGGAAGGTAACAGCATGTTCAATGTCCCCACGGCAGAAGTTCCGGTGACCAACCTGTACCGCGAGCAGATCTTGCGCGAAAGCGATCTGCCCATTAAAATGACTGCCTACACGCCCTGCTACAGGCGGGAAGCTGGCTCTGCCGGTCGAGAGAACAAGGGGATGATCCGCGTTCACCAATTCGATAAGGTGGAGCTGGTGACCATCTGCCGCCCGGAGGATGGGTTCCGCCTGTTGGAAGAGCTTACCGGCCACGCAGAAACAATCTTGCAGAAGCTTGGGTTGCACTACCGCGTCATTGAGCTGTGCACGGGCGATGTGGGGTTCTCTTCAGCCAAGACGTATGACATTGAGGTGTGGGCGCCCGGACAGGGCAAATACCTGGAGGTATCCAGCTGCTCCTGCTTCACGGATTACCAGGCGCGCCGCATGAAGTTGCGCTACAAGGATGCCGAAGGGCACATGCGCGTGCCCTACACGCTGAATGGCTCAGGAACCGCTCTGCCGCGCCTCTACGTGGCCCTGCTGGAGCAGTATCAGCAGCCGGACGGATCGGTGCGCATCCCGGCAGCGCTGGTACCCTACTTTGGACACGAGCTTATCACCTCGGCTTCTTGAACCTTTTTTTCTCGTCATGATCTCGCATGCCTATCTCCCATTAGCCATGAACGGCGGCGTCATCGTAGCGATGGGGCCGGTGTTTTGGTTTATCATTGTTTTTGCAGTGTTGGCCGTAGCCGTCATCGCAGAAAGACTTTTTTATTTCCACCGGGTAAATATCAACTCCGGGGACTTCCTGCGCGGGCTTTCTGCACTGCTGCGCAGCGGACAATACAACGAGGCGCTGCATGAGGCCCGCCAGTTGCCCGGTCCAATGGCGCGAGTGGTGGAAGCAGTGCTCACGCGACCAAAGCTGGCACGCAGCGAGCTGCGGGTGATTGCGCTGGAGGCGGCGGAACTGGAGGTATTTCGGGTGGATCGCAACATCCGTTCTCTGCTGGTGTGCGCCACCGTAATGCCCTTGCTGGGCATGCTCGGGACGATATTGGCTCTGGTGGATTTCTACGAGCAACCGGGCATCGTGGATGGCGGAGCGGCTATGCCCCAGATCGCCTTTGCCCTGCGGCGAGCGTTGCTGGTGTCCGCCACAGGCATTATTTTAGCCATCCCCTCATACATCTTTTACATGTACCTTGCGTCCCGAGCCCGCAAAATCGTCAACAGCATCGAACGCGCCGGACTCGAATGCGTGCACATCATCTGCGATGCTCGTCTGAATACGAGATTGGTCGCCGAAAATCCTCCCGCGCCGGTAGATCGGGAGACGGCGCAAGACGGCTGATTACCTTATTCTGCTCACCATGCGCCGCATACGCTCCAGTCTGAATGGAACCGGATTCGCGATCCTCATCGCGGCTGGGGTGAACTTGTTCGTGCTGCTTTGCATGTGCGTGCTGCTCACAAGTTACCGTCCGCCCAGGTATGGGGTGAACATACGGCCTGCAGCCTCGCACTTCGTCATCGGCGCATACGACCGCTCGCTCTCGCATATCATCACCATCTCTCCAGGCGAAACACCTCGCTTTTTCCTGGATGACCGCGAAATACCCGGTGGTCTGGAAGGTGTGGAACGACAACTTGCGGAATGGGATTGCCCAACACCGGCGCGCGTCACGGTCATCATCGCGTGCGATGAAGCCGTTGCTGCAGGCTCGGTTCAACAGCTCGCGGATAAAGTCCTCATGCATGGATTCTCCTGCGCTTTTTACGGACGACCCGACGCTGACAAATGAAGCTCCCGCCCATCAGCCTTGTGTACCACAGCTCCCACGCGCGACCGATGCCGGGATGCTTCCCTCTTTTCGTCATCATCGGCATCTTGCTCGTAGCGGGAGCTGTCATGCTTTTTCAGGTGGTGCTGCCGCCGATGATGATGCCACGCGGGGTGGGCAGAATCTACTACCAGCAAGATGAGCTGACCCGCTTCCGCGTGCGACAGCTCAGCGCGCTGCCGTTGCGCTTGCCGACTGCCGTGGATCCGGCAGAACAACTGCCCGTTCCGCAACAAGAACTGCCACTCCATCCGGCGCTGCAGCTCGTTCTGCCTCCCTCGCAACTGGGTTCTTCAAGCAATCACGAATCCGCCGTGTTGGACGATGCCTACCTGCTTGAATTGCCACCCACGGATGAACCCGAAACGCCTCAGGGCGACAAATAATGAGTGCGGTGCAGATCAGTCTCGATGATTTTTTTCAGCTCATGCTCATCGGCGGCATCCTCGCCGTTGTAGCCGTTATGATTCCCGTGCAAATAGCCTCCAAGCTACGCCGCCTGCGCCGCAAACGGACCCGTGCCACTTGCCGCATCTGCGGTTATCGTTTTCTGCGTCCGGAGGATAAGCCTGTTTTTCCCTGCCCCCACTGCGGCGTCAACAACAAATCCTGATGCTACCCCTGATTGATTTAATTCATTGACGATTCACAATTTTCGATTATTGATCCGGCCGGGCCATTACAACGCTTTGCAAAATTCACCATTTTTGGCTTGTCAAGTTCACCGTTTCTATGTAAACTCCCCCCGCAGCGCGCTTGCTGCAGAAATACGGTACTCATAGTTCAGCGGTAGAGCATCAGATTGTGGTTCTGAGAGTCGTGGGTTCGAATCCCACTGAGTACCCTACAGAGAAAGGGGCCATTCCACGCGGGATGGCTCCTTCTCTTTTGTGTAAGGCGAGCGTATTCGAACCCACGACTCGGAGTGGGAGCGCCGCGGCATAGCGGCGCCTTGTCGGCTGAGACGACACCTCGTCGAAGGAACCCGCAAAGCGGGCCGGGCAAGACGGGTAGAATCCCACTGAGTACCCTACAGAGAAAGGGGCCATTCCACGCGGGATGGCTCCTTCTCTTTTGTGTAAGGCGAGCGTATTCGAACCCACGACTCGGAGTGGGAGCGCCGCGGCATAGCGGCGCCTTGTCGGCTGAGACGACACCTCGTCGA
>CANQAD010000101.1 GCA_947588735.1 uncultured Akkermansia sp.
GATGTGTGGACGAATATTATGAGTATGACGGCGCTGTATAATGTGACGTACAAGCGGCTGATGAAGGCGCAGGAGGGGGCGGCGGATGCGCTGAGCGAGGCGGAGGTGAGGGAGAGATGCGAGAGGGTGGTGGAGCAGGCGCTGGAGACGGCGGCGCAGCCGCTGCGCGATACGCAGAAGGCGGCGAATATTGTGTTCGGCGGGGGGGTGATGAAGGTGCTGGGTTATATGGGGAATGAAACTTTCCTGAAGGTGGGGGCGACGCAGGCGGTGTACGGGCGCGAGGGGGGAGGCGCGAGGGGGTTCTGGCGGGCGTTCAGGTTCATGGCGGGCTTTTCAACGGCGATGCAGTTGACGGCGATGCTGTGCGAGCTGATGAGGGGGACGGCGCCGGACGGGGACGACGAGGCGGAGAAGTGGGCAGGGTGGCTGCTGACGAATGCGCTGACGGCGTCGAGCGGGGCGGGGCTGATGCAGAGTGTGCCGATTGTGGGCGAGGTGGTGAGCAAGGCGACGGGGGGGTATGTGCGCTCCGGGACGTATGGGGAGATGGTGTTTGACTACGGCGGGGCGTGGAATGCGGCGCTGAGGCTGACGGGTATCAAGGAGAAGAAGAATGAGACGTGGCTTGACCAGGCGAACGATGTGATGCAGGTGCTGAGGTTTGCGGGGTCGATGAGCGGGCTGGCTGGGGGAGTGAATGCGACGACGCGCGGGGTGAGCGAGGCGTGCGGTGTGGTGCAGAGTTTGAATGCGGCGAGTAATCCGGCGCGTGTGATGATTCAGTACGGGAGGAATGACGCGAAGCGGGAGAAGAAGAGGAAGAGGGAGCTGAAGAAGAGGGTGCGCAAGGTGAGCAAGAGGAAGGCGCTGGGGAAGAAGGAGTAGGTGTGCGCGAGATGTGATTTTTTCTCGGTTTGTGCGCGGGATGAGCAGAAAAAATGATTATTTTCGCATGTTTTTGGGCGAAAATGGGGGTTGAAGTGCAATAAAATTGCATTTAGGGGGCGTTTTTTAGGAGAAGCGCGGGAGTTTGGCGGCGGCGGCGCGGAGTTGTTCGGTGGTGGGGCGTATGTAGGCGGCGTGGACGGCGGCGGATTCGTGGCCGACGAGTTCCATGGCGAGGCCTTGGGAGACGCCGGAGGCTTGGAGCATGGTGGCGACGGTGGCGCGGAGGGAGTGGAAGGTTTTGGAGTGCCATGTGCGGCGGGATCCGGCGAGTCCCTTGCCTTGCAAGCCGATGCCGTGAAGGCGGACGAGTTGGGTGAATTCGCCGGAGGGGTTGGTGTGGCGGCGGAGGGTGGGGTGGACGTAGATGGCGGCATCCCCTCCGATTTTTTGCGCGGCTTTATACCGAGCGCGCGCCCATTTGTAGAAGTCGGGCTGCATTGGTTGGTTTAGCTCGCGGGCGGTTTTACCGGTGATGATGTGGACGGTGCGTTCGTCGAAGTCGAAGGCGTCCCAGCGGAGTGCGAGGATGTCGCCGAGGCGTTGGCCGTAGGTGCCTATGCAGCAGCGGACGGCGGATGACCATTCGTCGGGGAGTTTGTCGAGGAGGAGCTGGACTTCTTCGGCGGTGAAGGCTTCGTGGATGATTTTTTCGTCGCGCGAGTCGGGGGGTATGCGGACGCCGTCGCAGGGGTTTTTGGAAATGATTTCGGAGTCGAGGGCGTAGGCGAAGGCGGCGCGGATGGCGGTGAGGGCTTTTTGGACGGTTTTTGCCCGTACGGAGGCGCGGCGAGAGATTATCCAGGCTTTGATGTCGGCGCGGGTGATGAGGCGGCAAGGTTCGTCGGCGCGGCGGGCGAGGTAGGTGAGGAATTGCTTGTAGTCGGTGCGGGCGTTGTCGTAAGTGGCTGTTGAGACGCGACCGAGTTTGCCGGTGAGCATGATGTCGCAAAGCTGGCGCATGGTGGTGTTGTCGGCGGCGTGGTATTCCTCTTCCTCTTGGGAGGCGATGGAGTAGGCGACAATTTCGGCGCGCTTGCGGGCTTGGGCGGCGGTAAGGCGCTCGCCTTGGTAGAAGCCGCCGGCGTGCGGGACTTTCGTGCTGCGGCGTTTTTGGCGACCGTCGGCGCCGGTGAATGAGACCATCCAGAATGGGGAGTTGGCGGCTTTGTTGAGGGAGAAGGAGCCGGTGTAGGTGGGGGTGATGGGGTTCATGGGAGTTGTAAAGGAGGGTTGTAAAAAAGTTGTAATGAGAAATGCTTTGCAATGCGGTGTATTGTAAATAAAAAACACCGCATTGTCAATGCAATGCGGTGTTTTGCTGAGCATTTTGGAAATACCATCGACGGGACTCGAACCCGTATAGCCCGGAGGCTGGGAGATTTTAAGTCTCCTGCGTCTGCCAATTCCGCCACGATGGCACGTGCTTCGCATTGTACAACACTCCTCTACAAAAAGCAAGTCGTGCTTTCCGCGTCACCTCATTATTCAGGACACCCAAAGAACGACCATCAAACGAACCGGGCAAGAGATAAGAATGGAGAGATAAGAAGAAATACGGGGAGTCCATGCAAACTCACAGAAGGAGACAAAAGAATCATGCGAGCAGCGTGAGATATAACAGGTTACTGGATCCGGACGGAATCACAGAGAGATATGGCAAGCTCAAATCTTTACTACGTTCCGATAGAGCTTGCCACACTGGGAATAAAAAGCTAGTAGGTTCCTAGCCACTGAATTTACGAAGTGCTGCGCCATGTCTTTGTTGGCTCTCCCGTTTTTGGCATTATGCCCTTTCTCTCCACCTGCCATGTTCTTTGATGAGGGCTATAAGGTGCTGAACCGCTTCATCTTGGGGGATGTTGATGCGTACAGGAGTGTGGCCGACATAGAGGTTGATTTTGCCGGGCGCACCGCCCACGTAGCCAAAGTCGGCATCGCTCATTTCGCCGGGGCCGTTGACAATGCAGCCCATGATAGCGATTTTGACTCCTTTCAGATGACCGGTGGCTGCACGAATTTTTTCCGCCGCCTCGCGAATATTGTAAAGGGTACGTCCGCAAGAAGGGCAAGAGACGTATTCTGTCTTGCTGAGGCGTACGCCGGCAGCCTGTAGCACATTGTAGGCAAGGAGCAAGGCCTTTTGCGGATCAGCTTCGCCGCGTATTAGCACGGCATCGCCAATGCCATCCACAAGCAGGGAACCGATGTTTACTCCGGCGGCCATGGGGGCGGAAAGCCCTACTGCGGAGGAGCCTAGGGTGTCCTTCAACAGAATACTATGGCGCGACGGAATACTAGCAGCGAGCAGGCGTTGAGCTTGCGGGAGGGGCATATCAACGCCATCGCGCACGGCAACGAGGCAAGAGGGAGCCGATTGAAGTTGCTCCAGCTCCGCGTGCTCTCGTGGATCGACCTCGACAATCTCCGCGGCTTCATAGGTGATTTCTGCCGGGGTCTCTTTCAGCTGGGACGCAGAGGATACGGAGAGTGCATGGATCACAGCTTGTGGCAGTACGACGCGCACGGGTTGTTGCCCGCCAACCGGCACGTTATTCACGGTAATTTGCTCACTGACGCGCCGATGGTAGCAGAAGGGGTCGAAAGGCGGCTGCAGCGGGGTGGACAAGTGAGATGAATGTTGAGGGGTTGCGAAGGCGCGTGCCAGCTCAAAACCGGGCGCAACTTCGCAGACAGCTTCCTCCGTGAGAGAAACGCGTAGCGTATCCCCTATGCCGTCTGCCAACAGAGAACCAATCCCAATGGCGCTCTTGATACGAGCATCTTCCCCCTCTCCGGCCTCAGTGACGCCTAAGTGAATGGGGTAATTCCAATCACTGCCTTCTTCCGCGAGTCTCCGCACCAACAGGCGGTAGGCCTGAATCATGACTTTCACATTGGAAGCCTTCATCGAGAAGACCAGGGCATGATAATCCAGCTCGCGCGCAACGCGAGCGAACTCCAGCGCACTTTCTACCATGCCTTCCGGCGTATCGCCATAGCGCGAGAGGATGCGTTGCGAGAGCGAGCCGTGGTTAGCTCCCAAACGCATGGCGCGTCCGTGCTCCTT
>CANQAD010000102.1 GCA_947588735.1 uncultured Akkermansia sp.
ACAAAGGCCGAGGTGGAGAGCGCGGAAGTGGGAGTCGTAGGGGTGGAAGCCGGGGCCGGTCTCACCATTCCGCTCGGCTCGCAGTCCGGCAGCATCTTCATGGATGCCTCCATCGAATGGCGCAGCGGCTGGACAAGTCTTGACGCCTCCATCGGGTATAGAATCAATTTCTGATTTTCGATTGACGAATGACGATTGACGAATGACGATTTGGAGAATTCGCGCGCTGGCGCGCGGGGCTGCGGAGCGTGAGCGACGGGGGAGGGCGGAACCGCGAGAAGGACTAGTCAGAAAGCTTAGTCGGAGAAGCGGAGCTGAAACACAGGCGGATTTTCGATTTTCGAGTTACGATTGACGATTTGGGAAGTTCGGCGAGCATAGCTCGCGGAGCAGCGACGCTTCAGCGACGGGGTAGGGCGAAACCGCGAGCAGGACTAGTCAGAAAGCTTAGTTGGAGAAGCGGAGCTGAAACACAGGCGGATTTTCGATTTTCGAGTTACGATTGACGATTTGGGAAGTTCGGCGAGCATAGCTCGCGGAGCAGCGACGCTTCAGCGGCGGTGGTGGGTGGAACCGTGGGTGGTCAATGGTTCGAAAGGTCGGTGGAGAGGAGGAGCCGCAGCACAAGGGGATTTTCGATTGCCGAGGTCATTCGATTTGACGCTCTTCTTGAGAGCGAATGAAAGCAGCCTCTTTTTTGAGCAGGGCACCAATGCGGTGTTTGGCCAAATACACTTGAGCAAGCGAGACTCCGAGCTTTTTGTGAACCTCTGTCGGCTTTATCCCACGAATGACGTTGTAGTCAAAAATCTGGAACTGGCGCGGGGAAACTTTCATCTTCACGCGGTCAAGAGCCGCTTTCATCACGTTGTTCTGCCATTCCTTCTCCCATATATCTTCGAAGGAGGGGGAATCCAAATCGGGCACTAAATCAAGAGGAGCTGGCGCCCCGTGGGACTCGGCGGCCGATGAGGTGTTTTTGCTACGCGCTCGAAATTGGTCACTGATGCGCCAGCTGGTAATTTTCCAGAGCCAAGCTTTGAATGAACCTCGTTTGGGATCATACGCCTGCTTGCGGGACTGTTTGGCGATCGTGATGACAACTTCCTGCACCACATCCCAAGCCTCGTGTTCGTGCAGTCCTGCCTGAATAGCTACGGAGTAGATGGGACGCCAGTACGTACGATAAAACTCATCCCAACTTTTGCGGTCCTGCCAATCGGAGAGTTTCAGAATGAGGCTGCGGCGTGTGCGTTCGGCGAATTTTTCCAACTCGTTTGGCCGGGCCTCATCGCTCTTGGGAGCATCCGCATCCATGCTTTCACCATAACACAATTCACTCTGCGATGCAAGGCACAAGAATGGCATCCGACATCCCGTGGATCTTTTTCTTGTCTTCCGGCACGATGGTGGCCAGGCAGCCGGCGAGTTCGGTGTGCCCCTCCGCTCGAAAATAATAAGGACATAAACGAACTCGACCGCGCATCATAATTGTATCTCCACGAGCATTATAATAGGGATGATTGATGATGGCTGCGTCAAAGAACTCTTGCATGATCCACGGATGGGAGGAAAAGTCGGAAAGGGCCGTAGAAACGGCGAGTTTCCACTGCTCGCAAGAGACATCGTGTCCGATGATGACGCTGCGGCTGCCCCAAGCGAGGGGAGAAAAGCCCGAGAGCTTGAGCACCAGTCGGCGGGTTTGACGTCCGAGAGTAGCCACTTGCTGCCAGGAGTGCAGATTCAAGTAGGGAAGAGCTGCTTGCACGGGAAGAGGGGTCGGATCCGGCACCCAAGAGTGCGGAATGAGTGAGAGGAGCGTCTGAAGGTGGGTGCCGCGGAGCTCGCTCTGCCAGGTAGGCAGAAGACCCGGCATGTGCAGCAGTGCCAGCCACAGCTTCTCCTCCAGATGTGCCACAGGTGGCGGTGAGAGGGAACACATGCCTGCTGCGGCGGCCTGACAAAGCTCGCGAGCTGCTGGAATGTTGTCGCAGTCAAAAAGCTCCCAGAAGCGGTAGATGGGACGAGGATCGGTGAACGGATTCCTCAATTGTTCAGCTCGGCAAGCGCAAAAAAAAGAGCCGAGTTGCCGGGCCAGCCAGTTCATTTCCGGGCGGTAGTCAGCAGATTCATCGGATATGGCGATGGTAGCGCCCTGAGGGAAGCATCGCCGCATGCCCTGGGCTATGCCATCTGCTCCGCCGAGCACAGGGAATCCCGCGGCGGCATACAGTTGTGAGAGCCAAAGGGTGATACCTACTCCGCCCGGTACACTGTCGATTTCTACCAAAGAGAGCGTGCTGTTTTCGCCGAGCAGCAGATCCGGTCGGATGATGCAGGGTGCAGCAGTTCGAAGAGCCGGACTGCGTTGCACCTGCACTAACCAATCAGGCTTTCCGGCATCCAGCATGGGCGCCAACCAAGGATGTAGGGCTCCTTCTGAGCTGCGGCGGTAGATACGTTGAGATGCGTCCTGAAATTGGGCCAGAATGTGGCCGAGGGATTGCAAACGGCGCAGCACGGTACGATTGAGTTTTAGCGGCCGCGGCGAAACCAGCCATGGCAGAGTTTCCCCTCTGCGTGAAAACAGCCCGGTGGCAGGTACGGCCGTTAATATATCCTCCATTTTCAACACGCGTGCATTCTAAAGGGGAGACAATGTCATGTAAAGTACAAAAGGTAACTGGTCAGGGCAACCGCATTAGAAAATGCGATTGCCATTGACGATTATCGATTAATGATTATGATTTATTGATAGTATGCGCATTGTGTAGATTCATCCTGAAAGACGGATATGATTAAGGAGGGGAGCAAGACAACTTTATTCGCATCGTGGAATACACAGCCACTGCGGTTTTTATGTTCGGAAGCAAACGCGATCTACCGACCGGAGAGTTTTCTCTGCCTTTCCGCTTTGTCGAAATGCATTTGCTCCGGGTAGCTGTTTTTGTGCGCACATGACGTGTGAGGGGTCATACGGATACTATGCCAGAGTTTGCCAATAGTTTCACCGGGACGGCGGCTGGGCGCATGCTGACACACAGTGAGCTGGTGAGAGCCATCCGTTTCATGATCGCAGCAGAGTTTGAGGCAATTCAGCTTTATGAGCAACTTGCCGAGTCCACCGACAATAAAGCGGCGCGTAAGGTTCTTCAAGATATCACCAGGGAGGAAAAGGAGCACGCCGGAGAGTTCCGTCACCTGCTCACCCTGATAGCGCCAGAGGACGAGGCGGACTATGCTGAGGGACGCGAGGAAGCGCACGACTACCTGGCTTCTCTCGCGGATGACGAGGAAGCGCCGGAGTGTGATTAAGACTGCTTTTTCAAAGAGTCCAAGCCCTCGCGAATACCCATGTCCATGGCGTGGAAAAGCATTCGCAGTTCGTCTTCCTTGATGCACAGAGGAGGCATGGCGACGATAGTATCGTGCGTGACTGGGCGGGTGAGCAGACCGTGCTTGCGCATGGCGATGCAGGCGTGTTCGCCAGCACGGTCATCCTGGCGGTAAGGTGTACCGTCCGGATGAGCAATATCGATGCCAGAGATGAGTCCGCATGTGCGTGAGCCGCAGACGTAAGGGTTGTTTTCGTGCAGTTCCTCGGCAAGTTGGTGAAGAAGCGCGATTTTTGGTGGCAGGTTCTCAAGTACGTGTTCTTGTTCAAAAACTTCCAAGCTTGCCAGAGCCGCTGCGCAACCGATGGGGTGGGCGGTGAAGCTGTGCCCGTAGTAAAAGGATTTGTTCTCGCTGTAAGCGCCAAGGAACGTTTTATAGACATCCTCAGTGGTGAGGCAGGCGGCCATGGGCGTGTAACCGGAGGTAAGTCCCTTGGCACAGCAAAGGAAATCCGGGATGACATCCTCGCGCATGCAGGCAAACATTTTGCCCGTGCGACCAAAGCCAGTCATCACCTCATCGCAGATAAGGAAGATGCCGCGTTGC
>CANQAD010000103.1 GCA_947588735.1 uncultured Akkermansia sp.
TTTCTGAGGAAACAAATCAACCTTCCTTTTTTTTGTCTTCTCTTACCCTCCCTCATAATTTTCTTGGGACGGATGTGGGGTCTTTCTGAACAGTTTGAAAATCTGCTTGACAGTTCTTTTTTCGTGTGGTAGTAGGGGGGAAGAACAAGGAGGAATTTTTTATGACGAATAGAATAGCCCGTCTGGGAGTTATGTTGGCTGTTGCGGCGCTTGTCGGCGGCGTTGCGTACGCAGATGGTCCTGAGCCGCACAAGGCAGTGCTTAGGGCTGCTAATCTTGGTGAGGAGCAGCTCAAGCAAGTGTTGGCAAGCGGTGTCGTAGTGGATGTAACGGATGACGATGGGGAGACGGCGCTGATGGAGGCGGCGGACAGAGGTAATTTGCCTGCTGTGCAGCTGCTGATCAAGTATG
The DNA here is from genome assembly GCA_947588735.1 of uncultured Akkermansia sp. GTDB lineage: Bacteria > Verrucomicrobiota > Verrucomicrobiia > Verrucomicrobiales > Akkermansiaceae > Akkermansia. The sequence continues at coordinate 412 of CANQAD010000103.1, forward strand.
GCGCCCAAGTGGATCGCAAAGATGAGGACGGCAAGACTGCACTCATGTATGCGGCAGACGAGGGACGAACGCCGGTAGTGCAGGCCTTGCTTGCGGCAGGGGCCGATGCCAGCGCGAAGGATAAGGACGGCGAAACGGCGCTGATGATGGCAGAGGATGAACGCCACGCCGACACGGTAGCCGTGCTGCGCAATGTTTCCAAAGCCGCTCCGGCAGCCACGCCCGCCGCCCTCAGTGGCAAAGAAGGCATGAAAGCGGTACTCCGTGCGGCAAATGCCGGCGAATCCGCCTTGCAGCAGTTGCTTGCCGGCGGCACATCCGTGGACTGTGCCGATCGCGACGGCGAGACAGCGCTCATGGAGGCGGCAGATAAGGGCAATTTAATTGCCGTGCAGCTTCTTCTCAAATCCGGCGCCCAAGTCAATCGACGGGATCACGAGGGGAAAACAGCCCTCATGGATGCTGCGAGCGATGGTCACACCGAGGTCGTCCGTGTGCTGATTGCTGCCGGGGCTGATGTCAACGCACGCGATGAGGATGGAGAGACGGCGCTCATGAAAGCGCTGGAGGATCACCACAACGACACGGCCGAGGCGCTGCGCGCTGCCGGCGCTCGTTGAGCCGATTTGATGATTCTCGCCCAAAAGCGCAAGCGCTCCGGAGTGCGGGGCGCTTGCGGTTTGAGGCGCCTCGTGTGGAATTGCGCTTTTCAATTTGCCGGAAATGCGATAGAATGCCCGCATGAGTTTTGATTTACCGGAGGCGGCGGGGAAGCGTATCTACGTGCAGGGAAAGTTGCACCCGGAGCTGCGCGTGCCTATGCGCGAAATTGAGCTTTCCGATTCTCTCTTTCCGGACGGGAGTACAGAAAAGAACGAACCGGTGCGCGTGTATGATTGCTCCGGACCTTGGGGAGACCCATCCGTCAAATGCACGGTAGAATCCGGGATACCCCGCTTGCGTGAGGCATGGATAGCGCAGCGGGGTGATGTGGCGCGTACAGAGGGAGGGGCGCTCAAAGCTGCTTCTGCCGCATCTCCGCCCACACAGCGCGCGTACGCTTTGCGCGGCATTGTCACGCCCGAGATGGAGTTTGTGGCGATACGCGAAAACATGGGACGCGAGGAAGCGTTCCGGGCGGTGTATGACCGCTTCCCGCATGAGAAGACGAGGCCGCAGGAAGCGCAGCAGTTGCTGGATGAACTGGGCACCGGCATGCCGCGTCCGAGTGAGTTGGAGAAGGAGCCGGGCTTTTCACCGCAGAGTTTGCAGCGGCGCGCAGACTTGCGCTACAGCCATCCAACGGAATACGCAGAGCGGACCGGGGTCCAGGCGCCCGCTTTTTTCACGCCGGAGTTTGTGCGCGATGAATTGGCAGCCGGTCGTGCGCTCATCCCCGCCAATGTCAACCACCCGGAGGCGGAGCCCATGATCATCGGCCGTCGCTTCCTCTGCAAAATCAACGCAAATATCGGCAACTCCGCCATCTCATCCGACATTCATCAGGAAGTGCAGAAGCTTCGCCGCGCCATTCACTGGGGGGCTGATACGGTGATGGACCTCTCCACGGGAGCCGACATTCACCGGACGCGCGAGTGGATTCTGCGCAACAGCCCCGTTCCCATCGGCACCGTGCCTGTTTACCAGGCCTTGGAAAAGTGCGGCGGCAAGGTGGAAATGCTCAGCTGGGAGGTGTTGCGCGATACGCTCATTGAGCAGGCGGAGCAGGGCGTGGATTACGTGACCTTGCATGCGGCGCTTCTCGAGCGCTTCGTGCCGTTCACGGCCGGGCGCGCTACGGGAATTGTGTCGCGCGGAGGTTCCATCATGGCGAAATGGATGATGTTGCATGGCGCCGAGAATTTTCTGTACACGCATTGGGATGAGCTGTGTTCGATACTGGCGTCGTATGATGTGGCGGTCTCCATCGGGGATGGTCTGCGACCGGGAAGCATTGCCGATGCCAATGATTTCCCCCAGTTGGCAGAATTAGAGGTGCAGGGTGATTTGACTCTTTCGGCGTGGCAGCACGGTGTGCAGGTGATGAATGAAGGCCCCGGGCACGTGCCGCTGCATCTCATCCCCGAGAATATGCGCAAGCAGCTCCTCTGGTGCCACGAGGCTCCGTTTTATACACTTGGCCCCCTGCCTGCGGATATTGCGCCGGGGTACGACCACATTACCGGTGCGATAGGCGGCGCAATGATTGCGCAACGGGGTTGCGCGATGCTGTGCTACGTGACGCGCAAGGAGCATCTGGGGTTGCCGGATGCCGAGGATGTGCGCGAGGCCGTGGTGACGTATAAATTGGCAGCGCATGCGGCAGACTTGGCAAAGGGGCATCCGGCAGCGCAGCTCCGCGATAATGCGCTTGCCAAGGCGCGGTTTGAGTTCCGCTGGGAGGACCAGTTCAATCTGTCGCTCGACCCGCAGCGCGCGCGGCAGTACCATGATTTGACGCTTCCTCACGCCGGCGCGAAAAAGGCGCATTTTTGCTCGATGTGCGGGCCGAACTTTTGCGCCATGAAGCTCAGCCAGGAAATACGCGAAATCAACCGCGCCGAAAAATGAAACACGAGCTGAAACATCATCCGCTCTTCGACCCGCCGTACCCCAAGATCGTGGGCGTGGTGAAAACGCCTGCCGAGTTGGTTCAAGTGAGACGGGGAGATTGTGACATTGTGGAGCTGCGCGTCGATGCGTGCGCCGATCAAGTGCATGAGTTGGAACACCGGGAGCCCTGTGAACTGCCGGTGTTGCTGACTTTCCGGGATGCGTCAGAGGGAGGCTGCCGCGTGGCGCCGCAGCATGAGCGCCTCGAGTGCCTGCGCCGTTTGCTCCCGATGGCGGCTGCCGCCGATTGGGAGATCGCTCTGCTGGATGAAGCCGAGGATCTGCCGGATAGCTTGCACGCCGCCGGAGCCGCGCTTATCGCCTCCGCCCATGACTTTTTAACGACGCCAACAGCCCGCGAGCTGGATGTCCTGGAACAGCGCGCCGTTGCAGCCGGGGCGGATTTGCTCAAAGTCGCCTTTACCCCGCAGAACTTGGAGCAGGTGCATGCCGTGCTCTGTTGGCTGACTCGCCCGGGGCACCAGCTGCCGGTCGCCCTCATGGGCATGGGACCACTGGCAAAAGAAAGCCGCGTCCTGCTGTGCAAGCATGGCAGCGCCTTGGTTTACGGTTATCTGGGGGATAGTCCGAGCGCACCCGGCCAGCTGAGCGCGGAACTTTGCCGCAAGTTGTTTCGGCACGCATAGCTGTGCTCCACGCATGGGCAATTCCTCCGGCAAGTCCTTCTCTCTTCAATCTCATGCCATGAAACATCTGCTCGCGTGGGCGTTGTCCGCGAGTTTCGGACGTCGAGTTTTCTAAATCGCAAAGTTTCAATGATTTTATCGTGATTTGTGCGTGCTCATCTCTTTTCAAAAGAGATGAGC
>CANQAD010000104.1 GCA_947588735.1 uncultured Akkermansia sp.
GCAGCGCAGCAAGAGGAAATGTCGGGAGCCTTTGAACATGCAGCCGGGTATCATTCGGTGCTTAAGCCATAAGGCAGGTTGTCCTCAAGATGGAGTTGGGACTGTGCGCAGCAGCACATATTACAAGAAAGCGGCATACAAAAGAAGAAGCAGGCGTAAAAAAGCCATAGAGGAACGCTATGAAGAAGATAAGCGGTCGACGGCCCCGAGTAGGGCGCACGCGAAGCGGGCGGTAAAACCGATTGGACAACGCGTGAGTGTTGCCCGCAGGGCGAGCAGACAAAGGGGTGCCTGCGAGTCAAAGCAGTCAACCCGGCATAGCGTAACACCGGATGCTTTCCCTTGATCATCGCATCTCGCCTTCGAAAATTCCACTAAGCTTTCTAACCAATCTGCGCTTGGTTCTGCCCTTTCCCGTCGCCCACGCTCCGCATTTCCCGAGCCTCCGGCTCGCTATCTTTCCAAATCGTCATTCGCCAATCGTCAATCGAAAATGACAAAGGGGTTCTCCTTCATGATGCGGCGATAACAACTCGCTGGGATTGCTTTTTCTTGGGACAAATGTGGGTTTCATCCGTTTTCTACTTGTGACTTCAACCCAACTTGGTGAACATGTGTAGAGGCTTCGCCCGGAATGTTCTCGTCCATCATGTTCGAATTTGTTCCCCAAAAACGCCTAAGCGGTATTCGCCGCTCGTGTTATTTCACGCGGTGCAGCCTTTCGCATACTGCATCAGATTGCGGGCAAGTCTCAGAAGAACGTTTCTTACGGGTTGAAGTCCGGACAAATTGCCAGGTGTTGAAAATATGCTGGCAGAGGAGGTGCAGGGTGGGGCCAAGAAAGACAAGCGGAGAGCAATAGCAGAGCCCAAGGTAGATTCCGACTGCGGTGTTTTTTTGCCCGAGGCATTGCCCGACCTCCCGTCCGTATTTTTTGCCGCCGATGAAGCGACCGATGCAGAACCCGCAGGTGCACAGCACTGCTGCGAGGATGAAATAGGGCAGAATTTGGTCGAATGTAGCGTCTGTTTCAAAGATGCGGGTGACGCCCGTAGCAGAGACGAGCGCCATGCTGAGCATCCAGAGGAAGAGTGAAAAACCGCCCAACTTGCGACTCACTGCCTTGCTGTTCGGAAGCAGCCAGCGCAGCAGCGCGGCAACAAGGCACGGCAGTATCAGCATGACGAGCACCTGATCCAGCACCACGAAGAAAAGCTGCATGCGCGAGAGGCTGAGCCCTGTGTGCGGCGTGATGGTGAAAGGAGTAAAGACGGGAATGACAAGGGACGCCATCACACTGTTGAGCAGGAGAGCCACGGCGGCGAATTCCGATTTGCCTCCCAGCAGATGCACCACGACCGGGCTACTTGCCGCCGCTCCAACGATGCATGAGAGGAAAGCCGATTCCGCGAGCTCCTCGTACCCGAGCAAGTGCAGGATGCCCCAGGGGATGAGTCCCATGAAGAGATTGGCCACGAGAAGCAGGAAATGCTCCCGCCGCGGACGGAGCTCCGCCACCTCCATCCCCGTGAGGGTGATCATGAGCATGACCCCTACAAAATACGGCATCAGCCATGAGTACACATGCAGCTCCGGCAGTACCCCTCCCACAACAAAGGAAATCAGTAATCCCCACTTTTTGAGCGTCCGCAACATGACCGTCCCGCATTATACAGGCGTTTTCTCCTGAGTCAAGAAATTGGAGAATGTCAGCACGGCAAACGCATTTTCTAAATCGTAATTCGCTTCTCGTAAATCGTAAATGGTACCCGCATTAGGAAATGCGATTGCCCTCAGAATGTCAGCCCCTCTGCGCAATCGGAGAAAAGTGAGTGTACCGAATGGGGAAAAAGCGGGCATGTGTCTGATCGTTTGGACAAAAAACACCCCTTGGGAATGCTATCTGAGTACGTCCGGAACTACGATATGACGGTAAAATATCTCGGGATATTTCAGTGTGCTCATGATGTCCGAAGACCATTTTTCGGCACGCCGTTTTTCCCTGATCCCTGTCTACGCCATCACAGCGTGAGCGCCATGATGAACATGCCCACTGCCACGCCGGAAATGGAGAGGTGGTGGTGTCCCCAGCGCTCGGCCATGGGCAGTAATTCATCAAAGGAGATATACACCATGATGCCGGAGACAACGCCAAACAAGCATGCCAGCAGCAGTCCGCTCATGTAAGGAAGCAGGATAAGCATGCAAATGATGGCGCCCAACGGTTCCGCCATGCCGGTAAGCGTAGCCAATTGGAATGCCTTACCTGCCTTGCCGGTGGCGTACATGAGCGGCAGAGCAACTGCGATGCCCTCCGGGATGTTGTGAATTGCTACGGCCAGCGCCACGGAAAGGGCGGTATCGGTGTTGTCGAAGGCGGCTGCCACCGTGGCCATACCTTCCGGAAAATTATGCAGCGCCATGGCCAGCGCGAAGAGCAGGGCCCCGCGTCGTACGTTCTCACGGCCTGAAAATTGCCCGGTCGCGCGCACATGCTCCAGTTCGGCGGCATCGTGCACCTCGTGCGGGTTCTCGTCCTCCGGTATCATCAAGTCGATGAACCACGCCAACCCCATGCCGCCAAAAAACGCAGCCATTGCAATCCATTTCTCTCCCGTCATGCCGTCCAGGTTTCTCAACGCCGCGGGCATGAGTTCCATGAAGGAGATGTACACCATCACTCCCGCACTTGCCCCCAGCGCAAAGGTGAGGACGCGCGTGTTCGTGCGCTTCATGAAAAGAGCCACTGCTGCTCCTGCCCCTGTACACAGTCCCGCCAGCAGCGATAAAACGCCGCCCAACACCAGAGGATGTAGCGCAGTCGCCCCCATACCAACCCTGTCCTTATACCACGTGACTCCTCGTCTGTCAATATGCCGTTAGACCTCACGGTAAACACATTGGCTATCAATAATTGGTAAAATGTGACGAGAAAGGATCGCGGAAATCCTCTATGGATTTGTTTTCTTTCGCATGTGGTGCCCAAAAGGGGGACTCCGGCAATTTCGTCATTCAAACGGATCATCAATAAATATCATGGATATTCAGTACTTGCATTTTCTACAAGACATGCGAGAGTCGCTAGACGGCGTCCTCAACGGCTTCTTCCTGCAAATCAGCGATTGGTTGTCCGGCATTTTCGTCTGGATGCTGGCCTGCGTTATGTTCTGGTCGGCGGATAAAAAAGTCGGCAGTTTTCTGTTCCTGAATGTCGGATTCTCGCGTTCCCTGATGCAGACGCTCAAACTGACGTTTTGCGTGTACCGTCCGTGGATACGCTCAGCGCAAATCATGCCCATCGAAAAAGCCACCGGCTACTCCTTCCCGAGCGGACACACGATTACGGCAACCGCTAATTACGGAACACTCATCGAGCGTTATCGGCAGCACCGTCCCCTGTGCGTCTTCCTCGTTCTTATGGCCCTGCTCACCATGTTCTCGCGCAACTACATCGGCGTCCACACGCCGCAGGATGTCGTGGTGGGGCTGCTGATGGGCATCATGGTGGTGGTTTACGGGGCGCGCGTTTGGGCGTGGTTGGAGGTTCCCCCGGACAAAGATTACCTGCTGCCCTGCATCGGCGGGCTGCTGCTCCTCCTTTGGGAGAAGTGCGCCATGCCCGCCATGACGACGCGACGGCCTTCTCCTCATCTGTGAACATGTGCTTTGCCACCTACGGTGTCCCTTTCCCTTATTTTTTTTGTTTTCAAAAATATAATCTATTGGAAATAAAGTAAGTAAATACAAAAAAGACCTGCTCATCTCTTTTTGAAAGAGATGTCCAGACTTTTTTTGTTACCATGCAAAAAAAATAA
>CANQAD010000105.1 GCA_947588735.1 uncultured Akkermansia sp.
GTGCTGCCCTCCGAGGTGGAATCTGTGCTCTACCAAATGCCGGGCGTGCTGGATTGCACCGTGTACGCGGAGAAAAATCCCATCACCGGGCAGATGGTGGCGGCAAAAATGCTCTTTAACGAGCCGCTTACCGCCATGGAGGCAAAGCGAAGGGTGGTTGACTTCAGCAAGACCCGGCTCGCACGCTACAAGATACCTGCCAAGGTGGTCGTGCTGAAGGAGGACGAGCATTCGGAGAGGTTTAAGAAGAAGCGGATATTGTGATACTGTCTTATGAGCGCGTAGGCGTTGAGGATGCGAAAAATTGAGCATGGGGACAGCGTGTGAAACATCATTTGGCGTGTGGTTTTTCCCTCTCTGAAAATCTGAAAAATATATACGATGCACATGAGTCAAAAAGGAGCATCCGTACGTTAATCCATTGGAGCTAGGCGACCAATTCGCCCGACGAACATCACACGGCAAGCTCATGAAGAGATATGCCCCTGCCTCCACTCAGATCAAACATGCGACAGGTCAATGAGGCTCTCCGGCTGAGGTTGTTTGCATAGACTCCCAGTCAATTCTCCTGTCCCTGAAATAGAATTCTTTGTCGCGATCTGTGATTGGACGTAGGATGCGACAGGGATTGCCAACAGCTACGGTACGCTCTGGAATATCTTTCGTGACAACGCTGCCGGCTCCTATGACAGAATTGTCGCCAATAGTGACACCGGGAAGGATACAGGCGCCGGCACCAATCCAGCAGTTGCGTCCGATGCGCACCGGCATGTTAAATTGATAAGGAGAAGCACCACGTAGCTCCGGGAGGACAGGATGCCCCGCTGTGCAAATCATCACATTGGGACCAAGTTTTGTGCAATCTCCGATGTAGATGTGTGTGTCATCCACAAGCGAGAGATTATGGTTGATGTACACATGGTGCCCTAGGTGCAGAAAACAGCCGCCCCAGTTAGCAAAGAACGGAGGTTCAATGAAACTAGCCTTGCCGATTTCTGCCAACATCCGGCTTAATAACTCCGCTCGTTTTTGCGTTTCTCCAGGACGCGTTTGATTGAAATCGAAGAGAAGCTCCAAGTATACCTTTTGCGCATGGACAAGTTCTTCGTCCATGCTCTGGTATAGCGAGCCATCGTGCAATTGCGAGTGCGTATCCATGCGGTAACCATTGTACAAGCATCAATCTTGGTGGGCGGCATGACCATATTCATGTCTGGCCCTCTACACGAGGAGACAACTCCGCTCCATAGGGCCGGCGGGAAACAAACAACTAACTCTTAATACATTGCTTTCGCGTCGCGCTGCCTTCGTGCTGTAAATTTTACCGTGTCATAACGTCTCGTTCTTAAACACCTTCTTCGGTTTTGCTGGCCTTCTTCCCGTCTTGCCGCTCGCCGTGGCAACCTTGGCGGGGATGTTGGAAAGAGCCCCCGCCGCAAGAGTCAATTCAGTCAAGCTGGCAAACGGACGCGCGGACGGTAACAACACCCCAGCCTGAGCCGTCGTCTTAATCAACGTCGAAATATCCTTTATCCTCCCCTCCGTCGTCCTCGCCGTCTTCGGTGCAAACACCCTCTGCGCCGCCCTGTACAGCCCAGCTCCAGGAACAATCATCTCATTGTACCCGTAGTATAGCCCGCGCAACCTCGCGCTTATTTGGTCCGCGACTTCCCCAATCAGCGGCATATCACTCGGTACGGACATGATCGCCTCTATCCCCAAATTCTTCCAGTAATCCTTCTCCGGCTCCGGGTCATCATCACTGAGCAAGCCATACAGCTGCCTCATCATCTCCTTCGCCAGCGCACCGAGCAGCGTCGCTACCACGCTGAACATACTAAACCCGGCAAACGCAAACACCCTGTCACCCGCATTTCCCCCGCGCAACATCGACAAGAGCCAGCTAAACTTCGCCATCACCTCGCTCTTATACATGTAAAACATCGCGTCGCCCATGCTCCCCGCTATCGCCCTCCTCGTCGCCGCCGTGCTCTTTTGCGACGCTATAAACGGCTGCGCGCACGTCTCCAGCATCAGCACCGCCGATTCTTCCGCAATCCTGCGCTTTTCCTCCTCGCTCAATTGCTTATTCACGTCCTGTTTCTCAACCGAGTTATACACCGCATTCGCCACAGCCAGCGACGCCATCACGTTGCTCTCCACATCCACCCACTCAATCCCCTTCATCCCCATATCCGTAACCGCCTTCGCCAACCTCGCCGGCAGATTCAGCCCAAGGCGCCCCAGCACCCTGTCCTTGCTCGCTGCCTCTCCCGCCGCCGACGTCACCACAAACGCTCCTTTGCTCCTCCTCACCTCGATAAACGTCTTCCTGTTAATCTCCTTCAAATTGAACGGTCCCTTGAAGTACCCCTCCATCAACTCCAGCAGCCCAATCCTCCGGCTGTCCAGCACCCGCGCCAGCCTGCTCTTCGTCACTTCTATCTCCGGCACGCGTGCGCACATCCCGTTGAGCAACGCCGTCGCATTCTTCGCCACCGTCGTCGCATTCCACGCCAAGGTCACCAGCGACGTTATCCTCATCCATTTCCTCAGCAACCCATCTAGCCCGCGCGTCATCTTCGAATCCGTCACCCCCGCGCCCACCAGCGTCAGGATGTCCCCCTTCAGCGCGCCCAAAAACGCGGTCCCGCAGTTGACTCCCATCTCCGCCGCAAACTTCTTGTCCGCAAAAAGCGCCGTCCATTCATCGATAAACTCCGACGTCACAATCCAGTTAATCTGGTCCTGCGCCCCTCCCAAAAACACATCCAGCGCGCTCTTCCCCCAGTTTATTATCCTCTGGTGCTGCTGCAACGGCACCAGGAACCCAGGCTTCCCCGGCATCCCGTTCTTGGTGATTTTCACCCGTCCTTCCTCATCCTCCACTCCCTTCTCCTCCAGCAAAAACCTCCCGGGCCAGTACTTTTTCTCACTCGCAAACGGTATCCCGAACATCCCCTCGTACTTCTCCGCCAGCTCAGGCAACATCTGCGCAAACCTCCCACGCAGCATATCCCCTAGCCGCAGCAAATCCGCCCCCACATACTCCCTCATCTGCTCCATCACCTCCGGCGTCACCCCGTTCACCTCCATCAGCCTCGCATAGCTCGGCCTCTCCAGCATCAGCAACCCGTTGAGCACCCCCAGCTTGCTTGTCCTCAGGCGCACCACCGTCTCCTTCTCCCCCTTAATCTCATACCACTTCCTCTCCGGATTCTCCGTATAAAGCTCCCTCATCTGCGAGACATCCTCCTCGCTCGGCACCGCCGCCAGCCTCTCGTCAGCCTCCGCATCCTGCCTCATCTTCTCCCTCTTCTCTCTCCTCTCCTCCGGCGTTAGCCTCATCCACTCCTGCGCCTCCTCCGCCGTCAGCCGCAGCGTGCTGCTATCCTTGCGCACCAGCGTGATACCCGTATCCATCAGCACATTCTGCTCCCTTATCCACTCCGCTATCCCCTCTGCCGTCCTCCTCCCGCTCACCGTCCCCACTGCCTGCATAAACCAATCCCTCATCTCATCCGTCCTCCCCTTGATGCCCACATTCATCTGCGCCCACTTCCGGCTCAT
>CANQAD010000106.1 GCA_947588735.1 uncultured Akkermansia sp.
GTATTTTTGACTTGCAAAAGCTGTAACTCCGTTGTATAATGGACTCGTTTAAGGGTCCCGCGAGGGATTTTAAAAAAATGTACATTATTAAAATGGAGGTACAGTACATGAGGAAGAAATTAACCAAGCTCATGGCCGTCGCCCTGGCGTTGGTCATGGTCGCGGCGCTGGTACCCGCGATAGCGCTGGCGACGGACAAAGAGGTTACCAGTGCCGAAAGCCTGAAAACGGCTTTGGGTGATACAGCTGCGGTAATCAGCGGCAATACGCTGAAGCTGAGCAAGGATGTGACAATTTCCAGCGCGGAGGCAAGGCCGGTCATCAAAAGCGGGACGATCGTTCTGGACCTGAACGGCCACTCTATCACCAAGGGTGATCAGGTTCCTGAGAACACCGCCATCATCAAGGTCGATGGCGGTTCGCTGACCATTCAGGATACTGCCCCCAACGAAGGTAAGAAGATTTCCGGCAAGGAAGGCCTTATCCTGGTGAGTGCGGGCAGCCTTATCCTGACAAATGGCGTTAAGATCGAGGCCACCACTGGCAATAGCAAAGTTGCCGCGGTAAGCGGCACCGCAGGCACCATTACAGTGGAGACCGGCGCGACTGTTGTTAAGAACTCTGGCACGGCGCTCCTCGGCCGTAGCAACTGCACCTTGAATATCACCGGCGGCACGATCAGCGGGGGCGCTGAAAAAGTCGCCGCGGTTCAGGTCGGTCACGGTAACGATGAAACTGTATCGAACGCCACCATCAGTGGCGGTGTGATCACCGGCGGCGTCAATGTGTTTGGCTATGGCCACCTGACCGTGAACGCCGGCGCGATGATCAAGGACGAGAGTGGCTTCGCCATCAGCACCAACGGCAGCGCCAACGGTGAGAACAACAGTAAGAACGCCGTGATCGACATCAAAGGCGGCACAATCGAGGGCAGCGATACCGCTTGCGGCGTGTATCTGCCCGCTGGTACGATGACCGTTACCGGCGGTACCATTAAGGGCGGCGCTGGTGTTGTGGTTCGCGGCGGTACGCTGGACGTGCAGGGCGGCACCATCGAGGCCACCGGTTCAGAGAAAGTTACGGTCGGCGATGCGGGGACCGCTGTTGAGCCTGCCGGTATCGCGGTTGACAAGAACAGCACTTACAACGGGGGCAAGAACGAGGTCACTGTCTCCGGCGGCACCATCAAGGCTGCCGATGAAAAATCTGCTGTTTCTTATAGCGAGGGTGACACAGTAAAAGAAGAGGTTGCTGAAGACAATAAAATTGTGATCACTGGCGGCGAGTTCTTTTCCGGGGACAAGGGGGACGAGAGGGTCGCTGAGGTGTTCCTTCCCGAGGGAAACACAATTGACGAAGAGACCGGTAAAATCACGGCGAATCCTGAAGCCAGTGTTACCTTCGAGGCTAAAATCGGCGATGTAGGATATGAAACGCTGGAAGCTGCCATTAAAGCTGCCACCCCGGGCGCGACCATTGTTCTGCAGAAGGACGTGGAGATTAATACCCTCCAGAAAATTTCGAAGGATATCACCATTGATCTCGGCGCGTTCGATATCACCCGTGCAGCGGGCAGTGCGGGCGCTACCGTGTTTGAGGTGGAAGACGGCGGCAAGCTGACCGTCAAGGGCACTGGCACTATTACAGCTGATGGGTCCCTGAGCACAAAATTGAATCCTACTATCAATGTTATAGCCGGCGGCGAATTCGTCCTTGAGGGCGGCGACGTTGTTGGTATCAATGAAACGGCTCCTGCGGTGCAACTTGCTGCTGGGACTAGCAGCAAGTCTGCCAAAGCCACCATTAAGGGCGGTTCTGTTACGGCTCCCGTCTATGGTGTGAATGTCTTTGCCTACGGCGACCTGACGGTTACCGGCGGCGAGATAACCGGCACCGACGGCTTTGGTATCTCCACCAACGGCAGCAAGAGCACGGGTGCGAAGATCGCCATCAAGGGCGGCAATATCACTGGCGGCGATGACGCCTGCGGCGTGTATCTGCCTGCCGGCCAGTTGACCGTTAGCGGTGACGCCAATATCACCGGCGGCGCTGGCGTCGTGGTTCGCGGCGGCAATCTGACCGTGGACGATGACTACACCGGCACGATCACAGCCACTTCCACCGAAGACATTGACGTTGGTGACGCGAAGCCCGAGAACGTTCCCGCTGCCGCTGTTGTGGTCGACAAACGCACTTCCTACAATAAGGGCACCACAAGCGCCACGCTCAACGGCGGTAATTATGTGGGCGCTGACGGCAAGCCCGCGGTTCTGTACGCTGTGAACGGCACAGAGGACAAGGATAACAGCGAGGATCAGCTCACCGTCAAGGGCGGATACTTCTCCAGCGAAGTTGCTGATAAATATCTTGACGACACCCTGAACACCCAACTCGAGAGCAAAGACCCCGATGTGCCTTTCAGCTACTATTCCTCCCCTGCCGACGCTAACGCGGCCAAGGAGACGTTGGGCGGCGGTGAAGTTAAAACGATTGAGTCGAGGAAGGACGATGCCTCAATCAAGTATGTGGGCTTCATCGGCACTGGCCGCAAGGATGGCAATGACGTTTTGAACGCATTGGCTCCTGAGGTTAAGGGCGCTGGTAAGCAGTGGGGCACCGCTGGCATCAAGGACTGCAGCGACGAGACGCTGTACGCCGCCTTCAAAGCCGCGACAGGCGATGCGGCTGAGCCTGCGTCATACGTTGTTGAGTTTGTAAAGGGTGAGCAGAAGGTTACCGAGACGGTTTCCAGCGTCACCGAGGGCGGTATTTCCTATATCAGCTTCAAGAATCAAGCGAGCACTTTTACCGATAAACCGGGCAAGTACACCGTCAATCTTTATAAGGGTAGTGTGGCTCAAGGTACACCTGTCAGCTCCGCCACCATCGATGTCTACAGTGTGACTTACAATGCGGACGGTACGACCGTGTCCGGCACCACTACTACCGTTTACACCGACCGGGCTGGTCTTGATGCCGCGCTGAAGGCGCAGCCTAATGGATTCTCCTTCATCGACGGCACCAGCATGTGGAACCCGAACAAGGTTAATCCCGTAGAGGTTACCGATAGCACCTATACCTACACCGTGACCCTCAGCGCTTACACCTACGTGGCGCCTCCCATGCCCGGCACTCCGACCGGTCCGGACAACCCCGACAACCCTGACAACCCCGACAATCCCCCTGTCGTCGATCCCGCCAAGAAGTTTGTGGACGTGCCCGA
>CANQAD010000107.1 GCA_947588735.1 uncultured Akkermansia sp.
CCTGCTCTGGTTGCTCTCTTCTCACTCCTGGTGTTCTGTGACTTACAGCTGCTCGCCATTAACCCGATTCGAGGGAAGCTCCAACCGGGAAAAATGCACGGGCGGCGGTAGTGTATCTCTTTTTAAAGGAGATGTACAGACAAATTTCTACATATCCAAAATTTTCTGCTTCTCCGTTTTATGACGACAGATGGAAGATTCGGAGAGGATTAACAATTTTTAATTTTTTATGCACAGATTGTTACATCAATTTGTGTTCTCTGGCTCCACGACTCGTAGAGGAAACATTGATAGCCAAAAGGTGATACAGGATCCGAGGTATGACACACATAAAATGGAAGGGTTTACAGGAGTTTTTTAGTAACAAAAAATCATCTTCATTATTTTATATTTAATGAATTGTAAAAAATCAATATGTGTATCTCCTTTAAAAAGAGATATACTGCCGCCGCGACCGCCCCAGAAAAGGGAGAGTGTCGAGGGATTTCAGAGAATATAAGTATGCCTCGGAGAATCAATACAATTATTTTGGCGGCCGGCAAATTCAATGCACGGAATATCTCTGCCGGTATGATTAAGGAGGTAGGGTTGCTGCCCATCCGCGGGAAGTCGGCCATCGCGTGGGTCATTGATTTTGCAGTGAAAAACGGAGCGGAGGATATCAAGGTGGTGCTGCGCCGAAGCAGTACTCGCTTAAGGCACTTTTTGAACTATCGCTATCCGGAGGTAGAACAGGTCGTATTGGAAGAAGCTGAAGATCAGGAAGTCTCACCTCTCGCCATCCTCGGTGTGTGTGATGATGATTTACCCACGCAAATTATTCTGAGCGACACGCTTATCAATGAGGACTTTCCCACGGAAGGAGACGTGTTTCTCTCTTCTCCCAAGGTGAAAGCATCGAAGAACTGGTGTCTGGTATCAAGAGACGAAAAAAATTGTATCCGAGAGATCTACAACAAGGAGAAAGATGTGCCGCTGGAGGGCAAGGAAGCGCTGGTTGGCTACTACAGGATTTCAGACACACGCTTGCTCAAACGCATTGCTATGGAACAATACAGCCGGGGAAGTTGCGATTTTATCCGCATCCTAGCGCTTTACAATCTTGAGAGACCTATCCTCGTTAAAAGCACGACTCAATGGTATGATTTCAGCAATATCAACGGGATGGTGCAGGCTCGGTTGAAACTTTTCTCCGCGCGTGAGTTTAACAACCTTAAGGTAGATGCCGTGCGCGGCACAATCACCAAGACATCGACCAAAAAGCAGAAGCTGATGGATGAAGTGAACTGGTACCGCTCCCTGCCTCCGGATTTGGAAGTGTTCGTGCCACGTGTTTTCCGGGTGGAGGAAGGGGAAGACACCGTCAGTGTGGAGATGGAGATGTACGGCTACACCAACCTGGCGGAATCTTTCCTGTATGGCTCCGGTAATTATGAGGATTGGTACCGGCTTTTTGAGGCGCTCATGAAGGTGCACCGCAAGCTGGAGCAATACACGAAGCCAAGCGACCCGGGCGAGCTGGAGGGAATATACGTGACGAAGACGCGTAAGCGCATGGAGGAAATCGTGCAGAGTGTCCCGAATGTGTATGAGATGATGAAGGAGGAGGCCATCATCATCAACGGCAAGCCGTACAGGAATATCTCCCTGTTGCGGCAGCGGATGGAAGAGGGGATTAACAAGCTGCTGAGCTACGACAAGCGCACCATCGTGCATGGAGATTACTGCTTTTCGAACATCCTGTTCGATCCTATGCACTACATCTTCAAACTCATTGACCCGCGCGGACGCTTCAAAGACACGCAGACGATATACGGCGATCCTCGCTACGATATCGCCAAACTCAGGCACAGTGCGGTGGGACTCTACGATTTTATCGTGGGTGGATTTTTCAAACTTAAACAGCTCGGGAAAGAGGAATACGAATTCCATGTCGCATCCCTGCATCTTTCCGATGCGCTGCAAGGAGCTTTCGATGAAATCATCCAGTCCTTCGGCTATAATCTTTCGGATATCAAACTCATTGAGGCGTTGATTTTCCTGACCATCATCCCACTGCACGGCGATGACGAGCGTCGCCAGCAGGCTTTCTACCTTACCGCGATTCAAAAACTCAACGACATTCTTTATGGCGACTAGGAAACTACGCATCTGCATTGATCTGGACGGCACCATCTGCGATATCCGGCAGGAGGGGCAAACTTATGCCGAAGTGAAGGTGAAGCCCGGCGCTGCGGAGTGCATCCGCGCCCTGCGCCAGGCCGGACACACCATCGTGATCCAGACCGCACGCAACATGGGTTCCACCGGTCACAATGTGGGCAAAGCCCTCAAGAATGTCGGAAAGATCACCTTCGACTGGCTGGAAAGAAACGGCATCGAGTACGATGAGATATTCTTCGGTAAGCCGAATGCGGATGTGATGATAGATGACCGCGCCTTCCGTTTTGCGGACAACTGGGCGGATATCACGGAGGAAAAACTCATCTCAGCAGCGAAAGAGAAGTAAATGATTAACGTCGTCATCCCCATGGTCGGAGCCGGCAGCCGCTTCTCGGCGGCAGGCTTCGCTTTACCCAAGCCCTTCATCGATGTACGGGGCAGGATGATGATTGAGCGGGTGCTGGATGGACTGCGCTGCTCCAATGCACACTACACACTCATCATTCAGCGCGCCTTTGAGGAGCAGCACGCCGATCTTCTGCAACGCCTTGCCGAGCATTTTCCCGTAGCTTTCCTCTGTGTGGAGAAGCTCACCCAGGGCGCCTGCTGCACAGCCCTCGCGGCGCATCGCGTCATCGACAATGCGCTGCCCGTACTCTTCGCCGATTCGGATACGATCTACCGCCCGGATGTAATCTCGCGCTTTGTGGATGATTGCAAAGCGAGGCGGCTCGATGGCAGCCTCCTCACCTTTCCCTCGCAGCAGACTTGTTTCTCGTATGCCGCCGTGGACGAACAGGGGCAGGTGACCGCCACGCGCGAGAAGGAGCCTATCTCTTCCCACGCCATTTCCGGAGCCTACCTGTTCGC
>CANQAD010000108.1 GCA_947588735.1 uncultured Akkermansia sp.
ACTATTTTACCCCTCTCTTCGCATGACCTCAACTCTTTCTGTCATATGTTGCATTTATTCTTGCAATTCACAAAAAACGTTTGGCTCTCACCACATTTGTCCCAAGAAAAAGCGATCCCAACGGCGGTTATCACCGCATCATGAAGGATAACCCATTGGTAATTTTCGATTTTTGATTTCCGAATTACGATTTGGTGAAAATCTGCTCGCTGGCGCGCGAGACTGCGGATCGTGAGCGACGGGGGGGGAAAAAAAAGATGGAACCGCGCGCAGGACTAGTTAGAAAGCTAAACGGAGAAGAGGAGCTGGAGCGCAAGCGGATTTTCGATTGACGACTTGAATGCCAGTGCGCTACGCGCGTGATGCGAGGCGACTGGCAACTGTATGATTGATGAGCCAGCCGACTGCTCCGCAGGGGTGAAATGCGCATCAAAAATATGACAACAAGAATCATCATGATGATTGCTCTCAAGAATTCTTCTGCACACGTTCATGATTCGAAAAAACTGCGCCGAGCGCACATGATCAATAAATCATCATTCGTCAATCGAAGAGCGCAAACGGCAACTGCATTTCCCAATGCTCTTGCCTTGTTCGCTCTATTGGCAGGCTTGACCTCGCGAGAGACGTGTGGTACCATGCGGCGCGACGAATCGGGTATGGCGGAAAAGTTTGACATCAACAAACTGAATGCGGCTCAGAGGGAGGCTGTTCGGACGCTTGACGGTCCGGTGTTGATTCTCGCCGGTGCGGGGACAGGGAAGACGCGCACCGTGACCTGCCGTATTGCTCAAATGCTCCAAAAAGGCGTTGAGGCCAAGGGCATACTTGCGCTTACCTTCACCAACAAGGCAGCCAATGAAATGGCCGGACGTGTAGCGGGTTTGGTGGGGGCTGATGCGGCCAGGGAAATGACGGTATGCACTTTCCATTCCCTGTGCGTGCGCGTTTTGCGTCGTGAAATCGGACGACTGGGTTACAAGGAAAACTTCACGATCCTTACCGGGAGCGACCAATCAGGCCTCATCAAACGCCTCATCATGGAACACGGTGGGCGTGGGGAAAAGCTGGAGCCGGTCCAAGTGTTGGCGGCATACTCCGCCGCGCGCAACCGGGGGCTCACGTACCGCGAGATTGAGGATGGACTGGTGGCTGCTGTGGCGGAGGCGTATCAGAAGGAACTTAAGGCTCAGAATGCGGTGGATTTTGATGATCTGCTCATCCTGGCAGAGCGTCTGCTGCGCATGAACAACGAGGTGCGCTCTACCTGGCAAAAACGATTTTCGCATATCACGGTGGATGAATTTCAGGACACGAACGGGTTGCAGATGAGCCTATTACGACAGTTGGTCGGTCCGGCGCACAATGTTTGCGTGGTGGGGGATGACGACCAATCAATCTATGGGTGGCGTGGAGCGCAAATTTCCAATATCCTGGAGTTTGAACGGTTTTTCCCCAACCCCAAAATTATCAAATTGGAGGAAAATTACCGCTGTACGCGACAGGTGCTCGACTGTGCCAACGCCCTCATTCGTCACAATATCGGGCGCCGCGAGAAAACGCTGCGTACTAAAAAGGAAGGAGAAGAGTCGGTGCGCGTGATCAGCATGTCCGGGGCGGAAGAGGAGGCCGATTTTGTGGCTGACGAGATTGAGCAGATGCACCGGCGTGACCGCGTGGCGTGGGAGGACTGTGCCGTCCTGTTCCGCGCGAATGTCCAGAGTCGTCCGCTGGAGATGGCGCTGCGCGAACGTCATATCCCCTATCGCATGGTGGGCAGCAAGAGCTTTTTCGACCGTCGCGAAGTAAAGGATGTCCTTAGTTACCTGCACACACTGGCCAATCCGGCGGCAGATTTGCACCTGCTGCGCATCCTCAACACCCCGGCGCGCGGCATCAGCGCTGTAACCGCCGGACAACTTCTTGAAAAGAGCCGGGAGCTGCACACGAGTGTGTGGAATGCTCTGCACGATTCTTCGACTCTTGCGGCGCTCCACGATCGTGCGCGAGAGAATGTGGTGCGGTTCGTGCAGCTTATTGAAAAGTACCGCGATGCCTTTACGCACATGAGCAAGAGCGCTGCGGAACTCACGGCTGACCTCCTGCGCGAAATTGACTACGCCGACTACATGGAGCGCAGTTGCAAAACTTCGGAGGAGCGGTTGCAGCGCGAGGCCGCCTTGGACGAGCTGCTCGGCACGCTGCGGCAGGCCTCTCCGGGACCGGGCAAGCTGGCAGATTTCCTGGCTTCCGTCTCGCTGGATGATGAGAAGGAGGAAGAGGACATCGAGAAGAAATCCGGAGTGTGCCTCATCACCATGCATGCCGCCAAGGGACTGGAGTTCCCGCGTGTGTACATTGTGGGCGTCGAGCAGGGGCTCCTGCCTCACAACCGCTCGGTGGATGAGGGCAATCTGGACGAGGAGCGCCGACTCTTTTACGTCGGTATCACCCGTGCTCAAGAGCAACTGACGCTCACCTACTGTGCCCAGCGTACCCGCTACGGCAAGCAGGAAAAATGTGCACCCTCTCCCTTTCTTTCTGAAATCCCTGCCAACCTCTATGAGTTTGTTGACTACGACAGCGTACTCAATGCCCCGGCAGATCAGGAAACTTGCAAAAATTTCTTTGCTTCCATGCGCGCCATGCTCGATGAGGATGAGGAGCAGTAGCATTTTTCCCTGAGCGCGCCTCTGTCATCCGCAACAAATCTGCGTAATGAGCACATGATCAACAAACCGCAAATTGTACCCCGAAATCGTCAATAGCAACCGCATTTCCTGGTGCGGTTGCCGTGATCGGACAAAAATAGTGCACCGAAAAAAGAAAAGTGATCGGACATAATTAGCGCACCGAAGTGTTCCGCGAT
>CANQAD010000109.1 GCA_947588735.1 uncultured Akkermansia sp.
ATTTAATATCAATAATTTAAATAATTTATTGATGCTAAATTCCATACGTCCAATTCTCCCCCAGGTTTTCAAATGCGGTTGTCCTGCGGCGCTTTCCTCTTCTTCATTCTGAGAATGGCAGTACGCGTAAAACTGTCTCTGGCGTGGGCCGTTTCGCGCGCAATTTGTTCTTCCGTCGCGCCAAAATAGGTGAGCAATGTACTTGTCATAGCCAAAGCCACTTCTTCTTCGCCAGAAAAGAAGAGCGAATTCTCATCTCCCTTAGGCATCTCCTTGCGCAGAGCAAAGGCTGTTTGGTGGTAGGCCGTGTAAGCCATCACCGCAATGTCAGGGGAAATACTGCGTGCAGCGGATGTAATCTCCGCTGTTGGCGCCGCAAAAGAGGTAATCATGATGGCACGTGCCTTCTCCACACCTGCCAGTTTCAGGATGGTGCGCTGACGCGCATCGCCGTGCAGGACAAGCTTCCCTTGCCTGGTGAGCCGGGTGACGGTATCAATATTCATCTCAATGATCACCACTTCCACATGGTAAGATGATAAGATATCAGTGAGAATTTTCCCGCATGGGCCATAGCCTACCATGATCACGCGGTTAACATCCTCCGCCGGTGCGGGAAGTCCTCCGGAACTCTGTTTCACACCGATACCGCGATCTTCAAAATATTTGACGAGACGAGGTACGAAACGGTAGAGAGCAGCATTTAGCGTGATAGTGATAATGGCTGTGCCCGTAATCACATTCACCGCGTAATCAGGCAACAACCCATAGGTACCGGCAATGAGTGAGGCAAGAATGAAGGAAAACTCACCCACCTGCGAGAGCGATGTCCCCACCATAAGGGCCATGCGGCTCGGTTTACGCAACAAACGCACCATGATATACGCCACTATCGGCTTGGCAAAAAACGTAAGCAAAATCGCACTGAGTGCAAGCTGCCAATGCTCAATGATTTCTCCACCGCGAAACCCCATGCCAACCGACACAAAAAAGAGTACCGCAAAAGCATCGCGCATGGGCAGTGCATCTGAAGCAGCACGCGCTGCAAACTTGCTCTGCCCCACTACCATGCCAGAAAGAAAAGCGCCAAACTCCAGTGAAATATGAAAGGCCGTCGAGGAGAGAACCGCAATACCCAACGCAATGACTAATACCGAGAGTGTAAAAAGTTCATCGCTCGTACTGCGCGCCACATATGTAAGCGTTTTTTCAATGATACGCTTCCCCAAAAAGGCAACGCAGAACACCAGCAGAGTCAACTTCACCACAAGCCAGCCAAGTGCCGGTCCCAGCGATTCCCCTCCAAAGAAGACAGGTATAAGCACCAGGAGGACAATCGTGAAGATATCTTCCACCACAAGCCAGCCCAACGCAGTGTGCCCAGCAGGTGTAGAAAGCACCTTGTTGTCCGCCAGCACACGGGTAAGCACCACGGTACTGCTCACACACATGCACGCGCCAAAAAGCATGGCAGACAACCATCCGGAATCCTGCACCAGCCAGTAGTAGAACACTGCGCCGAACAGTGCACGCGTTACCATGCACACAATGGCTCCAGGCAAGGCCACGGCCTGAACAGCCAATAGATCCTTGAAATGAAACTGCAGCCCTACCCCGAACAACAGTAACACCACGCCAATATGCGAGAAGTCATTTACTGTGGAGGCATCCACGGCGATACCCCACAAGGTGCTGCCGCCCGGCTGCGCCGTTACAAATAACGCGCCCACCAGCATGCCGGCGACTAGATATCCCACCAACGGCGAAAGTTTGAGCTTTTGCGCCGCAATACCCAGTAAAAGCGCCAGCGATAAGCCTATGGCCAAGGTGGTGATCATGATACAACGTGGGCCCAGATTACCTTCAAGTAGCGCCCCTCAGGGTAGGTGGATAAGTATGGGTGATCCCAGCCGGGACCGCTGGTCTCCAATACCTGCAAACGCCGACCGAGCCTCTGCGCTGCATGGATGACGATGTTTTCAAAATCCATCACACTCAACAGCCCGGAGCACGAGCATGTCACAAATAATCCGCCCACCTTCACGCACTGCAGGCCCAGCGTGTTCAGATCGCGGTACTTTTTAATTCCCTCCTCACGCTCCTCGTCGCGCCCCATGATCAGTTTGGGCGGATCAAGCAGCACCACATCAAATTGCCGCCCGTTGCGAATCATCTGTCGCGCATAGGTAAAAGCATCTGCATGCACGAAATCAATACGCAGAGGGCCACGGCGCGAGTTGATATTGGCATTTCTTATTGCCATGGCTATGGCGGCCTCATCCAAATCTACCGCCGTCACTTCTGCCGCACCGCCCAACAACTTGGCATATATGGAAAAACCACCGGAATAGCAGCACAAGTCCAACAGAGTCTTACCTTGCACCATGCGCGAGAGCTTGAGACGATTTTCCCGTTGATCACAGAAGAAACCTGTCTTGTGACCATGCTCAAAGTCCACCTCGAAATTCACGCCATGCTCCATGATGCGCACGCGGCGCACGGGCTCGGCAGGCGGGGCGGAGGCAGGGTCGATCCCCTCCATGCGCGCTATGCCGACATCTACCTGCACAACATGCCGTTTGGTGCCGCAAAGCTCGTGGAGCAGCGGCAGCCATTTTTCCAGCCGCTGCCACACGCCCAACACGCTCACTTCCACACTCAGCACATC
>CANQAD010000110.1 GCA_947588735.1 uncultured Akkermansia sp.
GCATAGCACACGCCAAGGTTACTCTGCGCTCTTGCATACCCCTGTTCCGCTGCCGCACGATACCACTTCACCGCCTCCGCGTAATCCTTGCTCACTCCCTCACCTTCCGCATAGCACCAGCCAAGGTTACTCTGCGCTCTTGCATACCCCTGTTCCGCTGCTTTGCGCCACCACTTCACCGCCTCCTCCATATCCTTGCTCACTCCCCAGCCGTTTTCATAATACACGCCAAGGTTAAACTGCGCCGGCGCATGCCCCTGTTCCGCTGCCGCACGGTACCACTTCACCGCCTCTGCTAGATCCTTGCTCACTCCCCAGCCGTTTTCATAATACACGCCGAGGTCAAACTGCGCCGGCGCAAGTCCCTGATCTGCCGCCTTGCGATACCACTTCACTGCCTCTGCTAGATCCTTACTCACTCCCTCACCTTTCGCATAGCACACGCCAAGGTTAAACTGCGCTCTTGCATACCCCTGTTCCGCTGCCTTACGATACCACTTCACCGCCTCCGCTAGATCCTTGCTCACTCCCTCACCTTTCGCATAGCACACGCCAAGGTTACTCTGCGCTCTTGCATACCCCTGTTCCGCTGCCGCACGATACCACTTCACCGCCTCTGCTAGATCCTTGCTCACTCCCCAGCCGTTTTCATAATACACGCCGAGGGCAAACTGCGCCGGCGCAAGTCCCTGATCTGCCGCCTTGCGATACCACTTCACTGCCTCTGCTAGATCCTTACTCACTCCCTCACCTTTCGCATAGCACACGCCAAGGTTAAACTGCGCTCTTGCATACCCCTGTTCCGCTGCCTTACGATACCACTTCACCGCCTCCGCTAGATCCTTGCTCACTCCCTCACCTTTCGCATAGCACACGCCAAGGTTACTCTGCGCTCTTGCATACCCCTGCTCCGCTGCCTTACGATACCACTTCACTGCCTCTGCTAGATCCTTACTCACTCCCTCACCTTTCTCATAGCACACGCCAAGGTTACTCTGCGCTCTTGCATACCCCTGCTCCGCTGCCTTGCGCCACCACTTCACCGCTTTCTCCAAGTCCTTGCTCTCTCCTTTGCCTTCATAATAACACTTACCAAGATCTGCTTGCGCCAAAACATTGCCATCCTCTGCGGCGACGTGCAAGCGCTCCATCGCCTCGCTCTCTTTCCCCTCTTTGGTGAGCCGCTGATACGCAACGTAAGGATCCTCCCGCAGCATATAATATGCCCCTATTCCTCCTCCGATCACCAACACCAACCACGCCACTACAGCTGCCCCCCGTAGCTTGAGCTGACCACTCTTCTTTGTCGGCACGGTCTGTGGAATCACCCCCGGAACTGATGTCGGGCTTTGAGCCGTTACCGCCACGACCGCCCTCCGTAGCTTGAGCTGTCCACTCTTCTTCCTCGGCATGGCCTGTGAAACCGTCACCGGAACTGATGTCTGACTTTGGACCGTTACCGATGGAATCGGAGCAGGTGCAGAAGCCGGGGCAGATGGTGTCTCGGTCTCTACCGTGTCCCTGCTTTTCAGCTCGGCTGCTTTGCGGAACCACGCCTGCGCTTCCTCCTCATTCTTTTCCACTCCTTCGCCCTTCATGTAGCTTTCCCCAAGCTTCGTGTAGTATTCCTCAAGCTCCATGGCGGCCTCCGCATTCGCGCGCTCAGCCGCCTCGCGTACCTGATGGATCATATCACTTTCGTTCATAGCATAATAAATAAATTTTCTTTCAATTAGAATATCTGCATTTTACGCACTGGCATCTCAAGGGAATTTTCAGAATATGGAAAATTTTGTGCGAATATGAGATTCTTTTAAAGCATCAGGCTTTGATGACTTTTCCCTTTGGGGCATTTGCGCATCCTACAATACCTCACCGAGAAACAAAGTTTTTCATTAGAGATGTCCTAACCTGTTTGGCAGTTAATCCATGGCATCGAATGGATTGTCTGTGATACCTTTTTTCGTAAGTTTATCCTCTACGGAAGTAGAGCGATCAAAATGCAGGTCAACCTCCCCACGCTCCTCCGAATCAAACTCATCGTCGGCAAAGACAAGCTTTCCTCCGATTATCGCTGCCGATGGAAGGAAGTAATAAGCAACAAAAGTATATTCTTGATCCGGGTTTAGGGAGATACCAAGCTCTTGGGGTTTTACCCCTTTAATGTAGAGGTCCTCCCCTTCATACATCTTTCCTTGAGCAGAACAGAATTGCGGGAGTTCCATATCAATTTTATTTGCCCCTTGATTTAAGAATTTTCCACGCACAAAGAGCACAAGCTGCCCTTTTTGCGGAGAGGATATGGTGTGTTTTTCCATAGCACCCGGCAGGACTAACGCTGAACAGAGGGATGCCTCCAGCACTGTGCATTGCACGTGACTCACCTCCGTTGCTCCCAGAGCCTGTTCCTGCACAGCGGCTTCTTTCGATGCATCAATCGCATCCCTCAACGATGCAGCCTGCAAGGGGAGAATGCCCAATATTGCGAATAATATGTAGGTTTTCATTGTATGTTTTTCTTCTTTATCGTAGTTCTGTGAATT